>CAVCPY010000001.1:0-20365 GCA_963604245.1 Eggerthellaceae bacterium
AAACTATCCTCATAAATCTTTTCGCTAACAAAATTTAAACAGCTTCTAAAATGCGGGAACCATTTTTAAACAGCTTCTTAGGCAAAAAACTCTTCGCATTCTCCAAAATGGCCATACCCGCAGAAACGCTATTGCAAAGGATCGTATCAGAGACGTGAAGCAGAGTCTATAGACTTGCTCCGCCGCCTCATCGATCCCGACAAAAGCGGACACCGGGAGGTCAACGTCTGCTGATGCAGAATACAGGGAGGACAAAAATCACGGCAAGTATGGAGAAGAGCATTCCGGAGATGGTGCCGACGGCGAAGTCGAACCAGAAGACTTCCTCGGGGCCATCGGTGAGGAACGGGAGGAGACCGAGGATCGTGGAGACTATCGTCAGGGTGATCGGATTGATCTTGCGGGAGTAGGCCTTGACGTAGAGGCGGATTCCGGTCGCTTCGTCCGGTTGGTGAGTCTGCCGGATCACAGGAGCAGGATGGACACGTTCACCAAGGAGAGACTGGTAGGTGGTGATCAGGTAGATGCCGGCGTTGACGACTATGCCGCTGAGCATCACGAAAGCGGCGAAGCCGCCCTGGTCGAAGGAGAAGTCCGAGAGACCGAAAGCGAGGAAAAGGCCGATGAATGAAATCGGAACCATAAATATCACGGCAAGCGGGTAGCGGAACGACTCGAAAGTCATCGCAAGCATCACGTACATCACGGCGAGAATCAGGAACAGCAGCCAGGCGTACTGCTGTTTGGCGGTGTCGAACCAGCCCCAGCCCGGCACCTCGGCCTTGAAACCGATCGGAAGAACTTCGTCATTCATATACTTCACCGCCTTTTGGGACAGGGAACGGGAGAGTTCCCAGCCCCCGATGAAATCGTAGCAGACATCCAGTTCATAGGACTGGTTGCTCTTCTTGATCGTCACCCCCGTGCGCCTCTTGTCGATGCCTCCGACACTTGATAGCGTCATCTTTTTCTGTCCCACATCTATCGGAGAGTTCAGGACATGCCAAAGGTCGTATCTGTTCAGGTCCGAGGAACGGAGAACCACGTCCACAGTTTCGCCGCCATACTCGGAAGCCCCTATCTTCTTTTCGTACAGCAGGGATCCCAGAGCGTTGTAGTAGGTGTAAGGGTTGATGTCCGCAAGGGTCATCCGGGCGAAATCGTAGTCAAGGACAAACTCCAGCGAAGGACGGCCGCTCCAGCCACCGGACCAGATTTCCGGATCGCGGACACGGCGGTTGGTGGCGAGATATTCCTGAAGTTTCTTCGCATAGCCCCTGAGATCCTGATAATTGTAGCCTTTAAGGGAAATCCGGTTGCTTTTGGAGGACGACACGATGTTGTTGTTGAAATTGTTGTCGTCGATTCCGGAGACCCACCAGTTGGCGCCGCCGAAATTGATTGCCATCTTCGTCACCTCCGATTTCAGCACGGAAGGGAAACCGGTGTTCTCGTACTCGGGCTTGAACTCAACGGAAATCTCGGCGTTGGCATAGGAATACACGGACGTGGTGAAGACGGAAATCTCTTCGAATTTCGACAGATAATTCTCCATCGCCCTGACAACCTCGTTGAGCTGGTTGACAGTGCAACCCTCAAGCATTCCGGCATTGATCACAAGACGTTTCTTCTGGGGTTCCCTGTAGAAATTGGAGCGGTTCAGGGACTTGTAGAACAAACCGAAAGAGGAACTGAAAATCTTGTCTATGACCTGACGGTTCCTGTCGTAAGGCCCCCAGGTGACAATCTTGTCCAAGAACCTGTCGAACCGGCCTGTCCGGTCTTTCGCATAATCCGTCAGACGTGTCGGAAGCAGACAGAGAGGGATTCCGAAAGCCGCGACGAAAACAAGGACATAGACCCAGCGATGACGCACACCCCAGCCGATGTAGGAAGTGTAGAACCTGTTCCAACGCAGAGTCCGGCGGATCTTCCGAGGCGAACGCCCGCCGGCGCCACCGTCAAGACGCACAGGAAGATATTCCATCAATGACGGAATGAACAGGTATGAAATCACCAGCGACAGCCCAAGGTTGATGACTATCACCCAGATGAAGTCCACAAGGTTGGCCTTCTCCTTTTCCGGCAGCAGAAGGACCATCATCAACGCCCCGATGGTCGTGGCCGCCGCCGAGAGAATTGACGGGAAGGCCTTTCGGTCCTTGAAATGGGCATAATGGTCGATCATCACAATCGAGGTGTCGATGATGATGCCGAGCGAGACGGTGATCCCGGCAAGGGTGTAGATGTGGATCTGAAGGCCGGCCAAAGCGTAGATCATCAGAGCCGTCAGCACATTGACAGTCAGGGTGAACACGATGAGCAGCATATACCTCCACGACCTGTTGATCAGAAACACGAACAGCAGCAGAATCAGGATGCAGAGAGCAGTGCGGACGTAGATCTTGCCAAGCTCCCCGCGGACATATTCAGAGGAATCGTAGGCGATGCCGGCGGTGATCTCGGACGGGAATCCTTTCTGAAGTTCCGACATCCGTTCCTTGACGGCCGAGGCGGTTGTCAGCAGATTGGCCGCGGAGGCTATCTCTACAGACAAAGTGATGGTGTTCAAGCCGTTGACACGGTAATAGCTCGACGGCAACGCCTCCTCGTAACGCCACTGGGCGATGTCGCCAAGATGAATCACCCTGCCGCCGACGCATTTTACAGGGATTGCTCCGAAATCCTTGTCGGACGCTTCCTTAAGCCGTACCGTCATCAACCCGCCGGATGTCTCCGCCATTCCGAGAATCTCCTCACTGTAATAGGAATTGAAGGCCGAGGCGATCTCGTCCGCAGTGATTCCGGCAGACTGGATCTTGCCCGCATCAAAGGTAATCACCCACTGGAACGGAACACCGCCGCCGACATTGACCTTGTCCACACCTGGAATGGCGGCCAAATGATTCAGAACATACTCTTTGACATATTTGGAAATCTCCCGGGAAGGAATCGCTCCCTTGACAAGATAGGATATCCGCGAGACACGGCCGCCGCCGGCAAGGGATATCCCCGGATAAGAGACACCATCCGGAAGACCGGAATAGACGTTCCGGATCGCCGAAGCCACCTCAAAGCGTGCCGCATCCATATCCGTTCCTTTGCGGAATGTCACAGTAACGGAACCCGCCCCCTTGCGGGAAGCGGAAGAGATGTCGGTGACGTCCCGGATTCCGGCCATCACCCCTTCTATCTTGGAAGTCGCCTCGCTCTCAATGATTTCCGCCGAGGCGTTGGGATAGGAGAAAGACACCGTGACCGTCCGCCCTTCGGTCATCGGGGTGTACTGGATGTTCAGACGCGGCAACATCGCCAGCCCTATAAGGGACAGCGCCACCATAATCAGAACGACCGAGAATGGAGAAAGCCTATTTTTTCTTTCTTCCATTGTAGATCGAATAATACAACGCCGGCACGACGAAGAGGCTGACAAGTGTTCCGACAACCATTCCGGCGATGATCACAAGGGACATCGGGTACTGGAGGTCATCTCCCATACTCCCCCTCGACAGGAATGGGCAGACGGCAAGGATTGTCGTCAATGAAGTCATTATGATAGCCTTCACCCTCAACGATGACGCATTGATGACGGCCCGCTCAAGACTCTCTCCGGCTCTGCGCATCTGATTGATGGTGTCAATCTTCAGGATGGAGTCGTTGATGACGATGCCGGTGATGACAATCAGTCCGATCATCGACATCAGATTGATGCTGACTCCGAAAATCCACAGGACAAGCAATGCGGCGAAGACATCCACAACCACCTCGGACAGGATGATCAGAGGCTGGACAAGCGACTCGAACTGCGAGGCCAGAATCAGGAAAAGAAGAATCAAGGCCACCAGCATTATGACCGCCATCTCTTCAACCATCCTGCTGTTCGTGAAATAGGATCCGGAATATCCGACCTCGAACCTTCCGTCCTCCCGCACGATGTCATTCACCGTCGACATCACCGTCTTCACGTCCTCCGCCGCGACATCGAAGGCCAGAGGATAGTAATTGTCCTCGGGACCTGCGACCAGTTTCTTGAAATCCTCGACGAAAGTCTGGCGCATCAGATCTGCGGCAGGAATCCTGACCGTCCCGCCATCAGCGGTTTTTTTCTCGATGAAGACCCTGCGAAGAATCTCCGAAAGACCCGAAGCGTCAAAGCCGGTCACGACCGGAATGGTGCCGGTTCCGTGGACTATGCTGAACAGACGGTTCTCGTTGAGCGAGTTCCTCAACACGGACACAAGCTCGGAATAGCCTATGTCGTGAAGCGCAAGCAATTCAGGATCCGCGACAAAGAGAGCATCAGTCTTCACCGGAGGGTCGGAGACCGCCACTCCCGGCAACGCCTCGCGGATCCTGGAAAGAATGTCCCGCAGCGGGCCGACTTCAACCTCCCTCGTCCGGACAGGACGAAGGCGCGCCGTCAGGGGGGCCTCGTCCCGGGCGAAAACCATATCGAAGATGTTTCCGGAAGCCTCAAAGGAATATACCGCCTCCGGATACTCATTATCCATCCAGTCCTTCATCACGGCCAGAATCTTTTCCAGACTGCGGGCATCCTTGCAGTCCACGTAGACCGACGCTTCAGAAATGCCTTGGTCGCCGCTATGGCTCAGGATGAATTGCTGGGAGCCGACAAGAGCCGACATCTGTTCCACTCCGCCCGCCAGTTTCCCCTCCAGCTCCCGGATCCGCTCTGTGCCGCACTCAACGGAGATGTGTTCGTTCCAGTCAATCTTCATTATGGCGTCCGTCTGGGTCATTTCCGGCAGACGGGATTTAGGCATAGCTGCAAAACTGACAGTAAGTCCGACTGCGGAGACGGCCAGCAGCCCCCAGGCGACAGGCCTGTGCCGGATGAACCACTCCATACACCTGTCATCCCAGCGGCGGATAGGATCATCGAAGTTGATTCTATCCAGCAACGGATTCGGGCGGAAACCGTCCGAGCCTTTGTACCACCAGTAATAATAGACAGGTATCACGAGGATGGTCACGATGTACGATGTCAGCAGCACGATTGTCACCGACATTGCCTGATCGTAGAACATCGCCCCTGCGATGCCGCTCAGGAAAATCAGCGGAATGAACACCGCGCAGGTTGTCAGCACGGAGCTGAGCATAGCTCCCTCAACCTCCCTCGTCCCTTCAAGCACGGCGGCGCGCAGATTCCCTTCCCGCTGCCAGCGGCCTGTTATGTTGTCCACAAGAATGACCGTGTTGTCCGTCATCATTCCCACTCCGAGCAAAAGGCCTGAAAGGGATATGATGTTAAGGGTCAACCCCAGGGCATAGAAGCAAAGCATCGAGAAGACCAATGCCACAGGCATTGTCATAATGACCAGCACAGGAGAGCGGAAGTCCCTCATAAAGAGGAATATTATGACGCTTGCCAGCAGGAGAGCCATCACGATGTTCTGAACCAGATTGTTGATGGTGTACTCAAGAAGCCCGGTCTGGTCTCTTGTGATCTCGAAGCGAAGCTGCGGGTAGTCGCCGCGGAAACTGTCCATAAGTCCGTTCATTGCAGACTTGAGATCCGACATCTTGGCCTCGCTCTGCTTGATGACCGCAAGGCACACGGCATCCTCTCCGTTCGAGCGGACAAGACCCGTACGCTTGGCCGGATGGACAATGACATCGGCCACATCCTTGATTTGAAGGAGGCGACCCTCCTTTTTGAACCAAAGGTTCGCTATGTCCTCACCGGAGGAGACGCGGGAGTCGAACTTGACATTGTAGCGGTACTCCCCGTCACGGATGGTGAGGCTTCCGAGCCGGATGTTGGAACTATTGACACACCTCTCGAACTCGGACATAGTCATCCCTATCTGATTGAGTTTGGGTTCGTCCGGAATGATGAGAATCTCATCGCTGACAAGGCCGCTCACATCCACCATCGCGACCTCCGGAAGCTGCTCTATGCGTTTGCTGATGACATCACGGGCGAAGCGGCTCATTTGCGAGAAATCCTCGCTTACGGGGAACAGGTCTTCGTGGTCGCCAAGACCGCCGCGTTTCGAGGGGTTCTGCGGTCGATCCAAGACCGACTGTTCCTGATCCTGTCGGGAGGTCGGCGACCCGGCGGCCGCCGAGGTGATGTTCACAAAAAACGCCGGGATGTCCGTGGCACTGGCCTTCAAGACCTTAGGGCGGGAGATATCCCCGAGGCTGGACATAGACCGGTCAATCTTCTCGTTGACTTCGATGAAAAGATAGTCGATGTCAGAACCGTGGTTGAACGTGAGTCGGATTGTTCCGCTCCCGTCTTTGGCCTCGCTGACGATGTCCTCCAGAGCGTTGAGCTGGATGAGCTGCTGTCGCAGAGGTTTCAGCACGGTTTCGTCCATCTCCCTGGCCGAAAGATCAGAGGAGGTGGCCTGAACCGTGATGTACGGAATGTCCACATCAGGAATAAGCGACACCGGCAGCAGACGGACGCTGACAATGCCCAGCACAACGATGACAAGGGTTATCATCGTCACCGTTATCGGCCTGTCTATCAGATGTTTGAGCATCACCTACATTTTTACCATCACATCCGAGTTGTCCGCCAGATTGAGGTTGCCGGAAATGATCACCTTGTCGCCCTCGTTCAGTTCGGCGTTCCTGTCCCTGTTGGCCTCGACCACGTAGGACTCACCGTTGGAGTAGAGTATCGTGACGTAGGTCCAGTGCGCCTTGCCGTCATCCGTACAAGTGAAAAGCACGTCCAGATTGTCCCTTACCACCACCGCGCTGCGAGGCACCACCAGCTGCCCCGGAATCATCCTCTCCACAATCACACGCGCGTTCATTCCGTCGATCAGCGACCCGTCGTTCCGGACCTGCGCCGTGACGGAGATCTGCCCATTGGCATCCACAAGCGGATTGACGGCGGTGACCTTTCCTGAATATTCTTTTGTCCCGTCGGCGAAAGGACGCACCTTCACAGGAAGCCCCACAGAGAGAAATGAATATTCCGACTCCATCACCGTGAAATCGACCTCCAGCACACTGTCGTCCACGATCGTGCAGAATGTCCCAGACGGACTCTGGTCGAACGGCTTCTGTTTGATGTCAGCGACACGCCCGGAGAAAGGAGCGCATAGGACAGTCCCGGAAATCTCGTAGGATGAGCGGTCCAGACCGTTCCGGGCGGCGGAATAGCCCGACTTCATCTTCGCCGTGGCGAGCAGGTCCGCGGGAACCGAGGTCGTGTCACCGGCGGCGTAGCCCTGGCCGACAAGGTAGTCGTACAGATCCAGCTCAGCTTTCTGAAGTGAAAGCCGCGAGGACTCCAGGGCCAGTCTCAGGTCCGGTCTGTCAACAGTGGCGATCACTGAGCCTGCGGAGGCATATTCACCATTCCTGACGTTGATCGCGGAGATTTTCCCCGTTGTTCTGAATTGCAGGGCGCCTTTCCGGGCCGCGACAAGCTTTCCGTTGGACAGGAGCTGACGGGCGAAGTCCTTCCTTTCCAAAGTGATGACGGACACCTCGTTTATCTGGGGAGCGTAGGCCAGTTTCCCGTCCTTGTCCTCCTCTGTCTTTTTGTTTCCTCCGCAGGCCGCGGCCATTATGGCGAGACCGCAGACGAAAAGCGGCACAAGCATATTCGTTCGCATATTCATTGATTCTGAATTATTCAACCATTTCCTTGACGCTGACATCGATGTCCTTCCCCGTGAGGAAATCGTAAAGGGTGTACTTCCGCAGGGTATAATAGTAGTTCCAGAAGTTGGAGTAGTCGGTGATGTATTTGGTCATCGCCGATTCGTTGTCGTTCTGGGCATTTGTAAGGTCGGTCACCGTGGCAGAGCCTCGCCGGAACTTATCCATCATCAGCTCGAACCTTTCGGAGGCTATCTCCATCGCCTTACGGGAGGCCAAGCACTGCTGGCGCTGATTGTTGAACTGGCCGACGGCGGTGAAAATCTCCCTGCGGTAGTCGTTCTCGCTCTGGAGAATCTGCGCCTTGACCACCTCCTCGGCGGCCTTGGCCTTCTGGACCTTCCCCTTGCCCAGTCCCCAGTCGAATATCGGCACGCTGAACGAAAGACCGACCACCTCCTGGTTCAGAAGATCTCTATAGACATCCGGCAAGCCATCGCCGGTCTGGGACAAGCCGAAACGGGCGTTCAGGCTCATCGAAATCCCCCTGTCCGCCTTGGCTCTCGCCACATTTGAGGCAGCGCTCAACTCATTTATCTGATTGTCAAGGCTGAAGGTCGAGTTCTTCAACGCCTTCTCCATCACCAGATCGTAGTCCATCAGGATGTCCGGCATCGAGTCGTCCAGCACAGGCTCCACCTCCACCGACTCATCGTAGCCAAGAATAGAGTTCAAGGCCATCTGCGCCTGACGCACGTTGACAAGACTCTCGCCGATCGAGATGCTGTCGTTCAGGGCGCGGAGTTCCAGTTGGAGATATTCTGCCTTTGTGACACTTCCGAGTTTCATCCTTTCCGCAGCCACGGAACGCATCTTCTCGGTGTTCTCATAGTTGGCCTTCGCTGACTCTTGGTTCTTGAGCGCCCGGACAAGCGAGAAATATGCCGACACGGCGTTGATCGTGACCTGCTCCATCGACTCGACGTAGCGGCGGCGGCCACGCTCATATTCCTTAGGCTCAATGAGTTTGTCCCATTTGAACTGGTTGTAGGAGAAAAGCGGCTGGACGTAGCGGACCGTGACAGGCTGGGAGTACCAGGTCAGCTTCTTGTTGAGCCCGAACTGGTCGATGCGGGAGAGATCGGAATAGACGTAGAGCTTTCCGCCGGTGAAGGTGACATTCTGGGCGATCTGGAGTCCGAGGCTGTTCTGAAGGTTGTAGGTGCTGGCGTAGCGGAACGAACCGTCCTCATAGCTTTGCAGCAGGGTGAGCGACCGGTCGAAGTTCATCAGGTCGCCATACAGGATGAGCGAAGGCAGGCGGCTCGCCTGATAGGAACGGTACGCCCAGTAAGTCGAGACAAACGCGTGCTTCGCCTCCAACGCCGCCACCGACTGGCTCCGCGCCGTCCCGATCGCCTCCGAGAGCGACATCCGCCGCTGCGCCCCGAGAGGCGTCGCCTCAAGGAGGAAAATGAATATGCCGGCCAGTGTCACCGTAGTTATTCGGTTAAGGTTCATCGCAGTTTTATTTATCGGCATCAATATACTAATAATATTTGGATTATCGTCCTGATTCGTTACTTTTCGGAATCGCGATGACAATCATGACCTAATCCGCTGCGTTTCGCGGAGCCCTTTCCGGCGGATGAGACAATCCCGACTATGTACTCCTCCGGAACGAGGCCAAAATAGCGGCTGTCGTGGGAATTCAGGACATTGTCGCCAGCCATAAAATAATAGTTCTTACTGAAGGTATAAGAGTCGAGAAGGCATCCTTTTAAATACAAATACCCGTTAAGGTATTGTGGCCTTATTCCACACTCATATTCTATAAGATTACGATAAATAAGAGCAGACTGCTTTGTTAAATCCATGACAAGGCCCTTTTTAGGGATAATCAATGGGCCATAATTCCTAATTGTCCAATCAGGATAAATGTCAGAGGTGAAAACATTCAGAATGCAATCTTTTCGAAGTGAAGAATCATTTGTCATCGCAAGTCGATACTGAATCGAAGGTACGCCTATAGCCATACATGGACATGAACTATTCCTATAATATCCATCTTTGATGCTTACAGTATCACCAGGAAGGCCCAGACATCGCTTGAGACAAACATAGTTGATTTTGAACTCGATCCGATCGTTAGACTTCCCTTCCGGATAATTGAATATAATAACATCACCAAGCCGAACTTTACGCATGCCAGGTAAACGAAAACTATTCAATCGTGAATTGGTGAAGTTATAATCTTTATAGATTCTAGGTCCAAACAACAGTTTGTTCACAAAAACTTTTTGCCCTTCATGATATGTTGGTTCCATCGACTCTCCATAAACAATGAAAGAGTCAAAAATTAGCACTCTCACCACCACGCAAACAGTAGCAATAACCGATAGGGTAATAACGACTCGGCTTATAACCCTGACAGTTTTCATACCCTACAAATAAGATTGATAAACTCTAGACCCTATCGTAATTACGCATCTCATAGCCCATTACTTTTTGACAAAACATCTTCATAAAGATGCAATACGGCATCCCCCAATGTAGGATTACCTCTTAACACGACCTTATTGTCCTTATTAATAAGGAACACATCGTATTTACTGTCCATCATAAGGAAATCATTCTGCATGACGAACCTATGATCTACATCAAGGAAAATGTTAAATTCTTTGACCAGTCTCAAATATGGTATCAATGAAGGGACGTCTTCTTCATCTGGATCAAAAATAAACATAAGTTGTGCATGAGACTTTTTCACCAGATCATTTACATAATTCCAGACATCAAACACCCTTATGTAACATAGAGCACATTCTTTCCCGTTGATGAATACAACTATTCTTTCGCCATCAAAATTGCAAGAATCCAAATCTCCTGACACGTGTAATAAATCATCAGGAATGGACAATTCTTGTTCATATGATTTTTCAATTATACTTGAATACGTCCTATTACTCCGCCAATATGAATACAACAGCACTGAAGCAAGAATGGCAAGTATAATCAGAATCGGGTATAGATATTTAAATCGCATTCAGAATTTTCATCAATGGACAATGTATATAACTTTGTCTCCGTTGGCTCTACATATATATTAACTATTTTCTCCCCAAATGAATACGCCTTGACAGGCTTCCCTTCCCAATCATATACCAAAACAAATGAAACACCCTCATCTTCATACAATAGATAGATATGCTCATCAGTGACACTGGCATCACAAAAGCCTCTCTGCCAGCCATCTGTCCCTTTTACCAAGTTAACGCTAAGCATGTCGATATATTGAATATTCACCTGTGGATATTTCCAGATGAAGTGTCGTACAGTATGTCCGCTTAGATCCAACACATCGAACCCTATCGCATAGTAAAAGACAAACGCGGCTTTTGTACAATCCGGGGAAATGAAAAGATTCCCTTGATAGGCGGTCTGCTTCGATTCGTCAAAAGCCGGATACTCCATTTTGTCCTCTTCAGGGAATGCTCCCCAATACACTACCGTAGAGTCGTTTCTTGGAATGGACGCATACATCGTTGAGTTCTCCGGATCATCATAGTTATGCAAAAAGGCCGTCATCTCCCTGCGACCCAGCACTCCGGGATGCTCAATCACATTGAAAGGCTTCAGCGATGTTTCAGGAATACGATCAATCATGTATTGAAGCGTCATTTCAGGTTCCGCCTCGACGTTAAGGGTGTCTCCTGACAACGCTATCGAATTGACATGAATCGCCTCTCCCGGCCCGCGACCGATCTTCAATGCCGAATACCGCTTGTTGTCATTCATGTTCACGGCCAGAAGTTGGTTCTCCCCCATCATTGAGCTATAGAAGAAGGCAAAAGAATCCTTCACGGCAAAGCCAAAAGGCTCACAATCAATAATGCCGTCAACCATCTTGTCGGGAGACAGTCTCTCGACATCATCAAATGGCTTAAGCATATCAATTTCGCCTTCAGCACAAGACAGAGTTAGAAAAAGAACAACACAGCATAGCAAGGAATCCCTTGCTATGCCGCGATATTTATTGGTTATTGCAAGTACCATGTCCCCGATACCTTAACAGGACCGACTTCTACCTTTCCTTTAAAACACTTGCGATCACCACCAGGACATCCAAGAACGTCCCTTACGGCTTCACCGATTGACGAACCGTTAGCCTCTTTTGCCAATGCAGCCACGTTTGCCTTGAACAAGTCCGATGTCTGAGAAGTCTTCACCAAAGACATGGCTAACACCCCAGAGCCTATCAGTAAAAATACTGAAACCACAGTCACGAATATTTCTTTCTTCATCTCAGAAAAATATTTGATTAAACTTAAGGTGATCAGTTCACCCACACTATATGATTTCGCGAAAACATATCATAATTTACATTTCAAATTGAATACATTAGAATTTTCATCCTCCTCTCCAGCAAAGAATATAGCATAAAAACTCCGCCCGGTATCTGTCACGATGTCCATTCGGTATGCAGAATTTGATTCGATAGGTATCACCATCCTGCCTAAGGCACTGTTCCCGACATAGTCCAGAATCTCTCCTGTGGTCTGATTCTCAAGCACAACATCCACTGTTCCAAGATTTGACAGGAACGACAATTCAAGATTGCTGGCATAGGGGTAATAATAGCATTCAATCGGAATCCTTGCAGGAGTTCGATTTGTCTTGGTTTGTCCTGTCGTTTGTTTATCCTTTAATATAACTACAACAGGCCCATTATCGTTATTACAAATATTAGCCAATAACGGACAACAACAGATAGAGATAAGAACAATTGTAAATATTATTCGGTTCATTACTTTGAGATGTTTTTAACGTTTTACTTACATTGCAAAGTACGGAAGATTATGGCAAAAATCAATGAAAAAAAGTTTTGACTTGCCTTATTTAATCTCGCTAATAATTAAACAGTTACGATATTGTTAAGATTAGAAATCTTAACAATACGATATAAAGTGCTATCAGTAAAGAAATTACAAAAGGCCCTTCACTACAGCATCAGCATATCTTGCTGATAATCAAAAGATTAAAATCTTAACAGAGAACTTCAAGATATAAGTCTCTATTTTCAGAATCCAGCCCTAACAACCGTTCTTTAAGACGGTTACGCTTCGTATAGATTGTTGCGACAGAATACCCCGTGATGTAGGACAACGTTTTGGCATCCAAGCCGAGAATCTGAAAAGAGATAAACCGTCTGTCTCTTTCCGTCATCTTTGGGAAGTCGGTCTTAAGCTTAGTCATTATCCCGTCAAGCCCTTCGTCAATCATCGCCTCAAGTTCACTTTCGCTGCTATTCTCCAACTCGGCGGCAAGTCCTCTCACTTTCTCATAAACCCGATCCTTATTCCAATTTGTATTTGGCGAGGCCCAATATCTCGAACAAAGCTCGCTCAGTTTGTCCAACTGAGACTTGTAGGCTTTGATATATCTTGAACGTAGATCCTTGATCGCAGCTTCCCTTTCGACAAGTCTCGACTGATTCTTTTCCATCGCATCCAACCTTAAGCGGTAATCCTCCTTAATATTGCGTTCCTGCGAAAGCAAACGATTGATATTGTCGTTGATCTGCAACATATCCTCCATTATATGTGACCATTTTCTCTTTTGGTGTATAAAGATGAATAACATACACAAAAAGATAATCACTCCTAATAAAACAAAAATCCATTGACGTTGATTCCGTATGCACCTCTCTTGAACCAAAAGTTCCGATTTGGATTGATAGTAGCCGGATTGAGCCAAGGCAACGGATTGATTGACGGCTTCCCAAACAGTAGAATCACGATCTTTAACAGACTCTTCCAATAGAGTCAATGCCTTTTCATACTCACCTCGATGTCGGCTAATACGATAGCACCAAACATCTATCTCATTCAACGGGCAACCTTGCGCCACTAATTGAGAGATTATGTTATCTGCCGCCACTCCGTTTCCTAACAAATCCATAGCATAGGCATAGGCGCAATAATCCATTGCCGTTGGATTGCCATTGAATTCATCAACCGATTTCCGAAACAGTCCTACACTCAACTCAGGCTCAGATGGAGACTTCAATAGGCAGCCAAGAGCTTTATTCATAAGCATCCTTGCATACAGGGACGAATCTTGGCAAGGTGATGAAAAGAACTCGGAATAAAGGCTATCTGATCTTTCATAGTCTTGAATAGATCCGTATAAGGAAGCCAGCATTCCGATGGTCACCCACAATCTTGTCGAATCACCAGCTTTCTTAAACAAAGTCAATGCATCTTTGGCATAATTTAAAGCAACCGAATAGTTCTTGTTCTGACTGTAAAGATCCGAAATCGCAGAAGCTATCAATCCCCTAAAAATCAAATTGTCAGATTCTGAAGAATAATCCATAGAGCGGACATAGCTTGCAATCGCATCCTCCAAATCTCCAGCGATGTGTTGCACGGTCCCAAGATAATAGTACATCTTCATCTTGTCATCCTTGGATCCGTGACGTTCATAATAGTTTACAGCAGGCTGAATTATCCGTAAGTCCGTTGTGTCAATCCAATTCCTGTCCAGTGCCATCGTGTACAGCAGCGAGTACCTCGCGCGCTGCGCCTTGGTCTTAAGACTCAGCGTATCAATCGATTCCAACGCAGCCAAAGCGCTATCAGGCCTTGTCCACATAACATCCTCGGCAGAGTCCATAATCCGCCCTGCCTCCCTGCTTACGCAGGAGGAGAATAACATCGCAGCGACCACCGCCGCTACCAGTCTAATGAATATTCCGGCCGACACCGTGGTTATTCGGTTAAGGTTCATCGTGACCTGACATTTAGTGTTCGCTAATTTACTAAATATTTTCCGTAATGCGCATTATAGTCATAGATTTAGCTCACTGAATCACAATTCCGACAAGGTGTCTCCTTTCTTCGGGACTGGCAGCGGTCCGAAATCACGTATCGCCCAACCCTGCTTCTTGTTCACCTGCATAGCCTTTCATCTCCATCAGCAGGATATAAGGATACAAACGCGACGGCACCATATTGTGCGAATGAATATAACTACGTTCGGCTTGCTCGTAGTCCCCAAGGGCTTCGAAGTTTTTGCCGATGATGTTGTAGAACATAGGATCCGATGAAATTGATGTCGAAGACGATTATGCGTTCAGCAAACTCTCGCCGACAGACGAACATAGTCACTGATGCCAGCAACAACATAGTTAAATACGGAAGTCAGGCAAATCGTATCTCAGAATTATTTCAGAGTCACTCTCGACAACAAAAATCACATTGTTTTCCATGTCAATATCAAATAGTAATGCATTGACAGGTAACTTAATCTCGGCCAAAGGCTCACCCATCCAACTGAACAAATGAATGGAGGGAGGTGAGCAGAACCCTTGCTCAAAATCGTCCTTATGTTCACACGATGTCAGAATTAATACCAATGCGGTAAGTATAAGTAAAATCTTTCTCATGGCTTACAAAACCTTTTATCGGTAACACTTTCGACCATATTTGCTTCTCTAAAGTGAATCCCACACTCTTGGGAAACGTTTATCTCTCTTTTCGCCTCCCGAGGGTGCCGCTGAGCAATTATGGAAGACATTATTCGTCAATCACACCTTCCTTCCCCAAGCGATCATTTGCCATATCTTCGCATTATTCGTTTGGCATTTTTGAACTCGGAATCAAAAAAACTCAAGCTATCACCCACAATACTCGCGCCAAGCACCTCACCGCGCTTGTTACATATCCCTCCCCACAGAGACATATCGTTCATCCTTGAATTCCTCTTACGGAACCTTCCTTTTGTGTCAAGGATCACAGGGAAATCACAATCATAGTGATCCAACGTGGAACGAACAAATGTCGAATCCTCCGGAACTCCCTCAACATAAGTCAAGAATACCCATTCCGGATTCTCTGCAATTATTTGATCTATTTTGCCGTGCGGTGTATGCCCAAACCATGTAATAAGGCAAGAGGTCTTCATCAAATAAGTATAGACCTTGTTCCCAGACAAATCAGGAGCATAGTCCTTGACCAATCCATGGCGGTCAATGGCATACATGCCATCCTGCAGCTCCACAGGATGGATTTTCATATAATGGTCGCAGGAAGTCAGGGCTACTATCAAAAACAGAAAGACATAGGATAATTTACACTTCATAATAATACAATATATCAATCAGTTCAACCTTGTTTTTAACATTAGCGAGGATTAAAACGGATGGCAGCAGACACGACAGCGGCAGATTATTTCAGCTTGTACAACACCAAAATCGGATTCGATTCTTCCGTCACATCCGGAACCAATGTCCGCAACTCGCCGTAATAAATCGGATTGTGCTTACTTGGATAAATAGGATATACCAATTCTTCGTTGGCCGTCACACACAAGAGAGACGAAAAATCCACAAGCAAATCCGAAACATTCAAGTAAGAGAATACCTCAACCACTGATGTCTTAAGGTCTAAAACGCCATAATAGGCGGTGACATATTTATCCTGGACGGTCGATGAGAACCGGAAAAAGCAATACTTGTCAGACAGCCGGATATTGTTCAAACCTCCCAAATAAGAGCCTGAACCAACTAAAGTCTCATATTCCTCCCGGGACATATTCATTATTTTTGAATATGGCAATGTCCGCTCTCCGAAATCAAATTCAATGTAAGGATGCGCCTCCGTTCCCTCCAGTGAATACAGGACGTTTGATAGAGGGAAGTAGAAATATGCCTTCCCGGCCCAAGAGGTGAAGCCAGAAGTCAAAGACACCGGGAAAGGCTCCTTTGTCGGGAAAAAGCCTTTCACAAGGTGATCCATTTCTTCATTGACAAGAATAAGGCTGCTATTGTCCGGATTTTTAAGGTAGGAGTAATAAAGCCAGAAGCCATCCTTTGTCCTTGTGAAGACGTTCGAGCTGAAACCCGTCGCAACCTCTTTCAAGAGCTCGCCGGTCAGGTCATATTCAAGCATCACCTGCTTGACCCTATCCCAAATCCAGACTGTTCCGTTTTCTTTGTCAAAGCACATATCATCAAGCGAGACATATTCCTTTGGCCCATTGCCCAAACGCCCGATCCTGCGGATAAATTTGCCATCAGTTCCAAACAGCCAGACAGTGCGCATCCGTTTGTCCAGAATCACTATGTGGTTGTCGTCCATCTCAAGCTTGTCAATCTCGCCGACGAGCGCGTCACCGACTGTCTCAAGGGGAATGACTTTCTCGAGATCAGCAATTTGACAGACATCGAAATATTTATCTGATTCCGAGACATCGACTTTAACTACAATTTCAGCAGGAGTCACAGCCTTTTGGCCGCCTTTCCTACAGGATGGTAGCAAAACGGTCAAAAAGAGAATCGCAGATAGTACCTTTAATACGTTCAACCTCATATAAAGACTATTATATTAAGGGTTCAGTGGGTCTTCATAACACATAATATAGTGACATTTCGTCAAACCCTGTTTGATACAACAATCATACTCTATCTTAATCGTAGTTACTTTTGTCGGAGACTTTTTTGAAATCTTCCCATTGAACAACCACACTTTTAAAGAAGCATCCCAGCTCCAACCCGGCTCGGTCGTTGTTTGTTCCGTACGCGTTGCCTTAACTTCCTGATAAGTTTCCGAATCGGATTCACTTCCCGTTCCCTCGCCCTGCGCTAGTGCTTCAAGATTCATTGCCAGAAGATTGTTCTTCGGCTGATAGGATTGGTACGCCTTGTAGGCACCAAAGCCGGATGCCACTATCGCGGCAGCGGCCAATGACAAAATCAACTTTTTCATTGTTTTGATGATTAGTTAGTTAGTTAGTTAATAAAATATTAAGAAGGTATTAGTTTTACCACTCATACTCCTCACAGCCTGTGAAGAACACGGCATAGTAGATATGCCCGTTCTCCGTTGTGATGTCCATTCTGTAGGCGGTATCAGGTTCTAAAGGGATCACCATCCTTCCTGAAGCACTGTTCCCGACATAGTCGTGGATTTCTCCTGTAGTCTGATTCTCAAGCACAACATCCACCGTTCCGAGATTTGACAGGAAAGACAACTCAAGACTGTTAGTGTAAGAATAATAGAAGCATTCAACTTGAACTTTCGCAGGAGCGTGATTTTACTTTGTTCCTTGAGTTGTTTTTTCTTTAACTACAATAGGCTTGATGTCCTCATTTTGCGAATGCACCACATTGCCAATTGTCAGCAGTGCAAATAATAATAGTATAACCTTTCTCATAAAAAACATATTACTTCCGACTGCAAAGTTCGGGAGAAAGGTCGGTTATACAATGAAAAATAGTTTCACTTTCGATAAATGTAATTACTTAATTCTTAATTGGTTACAAACAGATTGAGATTCATTTTCTCACTTCACCCCACTTAACCCGCTAATTATCAGCATATTAATCAAATTAATCAAACGCCAGCAATATATCGTAATCAACAAAGCGTTAGTTATCAAACAATTACATCAATCACGATATCAATTCTGAGAAAAGATCCTTGTTTTCGTCGTCTAGCCTTGCGATTTTTTCTTTAATGTTGTACCGCTTTGTGTAAACAGTGTTCACATTATAGTCCATCATTCTGGCAATGGTCTTGGTGTCGAAGCCAAGGATCAGGAAGGAGATGAAACGGAAATCCTTCTCAGTGGTATCCGGTATCGCCGCCCTTAGCTTTGTCATTATGCCATCGAGATTGTCATCAAGCATAGACTCAAGATCCTTTTGGTTCGGCTCATCCAATATCGCAAGAATCTTTTTAACCTCCGAATAAATATTATCATCACTTTCTTTTGAAGATTTGCTGGATTCGAAATACCGACGGCACAGGTTATTCAATTGGGTATACTGCTGTTTGTTCACCTGAACAAATTTCGCCCTCAGCCTCATCAACACCTTCTCTTTTTCCGCGGCATCCGAAAGTTTTTCCGACAGGGTTTGTATATTCCTCTCAGCCAATTCATTCGCGGATTTCAGGGAATCTATGGAGCGCAAATGTTCAGCCTCACAAAGGAGTGACTCGTTAAGCCTTTGGCTCACTTCATCATTAATGAATGACATTTCCTCCATCTGACGCTGCCACATTTTCTTGCGTCTCGAATAAATGCCCAAGCCTGATGCCACCACCAGCAAGGCTATTAGGAAAATCATCCATTTCATCTGACGCTGGAGCCTTCTATCCTTATCCAACAGCAGGGACTTACCCTCATAATAACCCGACTGCGCCAACGCCACTGATTGGCCAACAGTCTCCAACACCTCTGAGTCTCGGTCATTTATTGATTGTTCGAGGCATACTAAAGCATCCTTGTAATCCCCACGATGCTTGAATATCCGATACTTCCAAATCTTTAAGATAGTCGAGCTACTGTCCACATCCTCCAACTGTCGGATTAGATCATTTGCAGTTCTATGATCCCCTATGATTTCAGAGGCGTAGGCATAGACACCATAATCGCTTATAGAAGGCGTTCCACCAAATTCTCCAGTAGCCTTCCTGAACAAGTCAATGGATTCGCAAGGGTCAGAACCTGGTTTGAAGATGTTGTTCCACGCAAGGTTCAATAGTTGCCTCGCATAAATGGATGTGTCACGGATTGGTTGGGAGAAGAAAATAGAATAAAGACTATCAGCCTTCGCCCAGCCCCGAATGTCCGAATAGCGATTTGCCAACAATCCAGTAGTATTCCACAGTCTGAAAGAGTCCTTGGCCTGGGCAAAATAATCGCAGGCCTCCTTACAATATGAAATGCTCTCAGTATTATTATTGTTCCACAAATAGACATCAGAAATAGAGGAACTGATGATTCCCTTGAATACAAGATTGTCCGAGTGGAAGGAATACTCCTTCGCACGGATATAACTTGCTATCGCGGCTTCCGGATCTCCTGTGTCATACTGCGCTGTCCCAAGATAGAAATACATCTTCATCCTGTCATCATTGGAACCGTGGCGCTCATAATAGCTCGCAGCAGGTTTGATGATACGCAGATCAGGGATATCTCTATGATTTCTGGCCAACGCCATCGTGTAAAGCAGCGAGTACCTCGCACGCTGCGCCTTGACCTTAAAACTCAGCGTATCAATCGATTCCAACACAGCCAAAGCACTGTCCGGTCTTGTCCACATAACGCCCTCGGCGGAGTCCATAATCCGCCCTGCCTCCCTGTTCCCGCAGGAGGTGAACACCATCGCGGCGACCGCCGCCGCTACCAGTCTAATGAATATTCTGAATAGTCTCACGACACAGATAAGAGCCCCCTAATGAGCGATTACCGCACAAAAATAATCATTTTTCTCTTGAGAGTATTCACGCCCTTAAGGGAAATCCAGCAGAGAATCACCATTGCAGGCCGCCCAATGATCGAACGCAAGTCCTCACCCACCACAAATGAGATCCTCTCCGGTCTCTCCGCAAGCGTTCATTTCTCCAACCCACTGATTCTCAATGGGGGATTCCGTTATTTCGTTTAACTTTCGTTGATTTTGTGGCTTACAGCCCGCAGTAACAAGGCAGAAGGCCGGTCAGGTCATCGCCATCGCCGGCGGTTTTCAGTTTGCCGAGGAGGAAGCTGATATACTTGCCCGGGTCGATGTCATTGTGCTTGCAGCTCTCGATCACGGAGTAGATGAAGGCGTTGTCCGCCGCCGAGAGAGACATCCGCCGCTGCGCCCCGAGAGGCTCCATCCCAAGAAGGAGAATGAATATTCCGACCAGTGTCACCGTGGTTTTTCGGTTAAGTGATGATGAAAAAATAAGTTGGTAAGTTTTTGTGAAGGATTTTTGCGGAT
>CAVCPY010000002.1:0-16298 GCA_963604245.1 Eggerthellaceae bacterium
TACACTTTTTCTCCAGTTCGACCCCGGCAGCTTCATTCATCTTCCTTAAAAAAAAGAATCAACGCTCTCTTTTTCGTTCTCGGTACTTTGTTGTACTTCCCTCAGTCTTTTCAATGAACTTGTTTGCATCCCTGTTCAGACCGTTTGTGTTTCGTTCCGAACGGGAATGCAAAGGTAAGCATTATTTTTAAACCTGCAAACTTTTCCGCAAAAAAAATTAGCTTTTTTTGTTCATCTGAATCCTTGCCTGAAGCTCCCAGGTGCGTATCCTGTCCTTATACAGGTTGTTAGCATTTACTTTGTCGATGTCGAGCGAAGCGTCGGAATTGTCATCCCAACGACGGCAATTGTAAACGACATCGTAAATCCGGCCTATCTGGTACTCCCGGCTGACGCGGAGACCGACAGCGTAGTCCTCGCCGTACTTCGTCGTCGGAAAGTTGATCGTGCGGAGCATCGGCACGTAAAATCCGCGCGGGGCGCCTAGCCCGTTGATGCGGAGAGCGTTGTTGCGGCCGTTTTCCGGAGTCCACTCGCGGTGGTCGATGATTCCCGGTGGCAGGGTCTCCATCTGGAAGTTCGTCATCCTGTAAGTCCCGACCACCATAGCGCAGTTCTGGGCATAGAAGGCGTCCACGAACTTCTGCACGGTGTTCTCGTCGGAATACACGTCGTCCGAATCCAGCTGGATAGCGAACTTGCCGCACTTTGGATGATGCAGGGCAGCGTTCCAGTTGCCACCGATCGCGTGATAGCTCTTGTCCTGCGCGATATAGACAAGCTTGGGGTCTCCCAGGAACTTCTTGATGACATCCACGGTTCCGTCTGTTGAGTTGTCATCGACCACGATGACATTATATTTAAAGGAGGTCTTCTGACTCAAGGCAGAAGTCAGTGCGTCGCCTATGGTGCGCACCCTGTTCTTGCAAGGGATGACGACAGAGGCTTCATATTCAAAGGAATCATCGGAGAACTCGATGTGCCTGAAATTCGGTTCAAGGTAGCCACCGACATCCTTAAGATGCTGTGTGCAAACCTTTTCCATCTCAATCTGCACAGCCCGGTTCTTAGGATTGACGTAGTCGAAAAGCTTCTCGCCGGACTTGCGGGTGTCCGTCTCGATCTCATAGTAGAGATATTCATTGATGTGGACAAGGCTGCCCTTCTGGGAAACCTTGAGACGCAGGTCATATAGGCCGGCATATTCATAGTCAACATCCATCCTTGCAACAGCTTCCTTGAGAGCGGAGGTGCGGTAAACCAGCACCGAACCGAAGTCGAAGTCATCGCGAAGGGCTCCCTGCTGGCAGTCAATCACCGGAGCGAACGCACGGTTGCCGTCCACCTCGTTGAAATGGTCGGCATAGACCATCGCGGCGGACGAATCCTCAGCTATTGAAAGAAAACGTTCAAGGGCGAACCGGCCGAAGCTGAGTTCAGTCGTCTTGGTGTAAATCATTGTGAACGGAGCGGCCGCCGCCTGGGCTATCTTTCTGAGACAGGCGGTGCTTTTGAAAGTCGCTGCGTCAAGAAACTCAACCTTGGCGACCTCCGGCTCCAGGCGAAGGTTGGCGGCGGTCACAGCCACCTGGTCATCGCTCACGAACGGGACAAAACAATCTATTCTTTTCATATTATTATTTAATGTAATAATTTCTATCTGACGCAAAAATAAGTAAAAATTTCGGTAAAAAATTGATACATTTGCTGATTAGTCACTTCAGGCGAGGCGGACACCCCTCCCGCCTGAACGCGAAACAAGATTTATCACAGGCAGTAATCTGCCCGCAAATGTTTATGAATATGACCATTAGAAGAACAATGATTCTGGCGGCGGCCATTTTGGTCTCCGCCTCGGCAATGACAGCCCAAGAGACGCCCAAGTGGCTCAGGAAAAGTGCCATCTCACCTGACGGAAGCAAGGTGGCGTTCTGCTATAAAGGTGACATCTTCACGGTTGACGTCAGTGGAGGAAAGGCCCTTCAGATCACGACCAACGAGGCCTACGATTCGGATCCGATGTGGACTCCGGACGGAAAAAAGATTGTATTTTCCTCCTACAGAGCCGGTTCCAAGGACATATTCATCACTTCCGCCGAAGGGGGCTCTCCCAAGAGATTGACGGACTATCCCGGCAACGAGACTCCGCTCTGTGTCCTTGACAACGGCAGGGTTCTGTTCCAGGCAAGCATCCAGCAGGATGCGGTTTATGGCGGATTCCCGGGCAACCCGCAGATCTGGCAGGTGGACGAAAATGCCGGCAGACCCCAGCTTGTCACTTCCTTGCCGTTGATGGCTATGAGCGTGAACGCCTCCGGCGAGGTCATCTACGAGGACTACAAAGGCTATGAGGACCCGCTTCGCAAGCATCACCATTCATCAGTGACCCGAGACATCTGGCTGTACAGACCGGCCGGAGCGCAGGGCGAAAGATTCCGCGTCACCGGCGACGGAACGTTCACTAAACTCACTTCGTTCGCCGGCGAGGACAGGAATCCTGTATTCGCCGCCGACGGGAAGACTTATTATTACATTTCCGAGGCGGACGGGACACTGAATGTCTATAAGGCGAGCATCGACAATCCGGGTAATGCGACACAGCTGACCCGGTTCAAGGACAATCCGGTGAGATTCCTGTCCGTCGCCGGCAACGGCACTCTCTGCTTCTCCTGGAACGGCGACCTCTACACGATGACAGAGGGCAAGGAGGCAAAAAAACTCGACTTGACGGTGGCGAAGGACGAGACCGAGAATGACATTGAATATCTCACCTTCAGCTCCGGAGCCTCATCAATGGCAGTGTCGCCTGACGGAAAGGAAATCGCCGTCGTCATAAGAGGTGACGTGTTCGTCACCTCGGCGGACTACAAGACCACCAAGAGAATCACCAACACCCCGGAGCAGGAGCGCAATGTCAGCTTCTCAAAGGACGGGCGCGAGCTTTACTACTCATCGGAAAGGAACGGTCATTGGGGAATATACAAGACCTCGCTGACCGACAAGAGGGAAAAGAGATTCACCTATGCGACCAAGTTCAAGGAAGAGCTTTTTACCTCGGAAAGCGAGACCTGCTTCCAGCCGGAAGTGTCCCCGGATGGGGAATGGGTGGCGTTCCTTCGCGACAGGACAGAACTGGTCATCAAATCCACCAAGGACGGAAAGGAGAAATCCTTGATTAAAGGCGTGAACTATTCCTACACGGACGGAGACCAGAGTTTCGAGTGGAGTCCGGACAGCAAGTACCTTCTGAGCAACTATCAGATCAACGGAGGATGGAACAACTCCGACATCGCGCTTATCGACATCGAAAGCGGCGAGGTCACCAACCTGACCGAAAGCGGCTACTCCGACGGAAACTTCAAGTGGGCGCTAAAAGGAAAGGCTATGGCCTGGGAATCAGACAAGGACGGCTACCGAAGCCACGGAAGCTGGGGAGCGGAGAGCGACATCTACATAATGTTCTTCGACGGCAAGGAGATGACCAAGTTCTATCAGGACAAGGAGGATGCCGAGATAGCCAAGGCCCTTGAGGACGGAGACAAGTCCGAGAAAAAGATAGAGAAAGAAGAAAAGAAGGAGAAGAAAGACTCTGTCAAGCAGGCTGAGAAACCCGCGAAACTCGTACTCGACCTGCAGAACAGAGAGTTCAGGACAGCCCGCCTGACACGCTTCTCCGGAAGGCTCGGGGACTTCCACCTCACCCAGGACGGGACGAAGCTTTTCTACACGACAAGGCTTGAGAAGGGCTATGACCTTTGCCAGATGGACGTGAAGAAAGGCGACGTGAAGATTCTTAAGAAAGACGTGCGCGGCTCCCTGATTCCGTCTGCCGACGGCAAGGATCTCTACATCTTCACAGGATCGTCAATCACAAAGATCAGCGTCGCCAACGGCTCGACCAGCACAATCTCGTTCTCGGGAGACTATGAGTTCAAGCCGAAGGCGGAGAGGAATTACATCTTCTCCCACGTCTGGAAGCAGGTGAACGAGAAATTCTACGACCCTCAAATCCACGGGATAGACTGGGAGGGGTACAGGAAGAACTACGGACAGTTTATGCCGTACATCGCCAACAACTTTGACTTTCAGGATCTTCTCTCCGAAATGCTCGGCGAGCTCAACGGCTCGCACACGGGAGCGAGGTACTCCAGCCGTTCAAAGTTCAACATTGGCTGGCTCGGAGCCATCTACGACTATGACTACGAAGGCGACGGCCTGAAGATCGCCGAGGTCCTCCCCGGAGGGGCTCTCAATCTCGCCGATTCCGAAATCAAGGCGGGCGACATAATCGAATCCATTGACGGACAGGCGATAAAGGCCGGCGAAAACTGGTTCGGACTTCTCAAAAACAAGGCCGGCAAGAAAGTGGCCGTCGTCGTGAAGAAAGGCAAGAAGGACGTGGAACTGTTCGTCGAGCCGGGATATTCAGAGTCATCCCTTATGTACCGCAGGTGGGTGAAGCAGAGAGAGGATATGACCGACAGGCTTTCAGGAGGGACGGTGGGCTACACCCACGTTCAAGGGATGGACTCCCCGAGCTTCAGGACGGTATATTCAAAGCTCCTCGGCAAATACAGGGCGGCTGACGCGGCTGTGGTTGACACCAGGCACAACGGCGGCGGCTGGCTGCACGACGACCTCGCCACCTTCCTCAGCGGTAAGGAATACATCCGTTTCACCCCGAGGGGACAGTACATCGGCAGCGAGCCGTACAACAAATGGAGAAAGCCGTCCTGCGTGCTGATGTGCGAGGACAACTACTCCGACGCCTGCGGATTCCCTTACACCTACAAGACTTTGGGAATAGGCAAGCTCATCGGAATGCCGGTTCCGGGAACAATGACCGCCGTCTGGTGGGAAACCCAGATCAATGGCATGGTGTTTGGAATCCCACAGGTCGGCTCGTTCGGCCTGAAGGAAGGGAAATACCTTGAGAACCAACAGATCGAGCCTGACATCAAGGTGGACAACGATCCGGCCTCAGTCCTCAAGGGCGAAGACAGGCAGCTTGAGGCGGCGGTCAAGGAAATGATGAAAACAAGATAAATCTTTATACTATGGACAGGAAAGTCGTCATTATTCCGACTTACAACGAGAAGGAAAACATCGAAGCGATAATCAGAAAGGTCTTTTCCCTTGACGGAGATTTCAACTTGCTCATCATCGATGACGGCTCTCCTGACGGAACCGCCGGCATTGTCAAAGAACTCCAGCGTGAGTTCCCTGAAAGGCTGTCCATTATTGAGCGTTCAGGGAAACTTGGGCTTGGAACAGCCTATCTGGCCGGATTCAGATGGGCGCTGGAGCAGGGCTACGACTACATCTTCGAGATGGACGCCGATTTCTCCCACAATCCAGATGATCTGCCGCGGCTCTACAAGGCCTGCGCCGAGTGCGGCGGAGTGGCCATCGGTTCCCGCTATTGCGACGGAATCAGCGTAGTGAACTGGCCGATCGGCAGAATCCTGATGTCCTACTTCGCATCCATCTACGTCAAGACCATCCTCGGGATGAAGATCCACGACTGCACGGCCGGCTTCAAGTGCTACAGCCGCAAGGCTCTGGAGACGATCGACCTTGACGATGTGAGGATGAAAGGCTACGGATTCCAGATTGAAATGAAGTACACGGCCTGGAAACTTGGATTCAAGCTTGCGGAGGTCCCGATAATATTCGTGAACCGCAAGCTCGGCACATCCAAGATGAGCGGCGGAATCTTCGGAGAGGCGTTCTGGGGTGTCATCAAATTGAAATTCAGAAAGTTTCATCGAAAAGGATAACCGATGGCAAGGATTCTACTGACCAATGCGGCGATCGTGACGGGGGCTTCCTCAAAAAAGGGAGCCCTTGCTGTTGATGGAGAGCGGATTGCGGGAATATGGCATCGTGGCTCTTCTGAATCAGATGACTCCGAGGCTTTACAGGCATTTCCGGATTCTGAAATCATTGATTTGGAAGGTAAGGTGCTGATGGCCGGAGGAATAGACGCCCACGTGCATTTCCGCGAACCGGGAATGGAATGGAAGGCCGACATCGAAAGCGAGTCCAAGGCGGCACTGCTCGGAGGTGTCACCTCCTTCATCGATATGCCGAACACAGCACCCCCGACCACCGGCCCTGATGCGCTTCAGGACAAACTGAACCGCGCCGCCGGGCGGTCTTGGGCCAATTATGGATTCCACCTCGGGGCCACCAACGGCAACGCCGCCGAGATTCGGGAATATCTTGCCGAAAGCCTCGGCCGGGAGTTCGGCGGGGTCAAGGTCTTTATGGGATCCTCCACCGGGAATATGCTCGTGAACGACAAAGAGGCTCTCACCGATCTGTTCAAGTTCAAAGGCAAGCCTGTTCTGATCCACAGTGAGGACGAAAGCATCATCAAGGCGAATCTTGAGGCCTCCAAGGCGAAGTTCGGCGAGGATATTCCTTTCAGCGAGCATCCCCGGATCCGGAGCCGCAAGGCCTGCATCCGCTCCACAGCGAAAGCCCTTGCGATGGCCATTGAATATGGAACCAGACTCCACGTCCTTCACGTCTCGACAGCCGAGGAGGTGGAGATGATCCGTGCGGCGAAGCTCCACAACCCGAACATAACCGCCGAGACCTCTGCGAATTACCTTTGGTTCTGTGATGAGGATTACCAGACGCTGAAGGGCAAGGTGAAGTGCAATCCCGCCATCAAGACGGCCGCCGACCGCGAGGCTCTCCTGGAAGGCCTTGCCGAAGGTGTCATTGACACTATCGGTTCCGACCATGCGCCGCATCTGCTCTCCGAGAAGGAGAGACCGTACCTGACCTGCCCGTCCGGACTGCCGTCTGTCCAGCAGTCGCTGTCTGTTCTGCTGACCGTGGCGGGGATGTTCAACGAGGGCAGAAATCCCGAGAACAACGCATTGATCACCCTGTCCAGGATTGCCTCGGCATTCTCAGAGAAACCCGCCGAAATCCTCGGAATCAAGGACAGAGGCTCTCTCAGAGTCGGCAACTACGCCGACCTCGTGGTCATTGACCCCGACCGGGAATATTCCGTGAACAGTCCGGCCGCTCCGGCCGGCTACGCACCATCGACAGGAGGTTCAACGAAGGACATCACCGCTCCTGCCGGCGATTCCTCCGAACGCGGATATTCAGCGCAAGGCATCGCCTACAAATGCGCCTGGTCGCCGTACGAGGGTGTGAGGCTCCGCGGAGCGATTGAACGTGTGTTCCTCAACGGCAGACAAGCCGTGGTTGACAGCCGCCTCATCCAAGCCTCCCCTTCCGGTCAGGCAATCACGTTCAGCGTGTAAAGCAAACTCCTGTCAGTCAAAGAATTAGAAGCTGTTTAAAAATCAGGTGATTATTTCGGGGTATGACCACCCGAAAGCGTCAATGAACCTGTGCGCGGTTTACACTATGCGCAGGGGTGCATCACATTCCCGGAGGCGGTCCCATCGGGCCGCGGCCACCGTGACCGCCGGGGCCGCCGCGACGTGCGCCATTGCCGCCGAAGTTGCCGAAGCGGTACGTAAGGGAAACCACCACGTAGCGGCCGAGAGTATTGTTCAAGGTCTCGGTGTGATAGTTCGAAGAATCTGAAACCGAAAGGTTCTTGGCCTGGTCAAGGATGTCGTAAGCGTTCAGGGCGAGGGTGAACTTGTTCTTGAAGAGGAGCTTGGTAATCTTGGCGTTCAGGATCAGCTGGGTCCCCTGATCTGTCGTGTAGCCGTTGTACCAATTGTAGTTGCCGTCAGCGACAATGCCAAGGCCGCCCGGGACCGTCCAGTTCATCGAGGCGGAAACCTGATTGCTCCAGGTCATAGGCGTGGACTGGTTGGCGATTGTGTACCAGGACTTTGACATTCTGGTGCGGCCGCCTGCGGTGAGTTCCACGATGTCGTTGCGGTAGGTCAGACGAAGTCTCTCTGTCAGGCCGACTGTCTGAAGCTTGTTCAGAGTGAAGTCAAGGGTGTGGAAGTCCGCCAGAAACAAATCGGAGTCAAAATTCTCTATGCTCAGGTCGCCATCCTTGTAGTACTTGCTCATATCGAAATTCGAGGAGCCGACGTAGGAGGAAGACCTGGAATAACTTGCTCTGGTCATATTGAATATGCTGAAGTTGGACTTGGCAATCGGGGTGTTCAGCATAATGCGGAAACTGCCGTTGTAGGAGTCCTTGCCATTGACCGGAACGGAGTACTGCACACCGTTCGTGCCGTACCACTGGGCGTTGACAATCGGGTTCTTGACGATGCCTCCATCGATTCCGGCGTTGACGGAAAGGAATGTCTTCCTGTTGGTGTGGCGGAACTCGCTTCTGAAATCGTGGTTGAAGTACGGCTCAAGGTACATATTACCGAACGACACGCTCAAAGGGTTCGTGTTGTCAGGCACCTTCATCAACTGATTGACAGAAGGTTGCTGCGAGCGTCCGAAATAGAAACCCCTGACGTTGGTGTTGTCATCGATGTCGTACCAGAGCATCGCCTGCGGAGCCCAGTTCAGGACGTGGCTGTCGTAGGTGTCATAGCCGCTGGTCTCGTTGTGGGTGTCGGTCGGATTGGCGCTCATTCCCGCCTGGGCGCGGAGCTTGTCCTTCTGATAGACGAAGTTTGCCCCGATCGTCTGGTTGACGTAGCGGTTGACGATCTCGCTGGAATAGACACCATTGATTTCTTCACCAACAGGATTGTAAATCAGATTGTAAGGTCCGAAACCTGAAACGACGCCGCTGTCGAACGTGTTCTTCGTCGAAGATGTCCTGTTCCAGGAAGCCTCGTAGTTGGCCTCGACGAAGAAGCCCTTGCCCAGAGGCTCGGTGTAGGTGAGACGTCCGCTCAAGGACTTTGTGTCCTGATTCTGGTTGTAACGCTGGTTGATGATGGAATCGGTTGGATTCTCGAAATCATCATAGGTGCTGGTCAGAGACTGGTTGAATCCGTTGGTCTCGTTGCCGCTGAAGTTGTAGCGGGCGTTGAACGAGAGGGTTCTGCCGGCCTTGCCGAGTTTCTGGCGGAAGAGGAAGAATCCGTTGGTCCTCCAGTTGTTGTTGGAGCCGGTGTTGCTGGTGAAGCCATCATTGGTTTTGGACGAGACACCATCCTTCTCCGTCAAGGTGGAGAACTCAGAGATCTCGTTGAAGTCTCCGCCACCGAAGCTGACCTGCGGCTGGAAGAGGATGGACGTGTTGTCCGAGAACTTATGCTCAAGACGAACTCCGAAACGATGTCCGTCGGAATTGGTCGTGCTGGAACCCTTGTTGTTGTAGATGAGGTTGTAGTCATCCAGATAGGTGATTTTCCTACTTTCCTCCTCCACATATGTCTCGTTGTTGTTGTACAGATAGTTGCCGCCAAGGTCCATCTTGCCGTCGAAGAGGGTCGTGTTGCCATTCAGACCTCCCATCCAGGATGTCGTGATTCCGTTACCCGAACCCCAACCGCGGCTGCCGCGGCCCATTCCGCCGCCGCCTCCGCGCATCCCCTGCATCATACTTCCGGCGAGGTCGTTGAAACCTCGGTTGTTGGTGTTGTTGCCATTGATGATGACGCTGAGCTGGTTCTTGTCCGTGAAACGGCCGAGGAAGCCGGCGCCTTGGTAGCGCCAGTCACCGTTGCCGGAGGAGAACTCGGAACCGGAGACCTGCTTGCGGACATCGTGGCCCGCTCCGGCCATTACGTTACCGAAAAGACCGTTCATCATACCCTTCTGGATGGAAAGGTCGATGATGGTCTCATCGTTGCCGTCGTCGATGCCCGTAAACTCCGCCTGCTCGGACTTCTTCTCCACCACCTTCACCTTCTCGATGATCTTGGCGGGGATATTCTTCGAGGCAAGCTGCGGGTCATCCAGGAAGAAGGTCTTCCCGTCGATTGTTATCTTGCTGATTGTCTGCCCGTTCGCAGTCACTGTCCCATCCTCTGAGACTTCCACGCCCGGAAGTTTCTTGAGCAGATCCTCCAGCACGTCGTTGTCGGTCGTCTTGAACGACGAGGCGTTATACTCGATTGTGTCCTTCTTGATCACGATCGGGTTGCCGGTGGCCGAAACGCTTGCCGCGTCAAGGACTTGTTTGTCCGGATCCATCTTCAGCGCGCCGAGATCCAGCTTCCCTTTGACCTCGATGTTCCTGGTCAACGGCTTGTAGCCAAGGAGTTCCGCCTTCAAGGCATATTTCCCGGCGGCGACTTTCTCAAAGACAGTCTTTCCCTTGTCGTCACTCAAGGCATACTTGTAGGGCTTCGTGTTGCCGGGCTTCGTGAGCGAAACGGTCGCGAATCCGACCGCCTCTCCTGTGGAGGAGTCCGTGAGCGACAAAGTGACCGTGCTGCCTCCTTGGGCAAAAGCCATAGAAAAAGCCGACAGTACGCCGGCGACAATAGTGATGAATTTCTTTAAGTCCATAAGGAATACTCAACTAATCAACCTAACGCTTCTTTTGACACGCAAACTCGGCGGCGGTTTAATGAGGATTATGAAAAAACCGCGATAAATGAACTTTCCCGCTGCATTTCCTGAAATATTCCCTTCATCCTTTCACCCTGCCGGGATTGTCCTTGACGAACTTCTCCCAGCCCGACGAACCTTTCACCTTCGCCAACGGACTTGAAGCCGAGTAGTGGTGGCAAAGAGCGATGGCAAGCGCGTCAGTCGCATCCAGATGCTCCGGCAGGAAGTCCACATTCAAGGTCTTTCGCAGCATTATGCTCACCTGCTCCTTGGATGCGTCGCCGTTGCCCGTGATCGCCTGTTTGGCCTCGCGGGGAGCATATTCATTAATGTCAGTGATGCCATATTCAAGGGCGGCGAGCATCGCAGCCCCCTGCGCGCGTCCAAGTTTCAGGATGACCTGCGCGTTCTTGCCGTAGAACGGCGACTCCAGAGCCATCACGGTGCCGTGATAGGTCTTGCAGACCTGGGTGACGGTGTCGTAGATCTGGCGGAGCTTTGAATATGCGTCCGCTTCCTTCCGCAGGTCCAGAACGCCCATATCAACGAACGAAGGCTTGCCGCCGACCACATCAATGACCCCGAAACCAAGGAGATTGGTTCCGGGGTCTATTCCTATGATGGTCGTCTTTGGCATATCGGCTCGTAAAGAGGCTTGTGTCAGCAAGCGGCGAGGCGCTCTGTTCTCTGACACGACCTTCATTTAGTCTATGCAGTCGAATCCGGTGTAAGGCCTGAGCACCTCCGGGATGACGATTCTGTCGTCCTTCTGATTGTCTTCGAGAAGAGCCGCAACCACGCGAGGGAGAGCGAGCGAGCTTCCGTTCAGGGTGTGGCAGAGCTGCATCTTGCCCTCGGCGTCACGGTAACGCAGGTGCAGACGGTTAGCCTGATAGGTCTCGAAGTTGGAGACTGACGAAATCTCAAGCCAACGTCCCTGGGCGGCTGACCAGAGTTCGAAATCGTAGGTGATGGCCGAGGTGAAGCTCAGGTCGCCTCCGCACAGACGGAGAATCCGGTACTTCAGGCCGAGTTTGTTCACAATGCCCTCCACGTGGGCAACCATCTCATCCAAAGCGGCATAGGAGTTCTCCGGCTTCTCTATGCGCACAATCTCGACCTTGTCGAACTGATGCAGACGGTTCAGCCCCCTCACGTCCTTGCCGTAGGAACCTGCCTCGCGGCGGAAGCACGGGGTGTAGGCGGTCATCTTCTGCGGGAAGTCGTCGTTGCCGAGAATCACATCTCTGAATATGTTGGTGACCGGAACCTCGGCGGTCGGGATGAGATAGAAGTCATCCAGACCCACATAGTACATCTGCGCCTCCTTGTCAGGCAGCTGACCTGTTCCGAAACCGGAAGCGGAGTTGACCATAATCGGCGGCTCGACTTCCTTGTAGCCGGCCGCGGTGTTGATGTCAAGGAAGAAGTTGATGAGAGCCCTCTGGAGTCTCGCTCCCTTGCCCTTATAGACAGGGAAACCGGCTCCGGTGAGTTTCACGCCAAGGTCGAAGTCGATGATGTCGTATTTCTTGGCAAGCTCCCAATGAGGAAGGGCGTGTTCGGGAAGGTTGACCTCCGGACCGCCCATCTTCACGACCTGATTGTCCTCGGCGCCTTTCCCCGGGATGACAAGGTCGCAAGGCATATTCGGAAGAAGGACCAGCTGAGCGTCAAGCTCCTTGTTGTTCTCATCTGCCTTGGCAAGAAGCTCGGAAGATTTCGCCTTCAGAGCGGCGACTTCCTTCTTTACCTCCTCGGCCTCAGCCTTTTTGCCTTCCTTCATCAGCCCGCCGATCTTGTTGGCGAGCTGCTTCTGCTGCGCCACAATAGCATCGCTCTCTGTCTGAAGGTTCCTTCTGTTAGTGTCCAGTTCGAGGACTTTTTCCACGATGGCCCTCGCATCGAAATTCTTTACTGCCAGCTTCTCGATCACGTGCTGCGGATCGTCACGAAGCGCCTTGAGTGTCAGCATAGTATGATGAATAGTTTAATTACCGAACAAAAAAGAGGACAGGCACGATAACTCGAAGCCAGCCCTCTTCATCTATAAATCCTCCGAGTCTTAGTTCTCAAAAGGGATAACCGAGACGTAGGATTTGTCCTCTCTCTTCCTTGTGAACTTAACGGTTCCGTCAACCAGAGCGTAGAGAGTGTGGTCCTTGCCCATCCCGACGTTCTTGTCAGGATTGTGGACAGTACCCCTCTGCCTTACGATGATGTTGCCGGCCTTTACGACCTCACCGCCGAATTTCTTGAGTCCAAGCCTTTTGGAATGAGACTCACGACCGTTCTTTGAACTTGATTGTCCTTTCTTGTGTGCCATAATCTGTTACTCTTTAGAAATTAAGCGATTTCATCGATACGGATCTTGGAAAGCCTCTGGCGGTGGCCATTGAGCTTCTGGAATCCCTTGCGACGGATCTTCTTGAACACGAGCACCTTGTCAGCCTTCACCTCGTCATCGAGAACGGTGGCCTTTACAACAGTGCCCTTTACATAAGGATTACCGAGCTTGATCTGCCCTTCGGAGTCAACCAGCAGCACCTTGTCGAACTCGACCGGGGAATCCTTGGCCGCCGCGAGACGGTTAACAAAAATCTCTTTTCCGGCCTCAACCTTGAACTGCTGTCCTGCAATGTCAACAATTGCGTACATAAAAACAAAACTTTATTAAGTTTCAGCCGCAAGCGCCCGCACACTCGGCACGGAACTTCCGGAGCTCCACGGCCATAAAACAGACTGCAAATTTATGCAAAATCCTTTAATACGCAAAATATTTCGTCGAGGATCAATTGGAAATTTAAATCAGTCAAAGCTGTCAAGAAATACTATCTGCACCCATTATAATCTGTACTGTCCAGAGAATGCCAATCTGCGTGGATAAACTTTCATAGAATGTGATGATCATCCACACAAATGGAGGACAACTTCCTTAAGAGTTCTCCAACAGAAACCCCTCGCTTACAGACATACTTGATGTTTCCTGACGGAAAGGTAATTTTCATATTAGCATCAATAAAAAACCTCGAGAAATCATGGCGCGCAAATAGCCTGAAAATGGTCAATATAGCCATACTTGACACTGTAGTAATCACACCCCTCATATAAATATGGTTGTCATTACTTTCAAGATAAATATCATTAATGGTTCCCGTTGCGAACAATTCTCCATTTTTGAATATTTCTAACAAAACGTTGCTTATAGCAAACGCCGATGTATCATTTTGTATCAGAAGATGAGCCTTGACAGAATATGTCGAAAAACCGATAAAGGAGATATTGTCAATAGTGTAATTCTGCAACGAGAGATATTTCATTTGCGCAAAAAGCGAGAATGGGCATGTGCATATCTGAATGATTAGGAGGGCTCTCTTAATCTTGCTACTTAACATCACTTCACATCACATTTTGTCAACGAATACGGCGAGGTATGAGATTTATTACCTCGCCGTATTTCCCTATCAACGATAAATGATAAATTAGAGCGTGATTCCCGTATTACTCATCACCACGGCTTGCGCCTGGGCGCCAGCCGGGACTTCAGCTTGTTCGCCATGGATAAGGAATCCAACGAGAGTGCAGAGACCACAAACAACTGCAAGTCCAACCTTGTCTTTACCCGAAGCCGATACGGTTGCTCCAGAAAGAGGCACTAATGTGCCGTCAACGGCATTGATAGTGTTGATGCTTACACTCAACTCACCACCTTTGCCAAGAGCAGAAGCTTTGCTAACATTGGAAACTTGTCCTTTTGCAATCGTTCCAGCAGGAATCACCACTTTACCTTCAGAAATCACATCTGATGCGACTTTGAAATCAATAACACTTCCTGAGACGACGTTCTTTGATGAAACATTGTCGACTGTAACAAGAACAACCGGGGTTCCTGCTTTGAGAGTAACCTGTGCTTGCGCAAACGAAGCAGGTGCGCAGATGCTCGCTACAACAATAGCGAGAGCGGCCAATACAGCCTTTACAGAATAAAATTTAGACATAACTAATTAATTTATAAATGGGTTTATAGATTGCAGGTTATCAAGAATTCGCCTTTCATAGCTATCGTTGTATCTTTCCGCACTAGTTCCTGATCCTACGATATTGCCTATATAAAAAGATAATGTCAACACACTCATTATGAAACCTACACCATAGTTTTTAGACTTATAAGAAGTATATGATGCGTATCCTAATACTCCGTTTAAGATTAATGCCGTCAAGGCGTTTTTAGGTTGTTTGGTATAGACATACCCAACACCTGGAATAATACTCATCACCATTGCCACTTTTTTGCTCTTTTCTTTGAATCGTTCTCTATCATTTATGACACGTAAACTTGATTGATACGCATCATAATTTTCATCAACGTAAAATTTGTTCAGAAAAGCGAATCGCGCATCATCATATAGCCTCCGTTTAACATAAATTTTTCCTAACTCACTGAAAGGATGAACCTTGCCTCGGTTAGACATATACAGCGAAGCAGCCTCTTCATAATATTTCAGTGATGCCACTTGGTTATTATTCAGGTCATATAAATGGGCGACATTAATAATTACTTGATAATCATTTTTTACCGAATCAGGGAATGATTGTTCAAAGGCTAAAATGCCGTCTTTATATCTATTCAGCCCCTCGAAACATTTTAATTTGTAAGCATATATATCGGAATAATCCTGCAGAGATCCGTTAAACAATGTCCTATCTATCTCATTCAATGCTCCTTGATAATTTCTCTGATTGATAAGAAAAGCAATGAAACGCATTGAACGTGGAGAAGCAACATTATAATAAGAATTGCTTACAAAGACTGATGGCTTTGAATAATTAGCGATAATACCATCTGGAACCGCTCTGGTATCAGGATAGTCAACAGCAGATGTGAAGCCGTACCTAAAAGTTGTTTGATACACATCTAAATCGTGACCACACCTAGTCAGACGGTCTGCTGTTAAGATCATTGCCTTCGGGAAAGAATTATCTTGAAAAACCATCTTTGCATAATTTGAGCACGATGGATACATACTGCAATGAGTATTTTTTAAACAACTCATATACCTCTGATAAATGTTCAGATAATCTTCCGCCACACCATTCACTTGAGAATGACAAAAGATGCAGGATAATAAGAACATCCAAAGAGAACAGGTAAACTTTTTCATTTCAAGTCAATAATACCCTAAAGATTATCTTTGAATATAATCAAAACAGAGTCTCTTAAGGAATCACTAGAACTCCATTTTTCAACCATCTGTCCATTGTAGCACAGATTCTTCAATCTCGCGATAACGATATCGGTTAGATAGTCTGGCCCAATGTTTACGTCATCTTTGCATTCAAGTTCAGACAATGTGGCCAAAACATAATAGGCCAATCCCTTGGCCAAGTCAGTAAAGTGTTTTTTATCAACGCACTCCATGGACTCAATCTCCCAAATTCGCCCAGAAGCCCATAGGCGCAATATACAAACAAAAGAAAGCGTGGGCTTCCTTTAGACTTATCCATTTAATTTGGTTCTGGACTACCGTGGATTGAATAAGGGGGGATGCTCACACTTTCAGCTATAGCGTGAGCATATGCCCATATTATAGCCTGTGTAAGCGTCATCACTCTTCCCTAATCCACTATGAATTGTCCAGATTCATTAAATTGGGACAAAGCTAAACGCTCTCATTATGTAGCGTTGTACGAATACAACATTGCAAATATAGTGATTAAAACCTAAATTCCGCAAAAAGCAAAGATTTTTTGCCAGGTCCAGTCTGTTGACGGCCAGATCCGCCCATTTTTCGGGAGTTTGACACATAATATTTGACCTAAATTCCGCAGACCTATAGTCTGCTAAAGTTTCAAAAGCCCTGATAAAGAAA
>CAVCPY010000003.1:0-28149 GCA_963604245.1 Eggerthellaceae bacterium
GTCTCGAAAATCCCACATAATAAAATGCGGAAACCATTTTTAAACAGTTTCTTAACTGATGAACTGAGCCTTTAGAGCCTCCAATTTCGCATCGGCGTCAGGGCCTTTGGCTCCGAAGTAGAACTTGATTTTCGGCTCGGTGCCGGAAGGACGGACAGAAACGATGTCGCCGGCCTCGTTGAAGAACTGGAGTACGTTGGACTTCTGGAGCCCGGTCTTCTCCGGCTCATTGTAGTCGATGACCTTGATAACCTTCGAGCCGGCAATCTCAGCCGGAGGGTTCTGTCTCAGATCTGCCATAATCTTCTGGATCTCCTCGGCGCCGCTCTTGCCCTTGCGGACCAGAGAGACAAGCGACTCCTTGCGGTAGCCATATTCAGCATATATCCTCTGGAGCAACTGATAGAGGGTCAGACCCTGCTCGGCGGCCCAGACGGCGCACTCGGCGACCATTATGCAGGCCACCGGAGCGTCCTTGTCGCGCACGAACTCTCCCACATTGAAGCCGTAGCTTTCCTCGCCGCCGCAGATGAACTCACCCTTGCCCTCGTTCTCACGGACAATCTCCTCTATGTACTTGAATCCGGTCAGGACATCGTAGCACTTCACCCCGAAGCTGCGGCCGATCTCCGCAATCAGCTCGGTCGTCACGATGGTCTTGGCGATGTACTTGGTGGAATCCAGCTTGCCGAGTTCCTTCCAACGCGTAAGGATGTAATATGTCAGGATGGAGCCGGTTTGGTTGCCATTCAGCTGAACCATCTTGCCGTCGTTGTCACGAACCGCGATTCCGAGACGGTCAGCGTCAGGGTCGGAGGCCATCACGATGTCCGCGCCCTTCTTGTCGGCCATCTCAAGAGCCATCTTCATCGCAGCCGGCTCCTCCGGATTCGGAGAGACGACTGTCGGGAAGTCCCCGTCGCTTATATCCTGGTCAGGCACGTGGATGACATTCTCGAAACCAAGGCGTTTCAGAGCCTCCGGCACGATACGTACACCGGCTCCGTGAAGCGGAGTGTAAACGATCTTCAGATCCTTATGCTTCTCACGGGCCTCCGGGCTGAGGGTCAGCGAAATGATGTCAGAAAGGTAAGCGTCGTCCATCTCCTTGCCCATAAGCTCTACCTCTCCGCAATGCTCCTTCTTCTCGAACATCACCTGCGACGGGTCGGTGATTCTGTTGACCTCATCGATGATCTCCTGATCCACCGGCGGGACGATCTGCGCACCGTCAGACCAATAGACCTTGTAGCCGTTATATTCCTTGGGATTGTGCGAAGCGGTGACCATCACCCCGGCGACCGCACCCATCTTGCGGATGGAGTAACTCAACTCCGGCGTAGGACGCAGATTGTCGAAGATAAACACGTGCAATCCATTTGCGCTGAATATGTCAGCGGCGATCTTGGCGAACAGTTTGGAGTTGTTGCGGCTGTCGTAGGATATGCAGACACGGATGTCATCCCCGGACACCTTCTTAAGAATATAGTTGGCCAGTCCCTGCGTGGCCATTCCGACAGTATATTTGTTCATCCTGTTGGTCCCGACTCCCATAATGCCCCTGAGGCCACCTGTGCCGAATTCCAAAGTCTTGTAGAAAGCGTCCTCAAACCCGGCCGGATCCGTGTTTCTCAGTTCCAGCACCTTCATCTTGGTTTCCTGATCGAAATCCCCTTCCAGCCATTTCCTGGCGTTCTCATTGCAATCCTGTGCCATAATAATCCCGTTAAATTATCTTGTCTTTTGCCATACGGCTTGACCGTCAAACCATACTGATTACAAATTTACTCAAATAATTCGGTTTCCCGAACGCAGAGGCAAGAGGTTTGTCCGGCGAAAGGGACATTCACCGGACAAACTGTGCCATTTCACCAGTTTGTCCGGTGAGGCCGTGGTTTGGCCGGATAAAACTGAAAGCGTCACGTGCAAAACGGTATTTTTCATTAACTTTGCATAGACAATTCCCGATACAAACCGGGGCTGATTTCAAATCCAAGCTATGGAGACCAATCATTATGGACAGTTTCGAGATATTCATAGTTGAGAACGAGAACGTTGACACGGTGCGGCTGGTTATGGCGTGCAAGGAGTGGCCGGTGCCGGAGGATTCCATCCTCGCGAAGTTGGAGGCGAAATCATTAGCAGTCAACACGATTGAGGGGCGAAAGAGGCTGCGGAAGAAGCTGCCGGAATGGGTGGCGAACACTGAACTGGTCTATCCATCGTCGCTTTGCGCGGAGCAGTGCAGCTCTTCAGACACGGCCAGGTACAAGGCTTCGGTCATTCAAAGGATCTTCAATGAATACGTTGGTTCAGCCGCATCAGCAAACCCTTCTGCTTCGATGGCTGGTGAGCGCCGCCGAACCACAAGTCCGGTCGCTTCGGCAAGGTCTGCGGCCTGGAGAAACGGCGCAGCGGCCGGAAACCTATCACCGGTCACGGGGCCTGCCGAAGTGACGCGGCCTGTCGAAGTGACGGAACCTGTCGGAGTGACGGGGCCTGTCGGAGTGACGGGGTCTGTCGGAGTGACGGGGCCTGCCGAAGTGACGAGACCGAAAAGAGGGAAAGTGGCCGACCTGACGGGAGGACTGGGTGTGGACTCGTGGGCGTTCAGTGAAGTGGCTGACGAAGTGCTCTACAACGAGATGTCTCCGGAGCTGGCAGCGGCTGCGAGACACAACTTCAAAGCACTGGGAGTCACGAATATGTTCATCAAGAATAGGGAGGTGGTCCCTGGCTCTCTGAAGGACATTCTCGGGAACTTCAGACCCGATGTGATATTCCTTGACCCGGCGAGACGAGACTCCGCCGGAAGGAAGGTTTTTCTTTTGGAGGATTGCTACCCGGACGTGGTGAAATTGCTCCCGGAATTGTTAGATGTCTGCCGCTTCGTGTTGCTTAAACTCTCCCCGATGGCGGACATCACGATGGCGGTGGAAAGGCTGGACAGAGCCTATGAGGACTATCTTGGAAAGACTTCAGGACAAGGCTGGAACGGGCAGTGGGTGCGTGAGGTTCACGTTGTGGCCATCGGCGGAGAGTGCAAGGAACTCCTCCTCCTGCTTGACCGGGAACACGGAGGAGGATATTCACTAACTTGCCGGGAAGATGACAAGTGGCTGACATTCACGCCAGAGGAAATCTCCAAGGCTAAAGCCGTCTATCCGGATTCGACTTTCGCAAGGATAATCTTCGAGCCTGGGAAATCGCTCACGAAAGCCGGGGTGTTCAACGCCATCTGCGAAAGGTTCGGGCTCGCGAAACTGGCCAGGTTCACTCATCTGTACACAATCAGCGAACCATTGTCCGACAGCGAATTGGAGCGACGGATAGTTCCTCTCAAAGACTTCGGTAAAGTCTTTTATGTGAAGGAAATCCTTCCTCTTAACAAGGCTTCGATGAAGGATGTCGGAAAGCGCCACCCTCATTCCGAGGTCTCCGCCAAGAACATTCCGATGTCCAGCGACGAGTTAAGAACCCGCCTGAAGGTCAAGTCCGGCGATGACGCACACATCTTCGGCGCGCGGATCGAGACTCCTTACTGCGAAGACAACTACCTGATAGTCACACAGACCTTGCCGATCACTCACCCTTAAGGTACTTGAGCCAGAAAGCGCGGTTGGCCTCGTTGAAATGCCGCCCTTGGTAGCCGCGGTAGCCGTGCATTCCGTCAGGGTAGATCATCAGCTCAAACTTTTTGCCGGCCTTCTGAAGAGCGTCCACAAGCAGCAGAGTGTTCTGGAAATGCACATTGTCATCTCCGGTTCCGTGAGTGATCTTAAGCATCACAGAGCCGTCGCAGTTCTTCTCCGTGACCGGATAGTTGGCCGCTGAGGCGATGGCCTTGGTCGAAGCATAACCCTCCGGATTATTGGCCGGAGTGTCCATAAAGCGTTCAGTATAGTGTGTGTCATAAAGCGCCCAGTCATAGACGCCTCCGCCGGCGATTCCATAGTGGAAAGCGTCAGGGTGGTTCATCACCAGAAGAGCGGTCATCGTGCCGCCGAAAGAGAATCCCTCCACACCTATCTTGTCACCCTGCACATAAGGAAGCGACTTGAGATATTCAGCCCACTCGACAAAATCAAGCACCTCACGTTCAGCCAGTCGCCGATAGATCTGATCCAGCCCCTTGCGGCCATTATGACCTGAAGCCCGGCAGTCAGCCACAACCTCGATGATTCCGTTCTCGGCGTACCACTTGTAATAGAGCGGACTGCGGAATCTGTCGGTCACCTGCGGAGAATCCGGGCCGCCGTAGATGTCCATATGGACAGGATATTTCTTGGTGACGTCAAAGTCTACAGGATAGACGACCATCGCCGGAAGTTCAAAACCGTCCTTGGTCGTCATCGTGATATGCTCGGGAAGAGGGTAATTCGAGGCGTCGAAACTTTCTCCGGCCATGTCCGCCACCTTAAACGACTTCGCGGCTTTCCTCAAATCATAGATCCAAACCTGCGACGGTGTCCTGGAATTGCTGGCCAATGCGACGGCGTACCTCTGATCCGGAGAGACCTTGACGGAAGCGACATTCATCGAAGGATCCGAAATATTCCTTATCACACCTTTGCAGACAGAGTAGAGTCCGCTGCGCACACGGGAGTCACGCTCCGCGACGAACAGCACCTCCGAAGAACTCCCGTCAAACCCTTTGGCCGCCTTGCCTTCCCTCACGTCCACAAGCGACACCCTCCAGTTCTCACCATCGGTCAGACGATGCAGAACGGCGCCATCATACGAGAGGTAATATATTTGCTGCCAATCAGTTTCAAACGAGCGAACCATATATATTCCGTCACGTCCGAACAGCATTCCGTCAATCCAGTCCAGCCACGTACTGTAAGTCTCGCGGTAAATGTGCTTCTTCGACCCGTCAACCGGCGACACTGCGAAAAGGTCAAGCGTGTTCTGCGTCCTCGGCTCTCTCTGAATATAAAAGGCCTCGCTGTCGGCTCCCCAGAACGGAGTTCCGAAATACTGGTCGTCGTTCTCGTCGAAATCCGCCCAAGCGGTTTCGTCATTCTGAATATTCACAATCCCGATCCGCACCTTCGGGTTGTTGTCGCCGCACTTGGGGTAGCGCGTCATCCTTACCGAACCACCGGTCGGAGACACGTTAGGCAAAGCAACAGCAGCCCCTGCGTTCTGTGAATATGACAGTCCCATCCCCGAGCGGTCAGCGTCCTCAGCGAAAGGCGAATATATCGGGAAGACCGGAACCAGAGAATTGTCAAAGCGGTAGAAGCCAATCTTCCTGGAATCCGGAGACCACCAGAATGCGCGGTAACGGGTAGGCCGTCCCAGAATCTCCTCGTAATACACCCAGGAGGCATAGCCGTTCAGAATCACGTCCGACCCGTCGAATGTCAGCTGAGTCTCACCTCTTGTGGCGATGTCCACCACCCAAAGGTTGTTGTCCCTCGTGAACGCCATCTTCGTGGAGTCCGGTGAATATGTCAGGTTTACCGCACCCTCCGGCCTGAACGGGAAGTCCGCGAATTTTGCCGGATAGTTGATTCCCTCCGTTACCTTTCCGGTCACGGCATTGACGGAGAAGTCCTTGGCTCCGGAGAAAGAGTAATCGTAGGTCAATGCTACCTCATTCTTTCCCACCCATTTCCAAGCAGAAGGGATGTCATTGAAATCCTTGGCCGAAACGCCTACGGACACCAATAAAGCCAATGCGGTCAAAATCTTTTTCATCTCAAGAAGCTGTTTTATAAAATAAAGACTTCTAATTTATGAAATATTTCCACAATCCGCAAAAGTGCCACCGTGGGGTCCGGCTCTTGAACATAAAATGCACTGATAGCATATCCGGCGACAGGACAATAGCCCATAGCTCTAATGTTCAGAAAGTTACCCAAAGGACGCATTGACCAGCAAGCGCCCGGGTACATAATACTACAAGAGAGAGGGAGCCACAAGCACTCTTCCGGCCCCCTCTCCTGTTGTCAGGTAAGCGTCAAATAGCCATCCGGTCACCTCACCGTGGCAGGACCTTGACCGGCGACCTTCGGCCAACCCGGATTCTGATAGACCACGGAAGTCTCGAGATCTGTCTTGTCGCCCGATGCCGTCTGACGGAACACACTCTGCGGCAACGGATTGAGGTAGTGGGCAGGAGTGAAGTTGTAGCCGCCGAAGACAGAATTGTTGACCTTGCTGATCTGATAAGGCCTGATGTACGGGCCGCTCACATCTTTGCTGGACATATTGCCTGTACCTCCGTCCACATCCACAATCACAAGATTCTCGCCCGACTTGCCCAGGAGTTTGCCCTCATAGGCGGAGCCCCAGTAGAGCATTCCCTCAATCTGGTAGTCCTTCACCTGGTCCAGCGCCCTCCAACGCTTGAGGTCGGCCATTCGCATCCCTTCTCCGATGAACTCGCACCTGCGTTCACGGCGGATGTTATAAAGGGTGGCGTCAACCAACGTACCCTGCGAATATGCTCCGAAATCCCCAAGGGCTTCCTTGCCCACATCTGTGGCGGCGATGGTGGCGTTGTAGTCAGGATTGACCTTGGCTCGTGTTCTCAACGCCCTCCAGTAACGGTCTGCGACAACATCTATGTTCCCGTCCTTCTCATAGCAGGCCTCGATATAGTTAAGCAGAGCCTCAGCTCCCCTGAACACGATGCTTGCCGTGGTTCCCTTGGCGTGCTGGTTCTCCATATAACTGTCATAGTGCTTGCCTTTCTTTACCCCGAAGCCAGTTACATTGCGCGTCTCGTCCGTTCCGGTAACTATCCAGTTCGGGTTGAAGATGTTGGCGCTGCCGTCAGCGTTGTAAACATCGACATCGCCGTCCTTCTTTGTGAAGATACTGATTCTGGAATCCCTGTCCTGAAGTGTGGCTTTGATGCCTTCCTTCTCCCATTGGGAATCGTAGCCGGAACCCGAAGCATAAATCGGAAGTCCGTTGCTCATAAGGAACGAGTTGACGAGTCCGCGGGTCCAACCCGTGCCGCCACCGTTCCTCATTAGCTGCATCTGGATGTTATGCGTGACACCCTGGGTCTCGTTGTATTCCCTCCACATCAGCACCTCCGGGTAGCTTTCAAGACTATAGTCACAGAACATCACGTAATAAGGGTTGAGTGTCTTGTAGGACTTGTCCATTCCCTCGTTCTTCCCGGTGTTCTCCGTAAGCGCTCCGACAACACCGTCGCCAACAGCCTTGGCAGACTTCATCGCCTCACCAAGGAAAAAGCTGATTTCCGAATCTATGTTCAAACCTGAAATGTCCTCAGACCTGCCCGGCCATCCCGTTCCGCCAGGAACGAAGGCCGTACCCTTGTGGTGTTTCAGCCAAGTCCCCTCATACAATGCGACACGGGAACGAAGCAGATGCGCGACCTGTCTGCCGATGCGGTTCTTGCCAGCCGGAGAAGTCTCCAGCAGCATCTCGGCAGCCTTGTCAAGATCTTCGAGAATGAAGCGGGCCACCTTGTGTCTAGGCTGTCTTCTGGAGGCTTCCACAAGTTCTTCCTCCTTGTCAGGAAGCGCGGCAGTCACAATAGGACAGTCACCTATGTTCTTAAGCATCGTGAAATAGGCATACGCCCGCAGGAGATATATTTCCCCGACATAGTGCTTGATGTTGGCAGCGGCGCCTTGAATCTCACCGGCCTCGTATTTCGGGAGTACCTGCTCCAGAAAATAGTTGCAGTGTCTGATCGCCGAGAAGTCCCACACTCCGGAGGTTGCGCTGACCCTCCATTCACCGGGAACCCAGAAAGAGGAATATCCCACCGCTGCCTGATTGTCGGTGCCGTTGTCGCTGCCGAAAGTGCTTATGCCATAGGAGCCGGGACTGATGGTGGAGAAGTTATACAGATTGATTGAGTATGCGGCCAGATCCGCCTCGGCCTTGAAATAGGTCGGAGGGGTGACAGAACTCTGAGGCTGCTTGTCCAGAAAACCGTCGCAGCCGAAGAAGCCGGCCAAAACCGCCAATGAGATGAATATGTTGATGATCTTGTTCATAATCTCGCTTATTTAGAATGTTATGTCAAGTCCGACAGAGATAGTCCTGGACAAAGGATAGGTCTTTCCGAATCCCCATTCTCCGATTCCGGCAAGTTCGGGATCCGCCGTCGCGGTGAAATTGGTGATGGTGAACAGATTCTCGCCCGAAGCGAAGAAACGGAGCCTTTCCACGAAAAACCGCCTGGACAGGGTCTGCGGAAGCGTGTAGCCGACGGTCAGATTCTTCAGACGGGCATAGGCCGCGTTCTGAAGATAGCGGGTCTGAGTGTAGTTGTTCCTTGACCCGCCCCAGTTCACTTTTGGATAGTAGGAGTCCAGATTCTGGCCAAGAGGATTGGAGGCATCGGCACGGAAATAGTCCAGGTGTTGCGTCAGTCCCAAAGCCTGCCATTTCCCGATTCCGCTCGCTCCCCAGAACGGAGCGGTTCCGCCGCCCGGCCAGTAATCGCGCTTGAGGGTTCCTTGAAAGAACACCTTCAGGTCAAGACCCTTCCATTCGGCTGTAAGGTTAAGGCCGAAGTTGTAGCGAGGGGTGGAGTTCCCGATCACCTTGAGGTCTCCGGGGTCGCCCGCAGTGTTCTGTCCGCCGTCCACGACACCATCACCATTGAGGTCGGCATACATTATGTCACCGGCGGACCAGTTGCTTCCAAGGCGGCTCTGGTCAGCCCTCGCAAGATGAGCGTTCATCTCCGCATCGGTCTTTGCGATTCCGACAGTCGTGTATCCCCAGATGTCCCCGAGGCGGGCGCCAGGGTAGTAGTTGCTCAAATTCTTTGAGTCATTCGGATACTTGTCAATCACCACGAAGTTGTCGCTCAAGGTGAGGCTGACGCCATAGTGGAAGTCTTTGATGAAGTCTCGCCAGCCAATCTGGAGATCCCAACCTTTCGAGGTCATATCCAGATTGTTGACTTTAGGAACAGCAGTGCCGAGAATGTCCGGCAATTCAGGTGCCGGACCGACCATATCGTAAGTCTTGCGCTGGAAGTAGCCGAAACTTCCGGTCAGGCGGTCTGACAGAAATCCCCAGTCAAGACCCAGTTCCCAAGTACGGCTCTTTTCCCAGGTCAAAAGGGCGGAGACAAGCGCCGGCTCGCTGGAGATGTTCGGCTTTTGCGTGCCAACAAGCCAGTTGCCACCTTTGGCTGTATATCCCATAGTCGGATAGAAAGGATACCAGTTGTCAGTGTTCTGGTTTCCGAGCAGTCCCCACGAAGCTCTGAGTTTCAAGGTGTTCACAACATCCTTGTATGGCTGCATAAAGGCCTCTCTGGCTATGTTCCAACCGGCGGAGAAAGATGGAAACCAGTTCCAGCGCTTGTCTGAGGTGAAGCGTGAGCTTCCGTCGTACCTGATGTTGGACTCAAACAGGTAGCGTCCGTCCAAATCGTAGTTGAGCCTTCCGAAAAAGCCTGCGGTTGACCAGCTGTCGTAGGCTCCGCCCACCTTCGGGTCGGTGGAAGTGGTGTTCAAAGTAGGCAGACCTGACAGGATGCCGTTCTGCTGGGCCGAAAAATTCCTTTTGTTGAGAAGCTCGCTCTGGAATCCGGCCATCACTGTGAAGTTGTGGACACCGAAAGAACGCGCATATTCAGCATAGACATTAGGGTTGAAATAGTTGTTCTTCTCGTTGTATTCATAGACGGAAGAGTTGGCGTTGTTGGTGATGTACGGGTTGCCGTCAACATCATAGCCATAGGTCGTGAGCCAGTCCTTATGATAGTTGGTGGTGTTGATGCGATAGTTCAACTCCACGTTGACAGTCAAGCCCGTGAGAGGTCTGAGCTTCAGTGACAGCTGCTGGGCCAAAACATCATTCTGTTCCTTGTGCTTGCCTCCGTTCTCGAGTTCGCTGATGAAGGATTCCGGCACCCAGTGTCCGTTAGGATCCTTTGTGGGAACGATAGGCCAGTAACGCATCACATTGTGGTAGAAGACCCCATCATCAATCCAGGACGGAGACACGTAGTCCGTGCGGCCGAAGCGTACATAGTAGCCGATGTCGGCCCAGGAGAAAAGAGCCGTCGTGAATTTGCCGGAAACCGAATAGCGCTGGATGTTGTCGTCCCCGTGCCTGAGGGCGCCGTCCCGGTCAAGCGCATAGGCCGAGAAATAGTAACGTGTTTTCCCGCTGCCGCCGCTCACGCTCAGGTTGTGCTCCTGAGAGAAACTGTTGCCGAAATGCTCTTTGAGCCAATCGGTGTTGCCGACAGGAAGAATGTCCGTCTCATCCCACACCTCCCATTTGTTGGAGTTGTTGGCGAACATCTTCTGTGCGTTCGGATCGCTCTGGGCATTCTTTATCTTCTGAAGATGCGACTCCTGGAACCATCGGCCGCTGCCTGAATTGACGCTCGCTTCATTCATATACAGAGCCCAAGTGTAAGAGTCCAGCATCTCCGGCATATTCAGTGGAGAATTGAAGCGGAAACTGTTGCTGTAGTTCACGGAGGTCCTGCCCTCCGAACCACTCTTGGTCGTGACGAGAATCACTCCTCCAGCCGCGCGGGAGCCGTAAATCGAGGATGCCGAGGCATCCTTGAGTACGGATATGCCCGCGACATCATGTGGATTGAGAGTGTTGAGGTCGCCCTCGATTCCATCAATGAGGACCAGTGGACTCACAGATGAACCGGAACCGATGGTACCGGTGCCTCGAATGTTGAATGACTTGTTGGAATTCAGCGCCCCACCGTATTTCCCCGTGAAGAAGTTCATTCCTGGAACAGTACCCTGAAGGGCGTCGACAACGGAGTTGACCGGCCTCGCCGAGATTTCCTTGGCGTCCACCGTCGAGACGGCTCCGGTAAGGTTGACTTTCTTCTGGGTTCCGAAAGCCACCACGACTACCTCGTCAAGGTACTCGGGGCTGTCCTCAAGAACTATCTGTAGATCTCCGCCCGTCCAGATGACTTCCCTTGTCGTGTAGCCTTGTATGGAGACACGCAGAACCGCACCAGGTTCCACCCTTTCGAGTGTGAACTTGCCGTCGGAATCCGTCATAGCGCCTCTTGCTGTCCCGCTGATGAGGACATAGGCGCCGACCACAGTCTCTCCCTTTGTGTCCAGAACGGTACCGTGACAGACATCATTCTGTCCGGATCCGCCGGGAGACCTTGACTCGGAGGCTGAGGCCTCCGGTGTCGCAAGAAACAGACCTAATAGACACAGGCCTGCCATAATGATTCTTTTACACATCATAACTAATTGGTTTTTAAGGGTTTGTATTATAATTATGTATTATATGGTGTGTACAATCATCTCCGCGCCGGGTTTGTATCGTGTCAGGCTGCGGTTTTCACAAATATAGCAAAAAAATGTATATTCCAAAGACCCCGCTCTTTCAGACTGGTTTTTGCAACCCGGTTGCAAAGGGAAACGGGTATCTTTGTGGGAGTAAGGAATGATTGTTATCTAAAATGATGATTATGAAAGAGGACAACAAAAGATTCTGGCAGAGGTATGCAAAACTGTACGGGCCGCTGATGAATGTGGCCGGAAAGAATTTCTACCGCGGGATTAGCGATGAAATCACCCGGAATTTCACAGGTTCGGAGAATGTGTTGGAATTGGCCTGCGGATCAGGACAGCTGTCGTTTATGCTGGCCAGGCGCTGCGGAAGTCTCATCGCGACCGATTTCTCGGAGAATATGATCTCACAAGCCAGAAAGAAGGATGACGGAAGCATTGCAGGGCTGAGTTTCGATGTGAAGGACGCAACCTCGACAGGCTACCCTTCAGGGGCTTTCGATGCTGTGGTCATAGCGAACGCACTCCACATCGTGCCGGATCCTGAGGCCGTCATATGGGAAATCCACAGGGTTCTGAAGCCAGGTGGTCGGCTTTTCGCCCCGACTTTCGTGCTGGATGAAGACCGAAAAGTCAATCTTTTCGTCCGGCTTATCTCGCTTTTCGGTTTCAAGGCCTACAGGAAATGGACATCGGACGAGCTTGCCACCTTCATCGAGGCCAACGGATTCAGCGTCACATCCCGCCTACTGATGCCGAGCGGAGTCTCCCCTATCGCAAAGATCGAGGCAGTGAAAAACACCTGTCCGGGCCGGTGAATGTCAGCTGAGTCTCACCTCTTGTGGCGATGTCCACCACCCAAAGGTTGTTGTCCCTCGTTAACGCCATCTTCGTGGAGTCCGGTGAATATGTCAGGTTTACCGTACCCTCCGGCCTGTATGAAACTTTTCCCATTCCGCAATAGCGGGTCAATATAGAAGGCCGAAAGCCCAGATAGGGATGACATTAGCATAGCCGGTCTCTATGTCATCCTTCACGACATACCCCTCGTCGGCATTCTCTATCTGTTTGTTGCCCTTATTCCTTCCACCAATCTCGAATGTACGGCCATCTATCTCGAAATCAGAGATTTTGGAACTGATCACATCATTTGTGACTCGGGTCTGATTCATAAAGAACGTCTCACGCACATTGCCAATATCGGCCTTGTTCCTAAGTACCTCATCCATTGAATATAGGACTATTGCACGAATTAGTGCAACTTTTATCAATATTTGCATAAATTTAATGCAGATTTTCTCAAAATATGCACAAAAGTTATGCAAAATAGCCTTTCTGGTCACCGTTGCGGTGGACTGCCCCCTGTCAGCAAACGGATGAATCCAACAACTGTTGTGATATGGAATTACTTATTAATCATCAACTAAAGTATAACCTCTTAATGTATTAAGATGACATCTATCAGTTATATTAGTATATATAGTTCTTATGCCATACTCATTAACATCCAATGACATAACATAAGGGATTGCATAACCATCTTTACATCGGCCATCTAAGCGGGCATACATTAGCGTATCCAACCTAACCATAAACAAAGGGTCAAAAATGTCAGCCAAAGGAAAATCCCCGATGTAATTCAACGCATATATCATTCCGCTTGAAGGAAAAGCACCAGCACTTGATTCAACAGTATATACCAAACAAGACTCGTAATCCACAAATCCATATATGTAGTCACAAGCAGCTATATGAATGATAGTGTCTTTGTTTTTCAAAAAGCAAGAAATCGTGATGATGGAGTCAGATGCATCTATATTAGAAATCAAATATTCCAACGAATCTTGAAGCCTGTCTGAAATGAACACCTTTTCCATTGAAGGACTGTCCTTGTCATCAACTATTTGACCTACTCTCGAATTGTGAATATGGTTGCCACACATCTGACCACACAATACTATTGAGAAGAAGAATACTATCTTTTTCATACTATTTCTTATTTATTGTACCAAAATAGAACCCCCTATAGTTTTTTATATCTTTAATATAAATTGCATTATGATATCCAACATTATACAGTCTACCAGAATTCGGGAAATATACATAGCTTTTTCGAGCTTTTTCTCTTGCCTGTTTGACATCAATCCTTACATTATTCCAATCAGTATCTCTATATGGTGCACCATAACCCATAGAAAATGTTTCCTCATCGACTGACGCCTTAATTCCCGGATGTGAATGAACCGTAGCATTAGGCTTATCTTTGGTATAATCCTCCCACGAAGACGCACTATATGAATTATGTCCTGTTCCAATTGTGTATGTGTCACCATTACGATGAACAGCCCACTCGACTTTTGTTTTGTCAGATGCGAATTTGAACACCTTGAATATGTCATTGATTCCGGTCTTTGAGGTATGACTGCTCACTTCCGCACCTCCATCCACCTTAATCTCAGTTTTGGTCAGATCGTCAAGGATGCTCCGGTCAGAGACCGAGACATAGTCATCAGACAATACGCCATCATTATTCATATAATAAAGCCGGTGATCCTCACTCTCCCTTTTCCATACCACATTTCCATATTCATCCATTGTCCAAATGTCCATTCCGTTAGGATCTATGATACTTATTGGATTTCCGAGGCAGTAGGCATACGGACTGATGCCGTAGTACTTCTCGGCCATCGGGTCTACGGCAGTCCAACGTGCGATGTCTGGGTTGTACATCCTGGCACCGAAGTCAAGGAGAGGGATGCTTGTGTTCAGGAAGGACTGTGTCTCCTTGCCTGAGAAATGCCAGCGGTTCGGACCGATAGCTGAGCTCGTCGAAGCTACCGGACATGTGACCGGAATACGTTTGCCGAACGGGTAGTAATCATTCGTCTCTATGACCGCTCCGGTGTCGCCGTCGATGACGGAGCGGACACTGCCGAGGTGGTCGCGGAGGTAGTGCTGAACCTTATAGGTTGACGAACCACCAGTTGTGCTCCCACGGACTATCCTGCCGGAGGAGGTCAGGGCGCAGTCAAGGGTTATAGCCGGAGTGCCCGATTGACCTGCGGTCTGGGTGTATATCAAGGAACCCCTGTACTGGTAGCCATTGCCGCTGCCATCCACCGCGCGCAACTTCGTGCCGTCAGCAAGATGTTCATACTCCGCCAAAGTAGCCCCGCCGGACGAGATACGGCTTGTCAGGTTCCGGTCATTGTACACGATGTCGAGGCTGGCAAGGCCGTCGCGGGTCAGGTTGCCGTTAGTGTCGTGGGCAAAGGAGCCTCCGCCACCGGACGCGCCGCCGTTGGAGATGTTACTCAACAGGTTGCCATTATATGAATATGCCAATATCTCATCCGGCGCTGCCGCATTCTCCCCGTATCTGGTCAGTGTCAGGACATTGCTGTTCCTGTCATAAGTGACAGACCTCTCGCTGAAGGCATTGGTCTGAACGCCTCCGACAAATCTCCGCGCGTCCGTAAGACGGCCAACACCGTCGTATGATAACGACCAGGCATTTATCTCTGTCCCCGCACCGTGATTCCATTCCCACTCGGAAACGCTCCCGTTGTACTTCGGGACCGACCCAAGCGCCGGCTCCTGATACCGGAGCGACATATTGAACACATTGGAGTTCTGGCCTGTCAGTTGGTCTCGAATATTATAGGCCAGTGTCTCGGTCAACGCTGACGGATTGGCCTCCGTGCCATACACCCGACTTGTCAGACGACCTATCTCATCATAACCATAGGACACTGACTGTGACTTGCCGTTCAGAGATGTCGTTTCTGAGACCAGTCTCTCCTGTCCGTCATAAGCCCTCACCGTCACAAGGGAATCCACGTGGCCGTCCGGAAGTACGGCCGTCTCCATTGTCCGTGATGGCTTGCCAGTAAAAGTAAGAGACCGATGAATATGTCCGTCTCCGCCAAGCGCATCCTTTCGATGGCTCTGGATCAGACGGCCTTGATAATCGTAATAGAATGACGACACTGTCTTGGACGCTGGGTCGGTCAGGGAATAGACGGCGGTTCCTGTCAGAAACCCTTTGGACTTGTCTGTCCCTATGACCGGAATCCCATAGTTGGACAGTGTGTCACAAGACAGAACCCGTTTTGTGTCAGATGCTACAAGGTCATCCATAAACGAGTAATCATCGTAGTAGTTGACGGACAGAGGTCGACAGGTGGACAGAACAGGGGTGTTGACTGAATAACCGCCAAGCGAGGAAGCTCCAGTGTATGTGGCCACAACAGACACGACAGGAGATGGGGCGTGGATTGAAGGCCAGACACCGCTTATCGCATCACGGTCCAAAGCATCGCGGAACGAGAAACTCCATCCGACCCTTTTTCTCATCTCCCCATCCTGAGTGAAAACAGGAACATCTCCTTTGTCATATCGGTAAAGGATATGGGCGCAGCCTGGCAACCTCTTGCTGGCACACCGCCCCTTGCTGTCATATTTATAAATATAGGCCTGCTTCGACAACAGAGACGAGGAATCACAAAACGTTCCTGCTGAGGACATCGCAACAGAAGCCTCCGGGGTGAGCACATACCTGAGCAGTCCCAAATCATCATACACGTAATAGGTGTCCTGATACCGTTCACCATCAATCGTCCTTTCCAGAGTCTTACGTCCGAGTTTGTCAGTAAACGTCAACGAGACATTTCCGTCTTCATCAGTCACCTTCACGACATTGAGGTTTCCGGAAGGTAAGGTCCCGACGCAGGTCAAAGATGTGTCGGACGCAACAAGATAACCAGAACACGAAAGAAGTCCCGAGTCCTCGTTCACAAGATACGCGGTCTTCACGGACTTTCCTCTTGTGTGCCAAGGTGAGCCGGGGCCATATTCCTCCACGGGACGATCAAGTGGAGAGGCCTCGTAAAGCGTCTTGGAGAAGGCGTAAACCTCCCAGTCATAGAAACTGTTGGCGACCCTGATCCTTGACGGATCGGCATAGTCCCCGGCAGATGTCGCCACCGGCACCGGACGGTACTCTCTGTACGGCCTGCCGAAGTCATCATATTCATTCAGAAAGACAATGTCCTTGCCAGCAGGAGAAGCCGCTGTCAGCACAGTCTCAATCGGTCTTCCGAGGAGATCGTGATAGATGTTGGTCTCCTTGAAAGACGTTCCGTCGGTACTAAGGTAGTCTCTTGTACGGATGCGGTTGCTGCCGGGTAATGATCCATAGCTGTAGGAATAAGATGACAACAGCTCATCCCTGTATGTTGTTCCATTCCTCACAAAAGTCTGACAAAGCCTACCGAGACCGTCATATTCGTATTTGAATATCTTTTTGGACTGATCCTGAAGGCAATACAAACCGACCAAAGGCTTGTATTCATATGTGTTGATATATATGTCAGGCACGTCCCTGCATTTCAACTTGAATGAGACCAACTTTTTTCGGATCTGCAAAAAGTCGCCGTCGTTGAGGCCGGACGTGTCAACCTTATTCTTGACACTGTCCCAGTCGCTGCCTTCAACCATAGCCACAGGGTAATACCCATTGTACCCCCACAGGCACACCGTCCTCCGGCCGCCCGCATCCTCAATCTCGAGGGGATTGCCCCTGCGGTCATATTCGTTGAACAGGATCCTGCGCTCGGATGAACTCGCTCCGCGAATCATAAGGGATTTGGCCGAAGGAGCGAAAAATGTCCCCGAGGCGCAAGGGTAGGACCCGTAGCTCGTGGAAAAAGTTGTAAGCAGGTTCGCGTCATTGACAGAATTTTTATATACATTCGTCTCGACCGGAATCCCGGTCATTCCGGCGGTGGACATAGCTGAATAAACAGTCCCTGCCTTGTCCTGAGGATAGGAGTATGTGGTAATCCTATACGAATATCCCGGCAGGCCTACATTCTCTGTCTTTTCACGGACATTGCCACGAGCATCATAAGTAAATGTCGTCGTTTTTGTAACAGAGCCACTATCTCCAATGAATGTCTCATTCACCAATTGTGGCTGTCTGCGCCCTTGGCTGAGCGTGGTGGTTATATAATTTATCTCTTTGTATTGTTCAGGTACGTGGAAATCATCGAGCCCATACGGTCTCCACGTTCGGTAAACATACCTCTGCATGATCGCCGTGTTGTCAGATCCGAAGTCATAATCATTGCTAAGGTCAGATCGAACTTCTGACACTTTCTGAAGTGTCTCGTCCGATGCCTGCCTATACACAGTTTCTACTGTCTTGACACCGCTCCGCCATTCCTGCCTATCATCATAGATGAGATTTGTCTTCTTGACCTGCATCGGGCGATCCGGCACAATATCATAGGTGTTAACCGTCACTCCCACTGTATGATTACCCTCCGCATCACTGGACCTTGTCTCAAAAACATACGGATAGCTCACACTGGATCCAGCATCCGAGATCAGACTTACCATCGTGTTATCCGTCCATACTCTTTCCTTATAAGTTGCCCAAACGCTTGGAAGTGTACCGCCAAACTCGGCACAGTTCGTCTCTCTATAATAAAGGGCCATCGTGTCAGGAGGATACGAAGAATCCTGAGGGATTACCGTGCGGACTCCACCTCCATTAATAGTTGATAAATATGTACTGTAGCGAAAATTACGGTATAGTATCTTTCCGTCTCCTGCGATGTTACGGATCTGCTTTATCCTCAACCCTCCGGCCATACGTAGTTTGCCATAATCATCAATGTAGCGATGCGCCTCATAACTGAATTCGGTACGGCCACCAGTCGGATAGGTCACAGATGTCAGGATTCCAGTCTGCATCGCTTCCTCGTCAGGACTGCGGTCTCCACCAGGGATTGTGACGGTTACACTCTCTCCCAAATAGGGATAATTATTGACTGACAAATTTGTCGTCACCGTTGGCACCAATGTGGAGTTATCCTTACCGTTGTAGTATCCCCACTTGTCAATAGAGCGTGTATCACGCGGAGGGCAATCCCCCTTGTACGTGAATGAATATGTCTCAGCAGTCTCACCATCAGGAGACTCAATCGCAAAGGACTCAAGTCTTAACGAAAAAATGGTTTTATTATATGTTTGGACAAATACAACCCTTTTTATAAGTTTTCCGGACAAGTCATAGACTTCTATGGATTCCAGTCCTTTGTCCCTATCAGAATTCATATTAAAAAGGACAAAGCCGCCACTGAAGTCTATCCTTTTGACATAAGAGTTATTCTGTATGATTTTTTGTAGTGCCGGCATCGGAAACGTGTAACCAACAGGGTATTTCACCACTCCCATATCCGCCTCAACGAGACTTTTTACGTTACGGTCATAGACATACAACTTACTATCGTTACTTTGACAAGTTGACACGTCAACAAGAGGTATTGTGCATTTAGACTGGCCAGAATACTCATCCAGAATCACAAGGGCATCCACATACCTTATGCAAAATATCTCCTCTATGTTTGATGTGTACTTGAACGACACGGCCCGTCCGGTAGTGGCCGAACGCATCTCACGAATCTTCCACGCAGACGAAGCGAGGGATGACGAGGGACCCGTCCCATATTCATAATAAACGTAGTCGTGATAGCTATCATCGGTGCCACCGAAACGGTACGTCATTCCAGAATTATCCTTTATACAAAACTCCTGCATTGATTTTCCTCCTGAGAATGTCACAATAATGTCATCACGAGGAATTGTAATCGGGGTGACACTTCCATCAACATCCCGTCTAAGATACAGCCGACCGCTGCTTCCCGGAAGAGAGTAATGGAACTCGTCCAATGCCACATCAACGGCCTGAGTATATATAGCATTAAGCTGTTCATATGACAATGACTCACTCAATGCCAGTTCGGGCATATATTTTATCTCGTCCGCCACACCATTGATCGTCCTCGACAGTAACGGTCCCGCGGACAGGCTCCAACCGTCACCGAGCCAGTGGCTTGAGCGCATATTAGGCTTAAGTCCCGAGGCGTGATAGTTCAAGGTTATCGGAATCCGAATGTCGCCGTCAACAATCTCATATAGAGGAATGCTTGTCTTTACCAGACCGTTACACAAATCCACAGGATAAGTGATGTACTTGGTAAGCTCAGATGCGACAGGAGAAGGTGGTATGACGCTCGAATGCGTGAGTTCCGGAATCTGGGCGAAGGCTTGTGTAAGGACAAGCGACCACTGCGAGACGATGATGAGAATGGCCTTTTTCATAATGTCGGTTTTATGTTTCTTGGTTATCTTCTATCACATTGATGGTTAACTGGCTGCAAGATAAGAATTATTTCAATATTACAAACGAGATGGCAGAAAATAATCATAACTGACTATCAAGTTTGCTCAATTTTCTGATTGATGCAGTGATGACTACCCCTCGTTCTATGCAAAAAACTCATCCTTGAAGTTGACGAGATAGACTTTGTCGGTGGCGCGGGTGAGGGCGGTGTAGAGCCATTTCAGGTCATCGGTGGTGAGTTCGTCCTGCCAGAAGGGGTTGTCGATGAAGACGCAGCTCCACTGGCCGCCCTGGCTTTTGTGACAGGTGATGGCGTTGGCGTACTTGAGCTGGAGAGCGTTGTAGTAAGGGTCCTCGCATACGGCTTCGTAACGCTTTTTCTTGGTCGGGATGTCGGCATAGTCCGCGTTCACGCCGTTGTAGAGCTGGTTCTGCTGCTCGTAGCTCAGGGAGGCCGACTCGGACTCAAGGGTGTCAAGACATACTTTCGCGACGATCTCGGTGTCGTCGTAGTCCGGGAAAGAAAGGCGGGCATCGGCGAAATGGAGGCCGTAACGTTCCTCGAAATTCTTGATTGACACGAGTTTGGCAATGTCACCGTTGGCGATATAATCCATACACTTGACACCTTTCAGAAACTGGTAGCAGTTCTTCACTATCATCAGTTTCTCACCACGGACCAAGCGCTCCTCATCATAGAAGATCTGGGCGCGGATGCCGGCATTGTAGCGGTTCGCTCGCTTGTTGGAACGGCAAAGAACCACAGCGTCGTCTTTTGAATATTCTGAAAAATACGCCGAGTTCAAGGCATCGATAAGTTCGCCGCCGGTGATGCGCACAACATCATCGAAACCCTCCGTTGAAAGTCCCAGTTCGTCAGGTGAGAACATTCCGTCACCATTGAGGTCGGAGGCTATGAGTTCACGCAATTTTGTGGCGTTGAACAGAATCCCGGACTCCTTCTGCTGGCGGACGACCTCGGTAAGGCTGCAATAGCGGACACCTCCGAAGCCGTCCATATATTCTTTCGCCAAAGCGGGTGAGGCGTCCATTCCGACAGGGGGCAGCTGGGCGGAATCGCCAATCATTATCAGACGGCAGTCGTTGCCGGCGCGGACATATTCAATCAAATCCTTCAGCAAGTCGCCTGTGCCGAACTGGGCCGTGCCTTGTCTTTGAGCATCGTCTATGCCTATCAAGGAGACCTCGTCCACTATGAAAAGTTTGTGGGAGAGTTTGTTTGGGGCCAAGGAGAATTGGCCGAAGCCGTCATCGCCGACGGATTTCTGACGGTAGATGCATTTGTGGATGGTGCGCGCAGGTTTGCCGGCGTACAGGGAGAGAACCTTCGCGGCGCGGCCTGTGGGAGCCATAAGGTGACATATTTCCTCATATTCATCAGATGCCTCTTCAGCATTCCGGCGGGCTTCGACAGGTTCGGTGCCTTCAGCCTTTCGCACCTTGGGTCTCAAGTCGTCGAAAGACCTGATCACCGCCGCTATTGCTGAAGTCTTTCCCGTGCCTGCATACCCGTTTACCACAAGAATGTCTGCGTCGTCACAGGTCACGAAATCAGCGATCTGTCGGAACAGGTTGTCCTGATCCGCAGTCCCGTCATAATTGAAACAGTCCTTGAAACGCTTATAGAAAAAGTTTCCCCTGTCCATAGTTTATGCCCTCCTGCGGCTGAAGAGCATCATCATCACAGCCAGAATAGGGTAAATCTCGACACGTCCGAGAAACATATCAAGGGTGTACATAAACTTGGCGGCGGACGGCTCGGCATTGAAACTGTTCAGCGAACCGAGGTCTCCGACAGAAATCCCGACATTGCTCAAAGAGGTCAGCGTAGCTGTCATAGTATGGCTGTTGTCCGGATTCAGCACAAGGCAAACCGCCACCGAGATGATCACAACCATAAAATACAGAGCGATGTACAGAATGTGCGGGGTCACATCATCCTGTCTCACAACCCTGCCGTTCACCCTTATCTCATTGACGGAAGCCGGGTGCAGAACAATCTGCAGCTGGTACTTTATCTCCTTGCACAGCAGCAAGGCCCTGTCGGATTTGACGCCTCCGGAAGTGGAGCCGGCCATTCCGCACCATATTCCAGCGAACACCAGCATAGCGGACGGAAGGACAGGCCACGAACTGTTGTCGGCGATGCTGAAACCGGTAGTGGAAGCGAAGCTCAGGACGTGGAACGAACCCGAAAGAAGTGCGTCGCCCCAGGTTCTCTCGATTCCGTGGACCCTGAGCGACATCGACACAATCACGCTCGTCACAACCAGAGACCAAATGTAAAACTTGAATATCTCGTTTCTGAACGGCTTGAGTGATCTGGTGGCGACGGCCACGAACACCATACCGAAATGGATTGAAGACAACAGCATAAAGAGCATCGTGACCAAGTCGACAGTCACCGAATTGTATGCCCCTATCGAAAGATTCCTTGTGCTGAACCCGCCTGTCGCCGTGACGCTCATAGCGTGGTTTATCGCGTCAAAGGGGCTCATTCCGGCCATCACATAAAGCAGGAACGAGGCGGCCATCAGGCCGAAATAAACGTATGTGAATATGTAAACCGTCTTGTTGACCCCTGACCGGTACTCTCTCTTGGACAACGACGACAGTTCCAGACTGGTCAGTCTCAGGCGCATCTGGGACGAGCCCGGGATGATCAGCAGCAGGAACACGACGACTCCCAGACCGCCGATGAAATGCGTGGAAGACCGCCAGAAAAGAAGGCTGTCAGGCAGGGCCTCGATGTTGTCCAGAATCGTGGCCCCGGTGGTCGTAAAACCGGAGACGCTTTCAAACCAGGCGTTTATAATCGTGAACGGACCTCCCCAAAGCGCATACGGAAGCATTCCGAATATGAAAGACAGCAGCCAGGAGAGGGCGATGATCATATAGCCGTCCTTCAAGGAGATGGCTGCGGACTTTCTGACAAATATGAAAGGGAATATTCCGACGGTGAAGGTGATCGTGAAACTGATCATCAGGGCGGCCAAGGCGCTGTCGTTGCCGTTGGCCATAGAGACCAGTATGGACAGGAACATAAACAGCGCACTGACAAGCAGAGCGTAGCCCACATTTCTGGATATCACCTTGACGTTCATCCGGTTGTTCCTTTAGTCGTTACTGTTGGTTGCGCCCGGTCACTTCGGCAGGTCCGGTGTCCGATGATGTCCCGGTCGCCGAGCCTGTCGAAGCGACACCCGAAGAAGCGACCTTCGCCCGAAGATTCGCCACCCTCTTGCGCAACATCTGGTTTTCCCCGGTCAATTCCGTGATTCCGTCATTCAGTTCCGCCAGCTGGTCGTCCCCTTCGAAGGAACAGGAATATTTCTTGTTGAACGACCGATAGTTGTTCAAACCAGCCAACATCCTGTAGATAGGATTCACATAATAGACAAGGATGAAGAACAGCAGCATCAGCACAAGCAGCAGCCCCACTCCCACGGCCACAGCCCCGGGAATGATGCTCCTGTAGAATCCCCTCTGGAATGTGAGCGAATTCTTCTTCAGATCATCGTAGATGGCGCTGTTCAGCACATCAATGTAGGAATTGAGCCTGCGGAACTTAGGCTGAAGCCTGTCAAAGTACCAAGCCCTCGTGTCAATGAAATCCGAAAGCAGCACGTCATTGAGTTCCAGCGAAGTCAGCATATATGCGGAATACGCATACACCACGGAATCCGTCAGCGGCACCATCTTGTCGGAGGTCAACGAGTTGCGGAGCGAATCGCAGTGTCCCATAAACTCCTTCTGATGGAAGTCCGGGAGCGTGTTGACCGAATCATCCCCGATCACCGTCAGCAGATCCAGATTGTACTGGTTCGTTACCTCGGACAGTTTCTGCGCCACATTGACGCTCCGGATGTTGTCCGCTATGAGATCCGACACATAGTTGCTCATCTTGTAGTACTCCATAATGGAGATCACACTGGAGACAAGCAGGGTAACAGCTATCGCGCTGAGGCTCAGCGTCAGCTTCATCCTCATCGTGAGCTTGAACTCCTTCATTCTGTCCGCAAGTTTCCTGAACATTCCCTGGCTGTCTGTTTAACCTGCAAACTTACACAAATTTCACGACAAAAGAAAAAGCCCTGCGCCAAGCATCTTGCCGGAAGAGTGTGAAACAATAAAACATTGTAAAGCGTTATACCTTGACAATCCAAAAAAATTCCTTATTTTTGCATCGTTAAACATTTTTGGAAAAAGGAAAGTAAAAGCAAGCATCTTTTCCCTAAAAGGGATGCTTGCTTTTTGTTTTTATCTGAACACTTCCACGCGCGCCTCGGATCTGGCCATTGGAGTGGTACCACCATAGACTACGTGCAATTGCGAGGGTTTGGCTCCTGAATATTTCGACCAGTATTTCAGTCCATCCAGGAAGGATTCATTGAATGTCTCCGCTGACTTTATCTCAAACGCATCCTCTTTGTCACCGTCTCTATAAATCAGATCTACTTCATTGCCGGCACTGTCTCTCCAAAAAGAAACCGAAGGCTCTATTATCCCTTTATTGAAATCATTTTTGAGAAAGTCTGCCACAACCATATTCTCAAAGAGATTCCCCCGAAGATAATGAGTGTTCATTTGGGTCTCAGTTTTTATCTCCAGAAGAGAAGCGGCGAGCCCCGTGTCATAGAAGTATAGTTTCGGTGTCTTCACCAGGTGCTTTGAATAATTTTTATGGTCTGGTTTAAGAATGAATATGATATAGCTTGATTCCAGAATTGAGAGCCAAGCGTCAACAGTAGGCACAGATATTCCGCAATCATTCGCCAGTGAAGACTTGTTCAGAAGCTGTCCGGTTCTTGCCGCACAAAGCTTAAGAAATCTGGTGAATTTGCCGAGGTCGGTGATGTCTTTGATGTTTCTAACATCACGTTCAACATACGTATTGATGTAGTTCGGATAATAATCGGTTGGCGAAATACCTTTGTCGTACAGACGCGGATAGCACCCGTTAAGCAGTTTCGCATCTGTGGATTCAGGAAAGATACCACCGTCTTTCATCTCTTGCCTTGAAAAAGGAAGGAGGTGGAGCAATCCCACCCGACCAGCCAGCGATTGATCCACGGCTTCCATAAGTTGCAGATTCTGAGAACCTGTCATGATGTACATCCCATCTTTACCTGCGTCATCACAGTGTGTTTGAAGATAAGAAAGCAAGGACGGGACCCTTTGAACCTCGACTATGATGGTTTTGTCCGGATAAGTCGAGATGAAACCGCGCGGATCGCTTTCAGCGAAAGCGCGATTGTCCAAATCCTCCAAAGACACTTTTCTGTAGTCCGGGAATGCGTCTTTTGCAAGTGTTGTCTTGCCAGATTGACGCGGACCGGTAATCACCACGAATGGGTACTGTTTTGAAAGCGCTACGGCTTTCTGCTTCATTGTTCTTAATATCACGCCACTACGGTTTTCTTGCAAATTTAAGATTTGATTTTATGATTTGCAAGAAACCAGAATGCATAGAAAGGAATCTCAGTCAAGCCGTGGAGGATAAGTCATTGGATATGAATATATTCAAGCACTCTACTTCCTCCCTTTGCAGGCCATAGTACACCTTATTACTTTATTCATATTCAACCACTTAACCTCCACGGCTTCCATAATACTCGTCGATGCTTCGACAAGCTCAGCGACCGTCTACACCACCACGCACCAACCGTGAGGATCCTCCTCTATGCCGTCCTGGATGCCACGGATGCGGTCATAAAGGGCGCGGCTCTTTCTGCCGCACTCCGTTCCGGAAGGCATCACATAGGTGTGTGAGACCTCTGAGCCCTCCAGAAGAGGCTTGTCGTCGATGGAGCGGCCATCGAAAGACGGTCGGCACTGCGCCGAAGACGTCTGGCGTTCTCGTCCGGCCTGAAAAGGCGGACCTTTCCATCCCTGCCACGAAAAGCCTTAAGGCCCTCAAAGCAGGAATTACCATAGTGGAACACCCCGGCGAAAGCGTTGAAATGGAATTTGAAATCGTCAGTAAGTCGGGGTTCTGATCATTGTCCGTCGCAGTAGAGGCTGAAGACAATGGCGTTTGTCTTTCTGTAACGGAAGCCAAGGCTTCCCCAGTCAAGTCCGTTCATATCAATATATTAATTATCGTTCTTTATCAACTCAGCGACCTTGTCACCCACCTCGGACGTGCCCAAAGGACGCAATCCAGATAAAGCCAGATCCTCGGTGACGAAACCACTCTTCCGAAGCCGAAAAATATCTCGAATAATCCGCATAATAAAATGCGGGAACCATTTTTAAACAGCTTCTAAATCTCTACCAACTTATTTTTTGTCGCTTGCTAAGTTCGCATTCTGTTCTGTGAAAAACAACATTATGACCGATTATTTCGCCTATTTATGCCTCCTTTCCAGTTCCTTTTCGAGGTCGGCTATGCCGTAGCCTTTGCTGACTAAGAGCACGAGAAGGTGATAGACAAGGTCCGAGGCCTCGTAGACCATACGTTCATCGTCCCCTTTCACTGCCTCGATTACGGTCTCGACGGCTTCCTCGCCGACTTTCTGGGCCATTCTCGGGGTCCCGGCCTTGAACAGGGACGTAGTGTAGGAATTCTCCGGCATCTGCTCGTGGCGGCCTTTGATCACACTTTCAAGCTCACGGATGAAGCCCAGACTTGTCGGCACGGCATCCCCCCAGCAAGTTTTAGTGCCTTTGTGGCAAGCCGGACCGTCAGGAACGGCAGTGACAAGAAGGGTGTCCGAATCGCAGTCAACGGCAATGGAGACAAGATGCAGGTAATTGCCACTGGTCACTCCCTTTGTCCAAAGGGTCTGGCGGGAGCGGCTGTAGAATGTCACAAGACCGCTGGCCTGGGTCTTTTCGAGAGCCTCGGCGTCCATATAGCCGAGCATCAGGATCTGGAGGGTGTTCCGGTCCTGGACAATAGCCGGCACGAGTCCGTCAGCGCCGACTTTAAGAGTTTTAAAATCAATCATATTCATCAAAGTTCGTTATCTATATTCTTACATTCACCCCGCGGGAGCGGAGGGTTCTTTTCAAGTCGGGGATGGAGATTTCGCCGTAATGGAATATGCTGGCGGCGAGGGCGGCATCCGCGCGGCCGTCGGTGAGGACTTCCTCGATGTCGGCGACGCTTCCGGCTCCTCCCGAGGCAATCACTGGAATGGTAAGTTCCTCAGCGAGACGTGAATATGCTCGCACGGCATAGCCGTTCCTGGTTCCGTCGTGATCCATCGAGGTGAAGAGGATTTCTCCAGCGCCGAGGTTCTGCGCCTCTTTGGCCCAGGAATATAACTCCTTGCCGGTCGGATTCTTTCCTCCGTGGGTCATCACCTGCCAGCAAGGGTTTTCGTCCGCGCCGGTCGCCGGGTCTGCCGATGAGCCGGTCGCCGGGTCTGCCGATGAGCCGGTCGCCGGGCCGGCCAAAGCGCCATTCCCCGGAGCGACCATCCTTGCGTCAATCGCCACTACAACGAACTGGGAGCCATAACGTGCCGCCAACCGGGAAATGATCTCCGGATGCAGCACGGCGGAGGTGTTGACGGTGATCTTGTCAGCGCCTGCGTCCAGAAGCCTTGCGGCATCTTCGAAAGAGGAGATTCCCCCTCCCACTGTGAACGGAATATCAATCCGTTCCGCAATCAGCGAGACCAGATCAGTGAAAGTCTTCCGCCCCTGCGAGGATGCGCTTATGTCCAGATAGACCAGCTCGTCCGCCCCCCGGGAAGAGTAGAAAGCCCCCATCTCCACCGGGTCTCCAACCTCGCGAAGCCCCTCGAAATTGATTCCTTTCACAACCTGCCCGTCCTTCACGTCAAGGCAAGGTATAATCCTTTTGGCAAGCATATTATTACCTGAACAGCTCCTCAAGTTTCACGCGTCCCTCGTAGATGGCCTTGCCGACAATGGCAGACCGCAATCCGAATTTCTTAAGTTCGGTCAGGTCCTCGTAACTGGACACTCCCCCGCTCACGATGATCTCCACATCGGGGAATTGCTGCTGAAGCCCGGCATAGAACTCAAGATTCACGCCCTGCAGCATACCATCCCTTGAGACCTCTGTTACAATAGCCTGACGCACAAGCCCTTCAAAAGACTCCAGAGCCTGTACGGCGGACATCGGGACGGTCTCTTTCCAACCATTCGTCGCGACAAGACCATTCTTCAAATCCAACCCCAGGATGATGCTTCCCCCATAGCGGCCAAGCCATTCCTTGAATATCTCAGGTTCGGTAAAGGCCACGCTTCCGCAGATGACATATTCAGCCCCCGCATCCAGAACAGCCTTCAAAGAGTCCTCCGACTTCAGTCCGCCGCCGAACTCAACCTTCAAACCGGTCTCACTGGTTATGTCACGGAGCACTTCCAGATTCTTCGGGCAGGAGGCCTTCGCTCCTTCAAGATCGATAAGGTGAAGCCTCGTGGCTCCGGCCCGCTCGAAACTTCTAGCCATCTCGACCGGTTTGTCCGAATAAACCTTCTCTTTCGCATAGTCTCCCTGTGTGAGACGCACGCACCGGCCTCCGATTATGTCAATGGCCGGGATTATGTCAAAATTCTTCATAACTCATTTTTTTTCAAACAGGCAACCACTTATTTTTCACAAGGTTAACCACGAACTTAGAAACTGTTTAAAATAATTTCTCTTTTTTCTTTTGCGGCCTTTCCGGCCATTTTCATCTTTCTCATCGGTCACGTAGCTACGGCTAC
>CAVCPY010000004.1:0-6553 GCA_963604245.1 Eggerthellaceae bacterium
TCTCGAAAATTCCGCATAATAAAATGCGGGAACCATTTTTAAACAGCTTCTAAAGTGAATCAATTCAATGTGAAAATGTCCCATCGGAAGTTCATCGGTTAACAATCAAGTCCATAAAAATCACTACCTTTGTCTTGAGACCATAAGTATGGTTCCCAACAGAAGCAGTCGATATGGAGCGAGAAGTACAATTCATCCTGTACAATATGCCGGAAGACAGCGGCAACGTGCAGGTCGTCATAAGAGATGAAACGATATTGACCTTCCCTGAAAAAATGGTTGACACCTTAGAGGTTGTTTAACTGATTTTCTTTTATTCTGCATCGGAAATGAGACAACTCATAATCAGGCCGCTGAATGCGGCTGGACATATAACGGCTCAGCCGATGAGCGGAATGGTCAGGGAGGACTGGTCGTTCATCTATCTTATTTCCGGAGAGGTGCTTGCGGATGTCGGTGGGGAACCCTATCTGCTGCGTGGGCAGGATTGCGCCCTGATTCCGCCGCAGTCGGCATATTCAGTGAAGTATTTCAAGGATTCCATCGGGTATATGGGGGCGTTCTCTTCCGGAATGCTGCGTAATTCCGGGCATAGGGTGCTGAGGCTTAAGACACCAAGTGTGATGACGGTTCCGGCGGAGGACAAGGTCTTCTTTGACGAGCTTCTGATCAGAATGACCAGATTCTCGGAAGATTTCCTTACCGTTCAGGGATTGTTGGAAGTCCTGCTTGGAGAGTTTGACAACGTTATCCCTCAAAACAACGGAACCGCATCAGCCAGACTTTGCTCCGCCTATCTTGGCCGGGTATTTGACTCTTCGCGCCCCTTCAGCGGAGTGTCCGGCTATGCTGAGGAACTGGGCGTGACTCCGAATCACCTGAGCCGTGTGGTGAAATCCGAGACAGGACGCAGTGCCGGAGAGTGGATAGGAAACGCAAGGCTTTCGTTGGCCAGAACACTTTTGCATGATCCAGGCATCCAGATCTCGGAAGTGTCCTACAGGCTTGGCTTCGAGGATCCAGCCTACTTCTCGCGCTTTTTCAGGAAACTGGTCGGAATGTCCCCGACAGACTTCAGAAGCTTGCAATAATGGGGCATTCCGTTGCCTTAAGGTCTTGGCGGCCTACGCGCTTCGCGCGCCCTGTCCGGGTGAATGGCCGCCAAGACCTTAAGGCAACGGAATGCAGAGGTATGGCTATGCATAAAAAGTCCAAATCCAAATCATATATTCATAAGTCGCCAAACCTTTGACGGGAGTAATTTTGCGTCCGTTATGCTAACAGCCCTTGCGACCTCACTGTTTATGGCTCTCCAGCCGGTTTCCCAGGTAAAAGACACAATCTCCGGTTCGGTTGTGATTTCCTCGGTGAAGCGGCCGACCTCAATCACCGGGGTGACCTCCGTCACTTCGTTGACTATGAGGAATATGGAGGAAAGAAATATCTCATCTCCCAGGGATCTGTCATCCGTGATTCCGGGATTGAACATTCCGGACTACGGCACCTCGATGACCTCGACAATCTACGTCCGCGGCCTTGGCTCCAGAATGGACAATCCGGTCATCGGGCTCTATGTGGATGACGTGCCTGTTCTGGACAAGAACTGCTACGATTTCTCTTTCTCAGACATACGCAGGCTTGATTTCCTGCACGGTCCGCAAGGAACCCTTTATGGGCGCAATTCGATGCTTGGAGCGCTCGCCATTGAGACATTGTCTCCGACTGCATTCCAAGGTACAAGAGGCTTCATTGAATATGGCAGCGCCTCCACCTTCTCTGCGAGTCTCTCGACCTACAAAGGCCGGTTCGGCCTCGCCGCCGCCTACGGACATACCGACGGATTCTTCATCAATGAATATGACGGGAGTCCCTGCGGCCTTTCTGACACATTCTCGGCACGCGCGAGATTTGTCGGCGGGGTCGGCAGCGCCTCCTTGGACAACATATTGACAGTCTCTTACATCGATCAGACAGGACATCCTTATCGCAGGCGGATTCCTGACACAGGAGAACTCCTTCCCGTGGATTACAACGACCAAAGCGGCTATCGGCGATTCTTCCTGATGGACGGATTCCGCCTCAAGACCGGATGGCGGAATTGGAAACTCAGCTCCGTCACAAGTCTGCAGGCTCTTTTCGACTCTATGGATATGGATCAGGACTTCACACCCAAGTCTATGTTCACCTTGAATCAGACACAGAAACAAGGCGCTTTCACCCAGGAGTTTATCTTAAAGCCCAAGGCACATCCTGCCTGGTGGGACAGCCAGACCGGACTGTTCGCGATGGTGAAGCTGAACCGAATGTCCGCTCCTGTGCATTTCCTGAAGGACGGCATAAAGTCGCTCATTCTGGACAACGCCAATTCCGGAATCCCGCAGGAACTGGGAAAAATGAATATTCAAGAAGAGAATTTCCTGATTTACAGTGATTTCAATATCGCTCTCGGCAATTTGGCCGCCTACTACGAATCCTATTTCAGGACCGGACGGTGGACATTGACGGCAGGACTGAGACTTGACATCGAGTCCAGTCGGATGCGCTATGAATCCGGCTCTGACATCCATTTCATTGTCTCGCCCACAATGTCTGAATATATCCCTTTCAACACAAGGATCGACGGAACGGAAACGGTGCGTTATGCCCAATTACAGCCGAAGCTGTCGGTCTCGTACGATGCCGTGTCCGAGCGTATGCGGTCAAAAGGCTTGAATATGTCTTTGCACGCATCTGTCTCGGAAGGCTACCGGTCCGGAGGGTTCAACACGCAGATTTTCTCGGACATCCTGCAGAACAAGATGATGTCCGGGATGATGGAACGGCTTGGAATCCATCTTGATGGGCAGGAGGAACTTTCCGGCGCGATGATGACATACAAGCCGGAGAGGTGTTTTGACTATGAGGCTGGAGGCAGGATCGGTCTTGATGCCCGTGGACACCGTCTTGACGCCTCCGTCACAGCTTATCGTGTGGATTGCCGGAATCAGCAGATGACCGTTTTCCCTTACGGTAAAGGAACCGGTCGTATGATGGCCAACGCCGGCAAATCCCGAAGCCTTGGGGTTGAGGCGGAAGCGTCTTGGGTGTGGAGAGGCCTCTGCGTGTCATTCGCCGGAAGTCTGATGGATGCCCGCTTCGTGGACTATAACGATGGTCGTGATGACTGGTCAGGCAGCAGAGTGCCATACTCTCCGGAATCCTCCTTGTACCTGAGATGCGGCTATAAGTTCCTGACCGGAGGGCGCTTCCTGCGGTCTGTCTCCTTGAGCGCCGACATCAACCGCAGCGGACGGATCTGTTGGAACGAAGCCGGAGACATAAGCCAGCCTCCATATTCTTTGCTGGGTGCGGATGTCCGTCTTGCCACATCAAAGGCGGAGCTCTGGCTTAGAGGGCAGAATCTCGCCGACACGGAATATTCCGTTTTCTACTTCAAGTCTGTCGGCAATTCTTTTTTTCAGACCGGTAAACCACGCCGGTTCTCAATAGGACTATCAATAAATCTGTAATGAATATGAATAAAAAAGTGTTTTGTTTGATGGCTGCTGCCATTCTGCTGACGATCTCCTGCTCCAAAGAGAATGGAGATGTGGATAATCCTTCTTTTTCAGGCAATTATGAATATTCCGGACCGATGACCGTGACTGCGGACGGTGTGGATAATGTTTCCAAGGATGTCAAGGTTGATGTGCGGATAGATGAAAAGGCCAAGACCCTTGACATTATGTTCAACAAAGTGAAGTTCGTGCCTCAGATGCCGATTTCACTGGATGTGTCTGTACCGGGAATAGGATTTGAAGAAAAGAACGGGACTATTGAGTTTTCGGCTGATGGGATTGTACCTCTCTCCGGCGGTACATTGCCGTTCCCGAAGTACACGGTTACTGCACTCTCCGGCACTATGACCGCCACGATCCTGTCTCTAAGGCTCAATTTCGGCGACTATCCGGTCATTTACACAGGCGTTCCGGATAAATAGCGTAACTGTACGTCGGCATATTTCCGGCTTTCCGTTGCCCTAGAGTGTTGACAGGCACTCTCGGGCGGCGCTTTTGCCGCGAGATGATATCACTGTTCAATTTTGGATTTCTGATGAGTATGGCTTAACTTTGAAGTCTGTTGTGCTGGTACAACAATCAAAAATTATAAGAATATGAGATATTCGGGAATCGTTAGACGTGTGGTTGCGGCAGGGACTATGGCGCTGCTGCTTTCCGCCACAGTTGCCGCCGCTGATGTCGTCGGCTGGCATAACCCTTTGACGGAGAAGGCTAAAGGGCCGTTCGGAACCTGCTGGTCTTTCGATAGGGGAAACATTGATTTCGGGACAAACGCCCCTGAAATCACGGTTAGGTATGTTCTGGAGAGACGGAATATTCCTGAAGGAGCCACACAGATGGCTTCGTTGGGAGTTGACCTCTACGACATCGACAATGACGGTGGCTTCCATCTGCTGGATGGGACTTCCGATTTCGGGAAAGCCGCCGGTGACACGATAACATTCTCTTTCCGCGTGGATTACGGCAAGTCTGCAAAGAACGGCAACGAGTTCCGACTCTATCTTCCGCTTTACAGTGAGGTGAAGTGGATGGAAATCGGTACTGTCGGAGGAACTTATTTCCATTTCGAGCCGGTGCCTGTCGAGAGGACAATCGCCTTCTACAATGTCCCTGTCGAGGCTGTTGACAGACCGTCCAAGGCTGTCAGGAACATCATACAAAGAAAGGCTGACTTCCCCGTGAAGGTAGTCAGCAAGAAAGAAAGCCGGAACTCCTGTTGGCTTTTGGCTGTCGATGGAGCGAAGGCCGACACGGTGGCCACTCTTGAGGCGGTCTTCAACGCCCTTGGCACGACGGCAGACCTTCCTGACATTCTCAAGCCTGTCAGGCAGCGCAGGGATTTCTATTACTATGACTGGACGCTAAGGCATTCCCGGGTCCTTTACAGGGAAAGGCACATCGCCCCGAATCCGGAGATTGTGATGATAGGCAACTCCATAACCCATTACTGGTCAGGCGAGCCGAGCCACAAGACCTGGCACGCCGGAGTTGACTCTTGGAACGACTTGTTCGCCGACCGCAATGTCGTCAACTGCGGTTACGGCTGGGACCGTCTCGGGAATATGATGTGGCGGATGATGCACGAGGAACTGGACGGTTTCGACGCAAGGCACATCTTTGTGATGGCCGGTACGAATGACATCTACAGCCGTCCGGAGGAAGAGATAGCCGAAGGAATGGTTGGACTTGTTGAATATATTCGTGTCAGGCAGCCGAAGGCTCGCATCCACATAGTTCACATCTATCCCCGCAGAAAGGCCATCGACAGGGTGGACAAGGTCAACGCCGCCGCCGACAGGCTCCTTGGGGAGAGCGGACTTACGAATTACGACATCGTGGACGTGAAATCAGTTCTCACGAAGGCCGACGGCACATTGGACGAATCCCTCTTCAGGGACGGGCTTCATCCGAATGAAGAGGGGTACCGCAGAATCGCTGAGGTCTATCGCAAGTATATTCAGGATTAGTCCCCGTACAATTCCTTGCGGTTCGCCGAGCCGCTCGGAACCGGAGCTTCAGGGTCGTCGATTGTGGAATCCACAGTTCTGGCGACCTTCCTCGTTATGTTGGTCTCCAGAAACCGGATCTGGTCGGCGAAGGTCTCCACCATCGAATCGGCGATTTCGTGCTTGTGGTTCTTGAAGCGGAAAGCGTTATAGACATAGCCGTTCTTCTCGAAGATCTTGACAAGCTTGTCCGTGCCGGCGAACACCCAGTTGAAGACGCGCATATTCCCGTAATTCACCACCTTGTCGGCCGTGCCGTGGAAAAATGCCGTCGGAGCCGGGGTCAATGAATATTTCGGCATCCCCTCCCGGGACAGGATGGCTCCCGAGAACGACATCACTCCGGCGTAGCGGAATCCTTCCGGAAGCGTCTCCGTAGCCTTTCCGTTGCAGAGCATCCATTCGGACTCAAGCACCGTCATCGCACCGGCCGACGAGCCGCAGATCACCAGATTGTCCGGGTTGACTTTCAGCACCCCGGCGTTGTCGATGATGTACTTCGTGGCGCTGAACAGATCCTCGCACGCGATTCTGACCGAATGGTAGAACTGCTTCACGGAGCCGATTCCGCCCTTTGTCTTGACACCTTTCATCCCGAGACGGTAGTCAATCGTGAGGACTGTGTAGCCCTCGTCGTTCAGCATCCTGAACCAGGGAAGATAGCTTTTGTGGCTGCGCTCTCCGCCGATGAATCCGCCTCCGAAGACAAAGACAATCGAAGGCTTTTCGTTGCCGTCAAGGGTGGTCTCACTTCCGGGCGTGGCAAGATATTCATCAAGAAAAAGTGAGTTTCCGTCTTTCACGGCGAATTTGTAGGTGCCGGTCGGGGAATATGTTTCCTGTGCGCCCGCACTTGCCAGGAATCCGGCGAGAATTGCGGCGATGGCCGCCAATCTTTTGAGTAAAGTGTTCATAATATATGAAAATCATTGTCAGAAGCTGTTTAAAAATAATTCCTCTTTTTTCTTACGCGGCCTTTCCGGCCAT
>CAVCPY010000004.1:6563-8165 GCA_963604245.1 Eggerthellaceae bacterium
CGAAAATTCCGCATAATAAAATGCGGGAACCATTTTTAAACAGCTTCTCAGTTATCCGTATGTTGTTCCTCGGCCGTGGCGGCTATCAGTCTCCGGATGGGTTTGAAGTCAGAGAAGAAGCGGGCGGCGATGACCCTTATTACCGTGTAGGCCGGAATCGCGACGAGCATTCCCACGATTCCGCCGAGATTCCCCGCCATCAGCAGCACTATGAAGATTTCCAAAGGACTGGACTTGATGCTGGTCGAGTAAATCAGAGGCTGGAAAAGGAAATTGTCCACCAGCTGCGTGCAGATGAAGACTGCCAACAGGGTAATTATCACCACCATAAAGTCCGGATAAACTCCGAGTGCGGCGGCGCTGCTGTATTTCAGCACGATTCCTAGGATTGTTCCGATTGAGCCTCCGATCCATGGACCGACGTAAGGAATCACGTTCAGCAGACCGGTCATAAAGGCTATTCCGACTGCCGGATAGAATCCTATTCTGGCTATCAGCCAGAGACCCAGAAAATTGAGCAGCGCCACACCGAGAACTTCAGTCATAAGCCCGACGAAGTAGCGGCTCAAGAGGTGTTCTATGTCGCCGATGGCGGCGATGGCCTTGTTCTCGACATTGTCCGGGACGAGGGCTCCGACAATCCTGCGGAACAGGGTCTCGTCCTTGACGAAGAAGAAGCCGATGAACATCACGGAGAAAAGACCGATTCCGAAAGAACCAAGAGCCGATGCCACGGAGCCCACGACCGATGTGATGGAGCCGATGTCAAATGCGTCCTTTATCCACCCGAGAACTGCCTCGTGAATCTTGAAGTCACGTCCGAGGGCCGGAATCCTGTCAATCAGCCAGACGTTCGCCTTGTCGAACCACACGGTGATCTCGGAGGCCTTGAAGGAGGTGCTCTGGAGATTGACCGTGACGTTGGAGACAATGTTCGAGACCACCGGGATGATCTGGGTGACGATGCCAAGGAATATTGCAAGGATCAGCAGTAGCGAGATGATGGCGGAAAGCCAGTCAGGCATCCCTTTGCCCTTTATCCTTATCTGGCCGAGGCCTTTGTTTATCGGCCTTCCCATAAGGGAGACAACGGCCGCAAGGATTATGTAAACCAGCACACTCCTGAAGTACCAGCAGAAAGTGACGGTCACGCCCGCGGCGGCTGTCCAGATTATGTAACGGGCAAGTCTGTCCGTGCTTCGTTCTTCGTTCATTTGTGTTCTTTTTCTTCTGGTCACAAAAGTAGCAAAATACTTTATATTTCCGCAATCATCCGTTTGTTTCGGCACTTCGACAGGTTCAATGACCGAAGTGACAGAACAATACAACATCTTGCGGTCGCTGGGCCTGCAGAAGTGGCCACGCCTTCAAATCCGCCTTCAGACAGTCAATCCAGACTTGCAGAAATGGAGAAAAATGTTTAATATTGTATTGATTATGTGATGATGAAAAAATAAGTTGGTAAGTTTTTGTGAAGGATTTTTGCGGAGCAATTTGTTTGTGAAGAAGGAGTGTGCCGGTGGCACAGAGGCTGATGAACAAATAAATTCAGACCAAAAAGACGAGCAAAAGCACCAAGTTATTTTTTAGGAATCACTAAGA
>CAVCPY010000005.1:0-2869 GCA_963604245.1 Eggerthellaceae bacterium
TTGCAAAAGTACTCCAGTTTTGAGTCGTGGAACTTGCCCATTGGCACGCGACGCTTTCTTCTTTCACGAACTGATCGATATCATCGAAGATTGTTTTGACTTTGGTGTATTTCTCAATGTCGTCAGGTGTTATGCCGAGGGCTTTTTTCATCTCAAGACGTAGTTCGTCCGGGGTTGGCATCGTCTTCACTTCATTAATGTAGTTAGTGAAGTGCGAAAGAAGATTGAATATGTCTTTGTTGATTTCTGTGGCGGTTTCGCCTTTAGAGTTCACGTATTTCGACTTCGTGACTCTGGAGCCGTTCCATACTTCTGGTAGGACACTGTGTCCGATGGTCGGAAAAAATCTTTTCTTGAAGATGATGACCGACATTTTTATCGGGCATTCCCCAGCCTTGTTAGGGTGGGTGTCAAGGTAGAAATTTACTGCAGCCATATTAGAGTTTATTTCGTTATCAGTTCTATTGTTCACGAACAAATTTACGAACAATACTTGATATATCAAAATAAACTGCGTTGAACTATGTAAGGATTTATATTTTGATTTTCAGATATTTATAAATTGTTCGAGATTCAGTTAAATTATAACTTTAATCCCTCTTCCTTCTCAAGCGGCCAGACTCTGGATCGAGGCAATAGAATTCAACATACCAACGCTTTCCCTCGGCAACTTTTGCCGGAATAAAGCCATTCGTCGTGCGGAGACTTGAAGACATTTTTTTTGTTGGGGAAATTTTCGAACTCCCCAACAAAGGTTTGACAAGAACCGGCTCAGACCGCGAATTTTTTTGGCGCAAATCTGGCGCAGCATTTTTAATAATTTTGCCGCAACTTCCTGACTTACAAGACGTTGCGGCAAATTCGTAGCGGGGGAAGGACTCGAACCTCCGGCCTCCGGGTTATGAGCCCGACGAGCTACCAACTGCTCTACCCCGCGATGTTGGAATACAAAGGTACGGCTTTTTTTTGAATTTGCAAATATTTCTCAAAAAACCGTTCTCAAGCCGCTCGACAGATTAGGTCAAGCTTGGCGACCGGACGAGAACGCCCCTTATTTCAGTCAGTCCGAAACACTCATAAACTCCTTCATCCCGGCGATGTCTGCCTTGGCAAAAGATTTCTGCTCACCCGTGGCGAGGTTCTTCAGCTGGACCGTGCCGGAGGCGGCCTCGTCCCCGCCATTGATGGACAGGAACGGGATGAACTTCTTCTCGGCGTAGTCGAACTGCTTCTTCAGCTTGGACGGTTCCGGATAGACCTCGACGGAGACTCCCTCGGAACGCAAGGCTGCGGCTACCGGAAGGATGTACCGAAGCTCCTCCGCTCCCATACAGGCGAACAGAAGCGTCGTGCTGGAGGTCAGCGAATCAGGGAACTTGTCCAAGCCCTTGAGGACATCGTAGATACGGTCAGCTCCGAAACTGATGCCCACTCCGGACATATCCGGAAGGCCGAATATTCCGGTAAGATTGTCGTAACGGCCACCGCCGCAGATGCTGCCGATCTGGAAATCTACGGCCTTGACCTCGAAAATCGCCCCGGTGTAGTAGTTAAGGCCACGGGCCAGGGAAAGGTCAATCTCGACGGGACACTTCACTCCGGCGGCCTCAATCAGGCCGAAGAGCTCCTCAAGCTCGTCCAAACCCTTGATACCGGTTCCGGAAACGAGGCCGGAAGCCGAGCCGCCGCTCATCAGGGAACGCATCGCCGCAAGCTTTTCAGATGTCGAGCCGGACAGCTTCAGAATCTGCTCAATGACGGCGACAGCGCTGTCGGTCAGACCTTTCCCGCGCATCTCCTCCTCGACGCTCCCGAGGCCGATCTTGTCGAGCTTATCGATCGCGACGGTAATGTCAACCACCTTGTCAGGGAATCCGCAGATCTCGGCGAAACCGGTCAAGACCTTGCGGTTGTTGACCTTCACGAGCACATTGATGTCCAACAGACCGAACACCCTGTCCACAATCTGCACAAGCTCAAGCTCATTGACCTGGGACTTGCTGCCGATCACATCCACGTCGCACTGGTAGAACTCGCGGTAACGTCCCTTCTGAGGTCTGTCTGCCCTCCAGACCGGCTGGATCTGGAAGCGTTTGAACGGGAAGGAGATTTCGTTCTGATGCTGGACCACGAAACGGGCGAAAGGCACGGTCAGGTCGTAGCGGAGGCCCTTCTCGCAGACCTCCTTTGAAAGGGCCACGCTGTTCATTCCACCATCTTCGGTACGGTAATCCTCGAAGTTGACCTTCGAGAAACAGTCTCCGGAGTTCAGGACACGGAACAGAAGCTTGTCCCCCTCCTCGCCGTACTTGCCGAGCAAGGTGGAGAGATTCTCCATCGCCGGAGTCTCAATCTGCGAGTAACCGAAAGTCCTGAAGACCTTCTTGACGGTGTCAAAGATGTAATTCCGTTCGGCCATACTCCGCTGACCGAAATCACGGGTTCCCTTGGGAATCGACGGTTTCTGGCTCATAGTGTTATTTCTTCAATTTTTCGGCCTTGTAGCCAAGTTTCCTGATTGCTTCCGCAAGGGTCTTCTCGTCAGTCTTGCGGTTGTCGTACTTGATGCTGATGGTCTGGCCCTTAAGGGACACCTTCAGGTCCTTCACTCCCTTAAGGAAAGACAGGTTCTCGCTTATCTTGTTCACGCATTTGTCACAATGCATATTCGTCGAGAACACCACCTCGCTGACGTTTTTGTCAGCCGGACTTTCGGCGACATATTCACAAAAAGGCGCTTCCGCCAGTGCGAAAGGCGCAGCCAACACGAAAGCCGCAACCGCAGCTATTAATATTCTTTTCATAAATACCTTAAGAAACTGTTTAAAAATAATTTCTCTTTTTTCTTATGCGGCCTTTCCGGCCATTT
>CAVCPY010000006.1:0-4496 GCA_963604245.1 Eggerthellaceae bacterium
ATTTTCATCTTTGTCATCGGTCACGTAGCTACTGCTACGCTCCCTTTTCCAAAGCTGAAACTGTCTCGAAAAATCCGCATAATAAAATGCGGAAACCATTTTTTAACAGCTTCTAAATGCAAAGTTATGTTTTGCTTTCAAATAATCCATATTTTTTGAGTAAAAAAAACGCAAGAGATTAAGAAGCTGTATTAAGCTCCGTAACAATTATAGTTTTTCAGCGCCCCCTGCCGCAAGAAGAGTCCGCTATAGAAGATAATTTCCCGGATGCTGCCCGTTCATCAGTTCTATCGTCTTCCCGTCCACTCTTATCAGCCCCTCCTTCACCATCCTGTTTATCTCTTTTGACAAAGCCGGTCTGGTGACGTTCAGATACTTTGCCAGTTGCACCTGATTGTGCGCAATCCTTATCAGCGCGGAGCCTGACGGCCGATGCTCGAAGATATAAGCCACGAATCGGTTGCGGACGTTCTTATGGGAAAGCACATTCAGACGGGTGAGGGTGGACCTGTTGCAGCGCCCGGTGATGTTCAGGAAACTGCGCAGTATATCGGGGGCTTCGCTGATGAGCCGGAAAACGGACTCTTTGGAGGCTGTGAACAGGATGCAGTCTTCCGCCGCACAGAAACTGATCGGCAGGAGATTGTCCTCCGCCGCAAAGAACAGATACATTGTGGCGAAAGAGCGAGGGGCGTCTATATACTCTAAAATGACTTCATTTCCGGAATCATCGATGATCTCCGCTCTTATCCTCCCTTTCAGCAGTGCATAGAGCTGCCTGCAGGCCGTCCCCTGTCTGGCGACGACCTCGTGCCTGTCCACAAAGAAGAACTGGCAGTCCAGCCGCTCCGGCAGCGTGGACTTCACGTTATGCGCCAGCTCACTGAACAAAGGAATCCTCAGCAGCCGTTCCCGGTACTCTTCCGTGCAAATGATTCTTTCCATTTTCGGCAGGTATCTGTCCGCAAATATAACCAATAATTAATGAGTTGCCCTGTTCACGGCGGGTTTCCGGTGAAGAAAATGCGAGAGTGTAATCATTATTACACCCTATGCTTGCGCGATTCCATATCTTTGGAAAAAATCGGGTGCTATGAAGATATCTTTACTCATCAGCGGTCTTCTCCCTTCCCGCGGATGGAAAGTGTTTGCCATCGTCATCTGCGGGGTTCTGTTCGGTGGGGTCGCCTTGTTCCTGCATCTGCTCCGTGCACACAGTTATCTTGGGGATGAACCCGCAAGCTGCGTCAATTGCCATATTATGGCCCCTTATTACGCAACGTGGTTCCACAGTTCGCACAGCCGTGACGCCACCTGCAATGATTGTCACGTCCCGGTGGAGAGCCCGATCCGAAAATGGGCTTTCAAGGGCAAGGACGGAATGCGCCACGTGTCCTCCTTCCTCGTCGGCGGCGAGCCTTTCGTGATGCGGGCCAATGATGAAAGTTCCGGAGTGATTATGGACAACTGCATCCGTTGCCACACGCAGTTGAATACTGAATTCGTGAAAGCGGGAGGGCTGGATTATATGACTGCTCGGGCAGGCGGAGGCAAGGTCTGTTGGGACTGCCACAGGGATGTGCCGCACGGCGGCAGGAACAGCCTGTCGGCGACTCCGGCGGCACTTGTGCCCTATCCTCCTTCCCCTGTCCCGGAATGGTTGAGCGCTATTAAGAATAAATTGTAAAAAACACGCATACGATGGAAAAGAAATTGAAAACTTGGCAAGGATGGCTGTTGTTCGGTGCTTCAATGGCCATTGTGTTTGTGCTGGGGCTGACCGTCTCGTCGCTGATGGAGCGCAGGGCGGAACTGGCAAGCGTCTTCAATAACAAAAGAGTCGAAATCACCGGTATAGAGGCTCGCAACCAGATTTTCGGCGAGAACTATCCGCGTGAGTATCAGACTTGGACGGAGACGGCGAAGATGGATTTCACGAGCGAGTTCAACGGCAGTTCTCCCGTCGATGTCCTGGCGCAGCGTCCGGAGATGGTGATACTGTGGGCGGGATATGCCTTTTCTAAAGACTACTCCACTCCCCGTGGACACATCTACGCCGTGGACGACATCCGCGCCAGTCTGCGCACGGGGGCGCCGATGAGCGGGACAGAGGGTCCGCAGCCGTCCACCTGCTGGACTTGCAAGAGTCCCGACGTACCCCGTATGATGGAGTCGGTCGGGGTAGAGTCTTTCTATAATGACAAATGGGCGGCTTTCGGCAGCGAGATAGTGAACCCTATCGGTTGCGCCGACTGTCACGAACCGGAGAATATGAATCTTCAGATAAGCCGCCCCGCTCTGATTGAAGCCTTCCAGCGTCAAGGGAAGGACATCGGAGATGCGACCCCGCAGGAAATGCGCTCTCTGGTATGTGCCCAGTGCCACGTGGAGTATTTCTTCAAAGGGGACGGCAAATATCTGACCTTTCCTTGGGACAAGGGACTCACGGTGGAGGATATGGAGAAATATTATGACGAGGCCGATTTTGCGGACTACACCCACAAGCTGAGCCGCGCGCGCATACTGAAGGCGCAGCATCCTGGCTATGAGATAGCCCAATCGGGCATACACGCACAGAGAGGCGTGTCCTGCGCGGACTGCCATATGCCTTACAAGAGCGAGGGCGGCGTAAAGTTCAGCGACCACCACGTCCAGAGTCCGCTGGCGAAGATAGACCGCACCTGTCAGGTCTGCCATCGTGAAAGCGAGGAGACCCTGCGAGGCAATGTATATGAGCGCCAGCGCAAGGCGAACGAAGCCCGCAACCGTCTGGAGCAGGAACTCGCCAAAGCGCATATAGAGGCGAAGTTCGCGTGGGATCGGGGCGCAACGGACGAACAGATGAAAGATGCCCTGACCCTGATCCGTCAGGCGCAATGGAGATGGGACTTCGGAGTGGCTTCTCACGGAGCCTCTTTCCACGCTCCGCAGGAGATTCAGCGCATCCTCGGCAGTGGTCTGGATAAGGCATTGCAGGCCAGGCTGGCAATCTCTAAAGTCCTGGCGCTCAAGGGATATATGGACGCAGTTCCTATGCCGGACATCTCCACCAAGGAAAAGGCTCAGAAATATATCGGACTGGATATGGCGGCGGAAAAAACAGCCAAGGACAGATTCCTGAAGGAGGCGGTTCCGCTCTGGTTGGAAAAAGCAAAGGCCGGCGGTCGTATTCAGGAAATGTAACACACCTCCTTTTATGTGGGATAGACCTTGGAAATATAAAGAGGGCTTTATGGCCGGGGCAGGTCTTGTTGTGACGGGACTGCTCCTGCAGGCAAGCGTAGGCGGCATAGATTGGGGGCGAATGGCTTTCCCCGTGAATATCATCGTCCTGACCTTGTTTGTGCTGTCGCTGCCGGTGATGAATGCGTTCCGGAGGAAAGTATATTTATTCGCCTGGCTCAGCCAACGCTCGACCGCTGTTTCATCCCTGTGCTATGTGCTCGGGGTGACGCTTCTTATGGGGCTGGTAAGACAGAACCCGTCCGCACATCCGCAGGGCGTCTCAGGAATACTGGCCGGACTGACCGATATGCTCTCTTTCTGGCCTTTTGTCCTGGTGTATGTCTGGATGACGGTGGTGCTGGGAATGACAATCCTACGTGCCGGCCTGCCTTTCAGATGGCGCAGACTGCCTTTCCTGCTTAACCATATCGGACTGTTCACAGTCATTGTCGCCGGTACGGCGGGGGCTGCGGATATGCGGCGTCTGCGTATGACTGTTCCTCTGGGCGAGACCGAATGGCGCGCACAGGATGAAAAGAACGGGCAGATGGTGGAACTTCCGCTGGCCATCGAGCTCAAAGACTTCACCATCGATGAATATCCCCCTAAACTGATGCTGACAGACAATTCGAGCGGCAAACTGCTGCCCGAAAAAACGCCTGTGCATCTGCTGCTTGAGGAAGGGGTGAGCGGAGGCAGTCTGATGGACTGGAGCATAACCGTCACTGAATCTCTCCCCGAGGCGGCTTGCATCGTGACGGCGGACAGCCTGAAGTTCACCGAATTCCGTTCGGTGGGTTCCACCTACGCCGTGCGCATCAAAGCCATCAACCGCATAAGCGGGGAACAGAAGGACGGCTGGGTGAGCTGCGGCAGTTTCATATTTCCGTACAAGGCATTGAAACTGGACGAACACACGAGCGTGGTGATGCCGGACCGCGAGCCCCGCCGCTTCGCTTCCGAGGTCATAGCATATACCGACGGCGGGGTGCGGAAGCAAGGAATCATAGAAGTCAACAAGCCTCTTGACGTGGACGGATGGAAGATATATCAGTTGAGTTATGACGAGACCAGAGGGCGGTGGAGTGAAATCAGCGTGTTCGAGCTGGTTAGGGATTCCTGGCTGCTCTATGTGTATATAGGTATGATTATGATGATTGGCGGAGCCGTCGGCCTTTTTGTTGCAGCGCGCCCCGGCAGTGCGGAGGAGGAATTGAGAAGCTGTTTAAAAATAATTCCTCTTTTTTCTTACGCGGCCTTTCCGGCCATTT
>CAVCPY010000007.1:0-7270 GCA_963604245.1 Eggerthellaceae bacterium
ATCTATCCTCAAAAATCCTTCACAAATCTCCACCAATTTATTTTTTAACGCTTACATAACGGAAAGATACGGAATGAACATCATAACCACCGGAATAGAAGGCGTGCTCATCATTGAGCCCAGAATATTCGAAGACAGCAGAGGCTATTTCTTCGAGTCTTTCAACCAAAAGGAATTCGAGGAGAAGGTCGGTCCGGTCAGGTTCGTCCAGGACAATGAAAGCAAGTCCTGCTACGGAGTGGTGAGGGGGCTGCATTTCCAAAAAGGAGAACACGCCCAGAGCAAGCTGGTGCGGGTCATCAAGGGTGCTGTCCTCGATGTGGCGGTGGATCTCAGACCTGGCTCCAGGACGTTCGGAAAGTACATAGCCGCGGAACTTACCGAGGAGAACCACAGACAGTTCTTCATTCCCCAAGGATTCGCTCACGGGTTCAGCGTACTGAGCGAGGAAGTAATATTCCAGTACAAGTGCGACAACTTCTACTGCCCGTCTTCCGAAGGAGCGATAGCCTGGGATGATCCGGATCTTGCGATTGACTGGAGAATACCGGCTGACAAAGTCATCCTTTCGGAGAAGGATCGGCGACACCCAAGGTTGTCGGACTACGAAATCTTGCTGTAATCCTTGAGGTTGTATTTATCCTTACGGAGTTCCCTGGCAAGGAGTTCGTTCACGGGGAGTTCAAGGGTCTGGTCGTGAGCCAGCACATACTCGGCGTAGCTTCTCGCATCAGCAAGCAAAGCCCCGTCGTGAGCCAGCGAGGCGATGTTCAGCTCAATCGGAAGGCCGCTCTGCGCGGTTCCCTCCAGGTCACCGGGACCTCGCATCTTCATATCCTCCTCCGCCAGATCGAAGCCGTTCTCCGTCGCGCACATAAGTTCCAGCCTCTTGCGGGACTCCTTGCTGACCTTGTCGCCGTGCATCAGAACACAATAGGACTTCTCGCATCCGCGCCCCACACGTCCCCGGAGCTGATGAAGCTGCGCAAGGCCGAACCGCTCGGCGCTCTCGATCACCATCACGGAGGCGTTAGGGACATCCACTCCGACCTCAATCACCGTTGTGGACACAAGTATATCCGCTCTTCCTGCCGAGAAGGCATCCATATTGAACTGTTTCACCTCGCTGGTCTGCCGCCCGTGGACGATGGCCACTTTGTAAGGCGGGAACGGGAATCTGGAGACGATGTTCTCATAACCTGCCTCAAGATTCCGGTAATCCACTTTCTCGCTCTCGAATATCAGAGGATAGACAACGAACACCTGCCGGCCGGCGGCAATCTCCTTCTTCATGAAATTGTAAAGCTGCGGACGTTTGCCCTCCCCTATCAGCATCGTCTGGACAGGTTTCCTGCCCGGCGGCATCTCATCGATCACAGAGACTTCCAAATCCCCGTAGAATGTCATCGCCAACGTCCTCGGAATCGGAGTGGCCGTCATCACAAGCACGTGGGGCGGCACATCGCAAACCCCTTTTGCCCAAAGCCTTGACCTCTGTTCCACTCCGAAACGGTGCTGCTCGTCAATGATGGCAAGACCAAGATTCCTGAACTTCACAGTCTCCTCTATCAAGGCGTGCGTGCCGATGATGACTCCGACCGAGCCGTCGGCCAAACCTTCCAGAATCGGCCTTCGGGCGGCCTTGCCGATCGAACCGATCAACATCTCGCAACGGACACCCGTCGGAGCCAAGTACTTGGACACGTTGGCATAATGCTGTTGCGCAAGAACCTCGGTAGGAGCCATTATGCAGGCCTGATACCCATTCCCGATGGCGATCAGCGCAGAAAGCACGGCGACCATCGTCTTGCCGGAACCGACATCCCCTTGAAGCAGCCGATTCATCTGATGACCGCTCATCAGGTCCGAGCGAATCTCTTTTATCACACGTTTCTGCGCACCTGTAAGCTCGTAAGGCAGTGAGTTGTAACAAGCATTGAAAGCCGGGCCGACCTTTGGCATCGGAATCCCGACAGCAGAGCGTCTGCGGACATATTTCTGTTTCAGCAATGACAGCTGCAACAGGAACAGCTCCTCCCATTTGAGACGGTAGCGCGCCTTCTCAAGGGCCATCTGGTCGGACGGGAAATGAACATTCCTGATGGCGAACCGCAACGGAACAAGGCCTTTCTCCCTCAGGACATATTCGGGCAGAGTCTCCTCCACATCCCCGACCGCAAGGTCTAACGCCTCGGCCATCAGCCTGTTCATAACCTTGCCGGTCACTCCCCCGTTTTTAAGCCTGTCGGTGGAATTATAGACGCCGGTCAGTGTGCCGGAGAAGTTGACTGTACCGCCGGACGGCGGATTGTCTATCTCCGGATGGACCATATTCAATTTCCCGTTGAACAGGCTTGGCTTTCCGAAAAAAAGGAATACCGAACCCGGTTTAAGGCGCTCATAAGTATATTTGACACCTTTGAAGAAGACAAGCTCCATAGTTCCGCTTTGATCCTGCACGAACACACTGAGGCGCTTGCCGCTGACTTGTGACGAGACGACCTTTGCCAGAATCTGGACATATGCGCTGCCGGAGCGGACATCCGCAATCATTTGAACTGAACTGCGGTCTATGTAACGAAACGGGAATGTGTGCAGAAGGTCTCCGACAGTGGCGACACCGAGTTCAGACCGGAGCAGAGAAGCCCTTTTCGGCCCCACTCCAGGCAGGAACTGAATGTCTGTCTCCAGCTTGTTTCTCATCACAGTCACAAATATAATGAATATTTGGAAGCCTAGCTCCGAATAACCACGTTTTTGAAAAACCAAAAAGGCTTCTTATCTTTGATGTGCCGAAAAGAAGCGCAACGCAATGGTTTCAGAATTGATCGGGAAATATATCTGGCTCGTCCAAAGCCTCGTCGCCGCGGGTGCGGCCGGACTGACTTTCAAGGAACTTGAAGAAAAGTATTCCGGAAGGTTCGGGCAGACATATTCAAGAAGGACTTTCAACAACCACAGGCTGGCGGTGGCGGATCTTTTCGGAATCGACATCGACTGCGACAGAAGTTCCAACCGCTATGTTATTCCGTACAGCGATGATGTACTGGACAATGACGAGAGCATCGGATGGCTTGTCAACACGTTCACGGTCAACAACCTGCTCTCGCTTGGCAAGGAACGCCTCTCTGGCAGGGTGAGCGTGGAGGAGATTCCGTCAGGGCAAAAGCATCTCACCGCGATAATGCAGGCGATGGAGGACGGAAAGGAACTTGAAATCGTCTATGGGAAATACAGTTCCCACTCCTCGGAAACCCTTCACGTCCAGCCGTTTGCCATCAAGGAGCATGAGAAAAGATGGTATCTGGTGGCGTTCTGCCACGAGAGAGCCGGAGCGGAAAGCGGCAACAATGACATCAACGCCTGGAGAGTCTATGGCCTCGACCGGATCGCATCGCTTGAGGTGACAGACGTGGCTTTCAGGATGCCAAAGGGTTTTGACGTGGAGGGCTTGTTCAGCCAAAGCTATGGAATATACTTTCCCGAGCCGGGTCAGAAACCGCTCACGATACGTCTGAAGGTGACGGACGAGGAGGCCCGATACCTTCGCGACCTTCCGATCCACCGGTCACAGGTCGAGGAAGGAGGGGCAAAGGGAGGCGGAAGGATATTCAGGCTCCGCGTCATTCCGAACCGGAATCTGACGATGGAATTCTGCCGCCACGCCGGAAGGCTGGAGGTCATTGAGCCGGAAACGGTCAGACTTGAAGTCAAGGAGGAACTTGAGAAAGCGTACAGACAATACTTATAAATATTTATGATCAACAATGGAAAGGCCGCCCTTGTGGCGGCGGCACTGGTAACGATGACAAGTTGTGCACAGAAAAACGAGACACAGGCTGACAGCCGCTACATCGGCCCGTCAGACATCAAAATCGAGGACGGGCGGATGACCCCCGAGGTTCTTCTGTCACTTGGAAGGCTGTCGGATCCGCAGCTGTCTCCCGACGGGCATTGGATTCTCTACGGGGTAAGCTACACATCAATCGAGGAGAACCGTTCGTGCAGGAATCTTTTCCTGACAGAGGTCGTCAGAAATGAAAACGGGCTTTCCTTCGGTGACAGGATTCAGCTGACAGCAGAGGGCAAGAGCGTCAGCAACGCGCGCTGGAGCGGCGACGGGAAATCCATCTACTACCTTCAGGGAGGGCAGATCTTCCGCGCGGCGGTAAAGATCGCCGACGGGAAGGCCTCTCTTTCAGGGGCAGTGCAGGTCAGCGAAGTGAAGTCCGGAATCGGCGAGTTCTCCTTAAGCCCGGACCAGTCTCTTGTTCTCTACACAAGCACCGTTCCCGGAGCTGTGAAGACCCCGAAGGATTTCGACCCGAAGCTGGACAAGGCGCAGGCCTATGTCGCGGATGACCTTATGTACCGTCATTGGGATCATTGGACCACAAGCAGACCTCAAACCTATTTCGCCCCGGTCGGCGGAGAGAAAGGCGTCACTGAGGACAATTCGCTGAACATCCTTGACGACGGAGCCGGGAAGTACGAACTGCCGCTGGAGCCATTCGGAGGAATCGAACAGCTTTGCTGGAGCCCCGACGGCCGCTACGTGGCATATTCCTGCAAAAAGGTTGAGACAGGCCGTGAATATGCATTCTCGACGGACACTGAAATCTACATCTACTGCCCTGTCACGGGAGAGACATCCAAAATCACTATGGGCGGCGGCTACGACACCGACCCGGTCTGGAGTCCGGACGGAAAGCACATCGCCTGGCTCAGTATGAAGCGCAACGGCTATGAGGCCGACAAGGTGCGCCTTATGGTGGCAGATTTTGCGCTGACGGAAAACGACGGGGACGGACAGAACGCCATCCCGCCTGTCACCGGAATCCGTGACCTCACCGCCGGCTTCGCCTACAACGCGGCGGGACCGGTCTGGGCGGAGGACTCCAAAAGCCTGTATTTCAACTCGCTGGTCGAAGGCCTTCAGGGGATATTCCTGGCAGGACTGTCCGACGGAGAGACCGCTGACATCACCAGAATCACTCCGGATGACGCCTGGTACGATTTCAACTCCCCATTCGCGTTCGTTGACAGCACCCTGCTGGCAAGCTACTGCTCGATGGAATTCCCTACCGAACTTGTGGCTGTGAACGAGACAGACGGCGCTTTCAGCAGGATCACCGATGAGAACGGTGGCATCATCGGCCAACTGACCGCCTACGAGACCCGAGAGCGATGGATCAAGACCACGGACGGAAAGGAGATGCTGACCTGGATCCTCTACCCTCCTCATTTCGACTCCACAAAGGTCTATCCTGCCATCGAGATATTCCTTGGCGGGCCGCAGGGCACCCTGAGCCAGGGTTGGAGCTACCGTTGGAACTACCGCCTGATGGCCAATCAGGGCTACATCGTCATCCTTCCCAACCGCCGCGGCACCACCGCCTTCGGCCAGGAATGGTGCGAGCAGATCAGCGGTGACTACATCGGACAGAATATGCAGGACTACCTGAGCGCTGGCAAGGAACTCAAGAAAGAGCCTTATGTCGGCAAACTTGCAGCCTGCGGAGCGTCCTACGGCGGATTCAGCGTCTATTATATGGCCGGAATCCACGGCGACGTCTATGACTGCTTCATCGCCCACGCCGGAATATTCGATGAGAAGTATATGTACTACGAGACCGAGGAGATGTGGTTCCCGAACTTCGACAACGGAGGGCTTTCGGAATATTCATACACCGCCGGCGAGACAGGCCCGCGCGGCGACGGCAAGACTTTCGGCGGCATTCAGCAGGCCGGTTCGCCGTGGAGCGACGCCGCCAAAGCCAGGCGCCACTACGCCAACTCCCCTGCCGTCAACGTCACCAAGTGGCACACTCCGATCCTCTGCATCCACGGAATGATGGACTTCCGCATCCCTTACGACCAGGGTATGGCCGCGTTCAACACCGCCCAGATGATGGGTGTTCCGTCCAAGCTGATCGTGTTCCCTGAGGAGACACACTGGGTCGTGCAGCCTCAGAACGCGCTGTTCTGGCACCGCAGCTTCTTCGACTGGCTGGATCGCTGGTGTAAGTAATCCTATAAGAAACGGTGCGAATGCACCAGAACAATCATATGGCAAAAACAATCACAATCATCGGAGCCGGAATGATGGGCTCTGCGCTTGCGTTCCCGGCAAGAGAGAACGGGAACATCGTCAGACTTGTCGGTACACCGCTGGACAAAGAGATCATCAATGTCTGCAAAACAACAGGCAAGCACCTCAAATTCAATGTGCCGTTCCCGGAGGGAGTTGAATATTTCCAGTTCGAGGATTGGAAAGAGGCCGTGAAAGGCTGTGACTTCGTCATCGGAGGAGTCAGCTCGTTCGGTGTGGACTGGTTCCTTGAGAATGTTCTGGCCGAACTCAATCCTTCCGTACCTGTCCTGTCTGTCACCAAAGGCTTGATAAACCTTGAGGACGGATCTTTGATCTCATACCCTGAGTACTGGAAGCGTGAACTTGCCAAGAAGGGCATCGACAGGCAGATCTGCGCCATCGGCGGCCCTTGCACCAGCTACGAGCTCGTGGCACACGACCAGACAGAGGTGGCGTTCTGCGGCAAGCTGCCGGAAACGCTCAGGATGATGAAGGAGGCTATGGCAACGGAATATTATCATATTTCCCTGACCAACGATGTCGAGGGACTGGAAAGCGCGGTGGCCCTCAAGAACGGCTACGCTCTGGCTGTCGCGATGACAATAGGGCTTGTGAACAGAACCCTGAACGACGGGCTGCACTACAACAGCCAGGCCGGAGCCTTCTACCAGGCCGTCAAGGAGATGCGTTACCTTCTTGAACTTCAGGGAGCGAGCCCAGACTGCGAGAACATCGGAATAGGCGACCTGTATGTTACCGTCTATGGCGGAAGAACCAGAAAGATCGGCATCCTGCTAGGTGAAGGCAAGACCTACGAGGAGGCAATGGAGATCCTTTCAGGAGTCACCCTTGAAAGCCTCGTGGTTTCCCGCAGGGTCTTCGCCGCGATCTCCAAACGAGCTGAAAAAGGAGAGGTTGACCTGGCCAGATTCCCGATGCTGTGCCACGTAGCGGATGTCCTGGACCACGGCAAGGATGCCCAGCTCCCTTGGGAGAGTTTCACTTTTGACAATCTCTGAACGAGACAGAGCAGCCATTCTGAATGAGACAAACGCCGCCACCTGCTTGTCAATGATGGCGGCGGTCTTTAGAAGCTGTTTAAAAATAATTCCTCTTTTTTATTACGCGGCCTTTCCGGCCATTTTCATCTTTGTCATCGGTCACGTAGCTACTGCT
>CAVCPY010000008.1:0-9453 GCA_963604245.1 Eggerthellaceae bacterium
TGTCTCGAAAATCCCACATAATAAAATGCGGAAACCATTTTTAAACAGTTTCTAATTGTCAAACTCGTGGAACAGGGACTGGGAGATGTTGATCATAAAGTCGCCCATCGCCTCAAGCTCCGCAAGCATATCAAGATAGTAGTTGATAGCCAAGAACTTGTCCGCATCTTTTTCGATCTGGATGATGCCCTCGTTCCGGAGAGTGTCCCTCGTCTCGTTAATGTTGTCCTCGGCGTTGTAAGCGTTGGTTATGTCCTTCAACTCTCCGTCAACGGCCAGCTTAATGTTCGAGACCATCACCGCGAATGCCTGATTGACCTTGCCAACCAGCAGGTTAAGCTTGCTAGTCGTCTCATCGTCAAAATCAAGTTTATGGACACGCAGACGGGCCAGCAGTCGGCTGATGTTCTCGCAGCTGTCACCCAAACTCTCCAACTCGCTGATTACCCGATAGATGACCTTAACTTCGCGGGCATCGCGGTCATTCATAGACTCAGATGTAAGACCGTTCAGGAACGCAGCTATCTCAAATTCAAACCTGTCCGTCACCTCCTCGCACTTGACCAGTTTCTGGCGGTACTCCTCAAATTTGTCAGGGTCTTTCTCATTCAGAGCCAGTCTGACATTCTGAAAGCCATCCTGTGCGGCAGTCGCGAAATTCACCGCCTCCTTGTAGGCCTGTTCGATTGAGATGGAAGGAGTTCCGAAAAGCCTGCCTCTGCCGATGAATTTCAAGTGGAAGTCTCCCTTTTCAGGTTCCGGCTCTTCGATCCACCTTGTCAGCAGACTTGCGAACGGCTTACGGAACCAAACCAGAACCAAAGTCGAGATAGCGTTGAACAGAGTGTGGACGCAGGCGACGCCAAAGACCGCCGTCATCCGCGGGTCAAGACCGAACAAAGAGACAATCCAAAGGTTGAGCTTTATGAATATATTAAAGAATATCAGCACGAACACCGCTCCGGCCACATTGAACAAGGTGTGTGCAAGCGCGGCTCTCCGGGCCTGCACACCTGCTCCGCAGGCAGCGACATTGGCTCCGACCGTGGTTCCGATGTTCTCCCCGAGAACCATCGCTGCGGCCATAGGGAAAGGCAGCCAGCCGAGGTAGGAGAGTACCATCGTCAGGACGACCGTCACGCTTGACGATTGCAGGATGAAGGTGACGACTATGCCGATAAACATGAAAATCAGCACGGAAACAACCCCGTGTGAAGCAAGTACCGCTATTGTGTCGGCAACCTGCGGAACGGTGTCAATCGCCGGTATGGAGGACTTGATGTAGATCAGTCCGACAAAGACCAATGACAGTCCCAGAATCGCCTGACCGATGTTCTTGACCAGAGATTTCTTCAGAAGTGTCAAGACAAAGCCGACTCCCAGAAGCACAAATGCAAGAACTGTCACATCTGTCCAGAATCCGGTAGCCGCTATGATCCAAGCGGTTATGGTCGTACCGATGTTTGCGCCCATAATCACGCAGATTCCTTGCTTGAGTGACAGGGTAGCGACGCTCACAAGGCTCGCGACAAGAATTGTCGCGGCGCTTGACGACTGAACTAAAGCAGTGATTCCGGCCCCTGAAAGAATCTGTTTGCACGGAGCGCCTGAAGTCATCCATTTCTCAAAACGCCGTAGTCTGTCACCGAAAGATTTCTGGATTCCGGAGCTGAGCATCTCAAGTCCGAAGACAAAGAGCGCTAAAGCTCCAAGAAGCGTCAGTAGTTGCAAAATCATATAGGGTAGTGTTTACAATATATCCAACTTAACATAATCTCAATTGTGTAACACGAATAGGCAAGTACACACAAAAGGAAAACAAATTTACGAAACTTATTCCGCTTTTTGTTAAATTTGCTTTTAGTAATGATTAAAAAATAATTTTGGTGCTTTTGCTCGTCTTATGGTTTGAATTTATTTGTTTATCAGCCTCTGTGCCACCGGCACAATACATCCTCACAAACAAATTGCTACACAATAATCCTTCACAAAACCTTACCAACTTATTTTCTTATCATCACTATAGAGAGTTGATTTATCACAAATAATCTGCATTAACAAAAATGTTTTTATATAAAACAATAAAGTTTTATACATTGAATATTAATTATAAGCATACAAATGGAGAATGAAAGTCTAAACATAGGGAAATCCAAGATGCTCCCCCCGCTTCCTGAACGGATGAGACCCAAAAAATTGTCTGAATATGTCGGCCAGAGACATCTAGTGGGCGAAGGATGCATCCTGCGGAAGATGATTGAGAGCGGGAACTTGTCCTCGTTCATCCTTTGGGGACCTCCCGGAGTCGGCAAAACCACCCTGGCCGGGATAATCGCACAGACTCTGGAGCGTGACTTCTACACCCTGTCAGCTGTCAGTTCCGGCGTCAAGGATGTCCGCGATGTGATAGACAAGGCTAAAAGCGCATCCGTGTTCTCCAGCGGAGCCGCCCCAATCCTGTTCATCGACGAGATCCACCGTTTCAACAAGGCACAACAGGACGCCCTGCTCGGCGCTGTCGAGAACGGCACGATTGTCCTTATCGGCGCCACGACCGAGAATCCCTCGTTCGAGGTAATCACTCCCCTCCTGTCCAGGTGTCAGGTCTTTGTGCTTAAATCACTGGAAGCCGACGATCTCCGGACATTGCTAGAAAGAGCTCTTAAAGAGGATGTCTTGCTGAAGGAAAAGAATATAGAGATAAAAGAAAGTGAAGCTCTGCTGCGCTACAGCGGCGGCGACGGCAGGAAACTGCTCAACGTGCTTGAGATTGCAGTTGACTCATTTGCCGGAAGAGAATCCCACATAGTCATTGACAACGAGACAGTTACCGATTGCATTCAGGAGAATCCGGCGATTTACGACAAGGACGGCGAGATGCATTATGACATCATATCCGCATTCATTAAATCCATCCGAGGATCAGATCCGAACGCGGCTGTCTATTACCTTGCCAGAATGCTGGCCGGAGGCGAAGACCCGCTGTTCATCGCACGGAGGCTATGCATCAGTGCCGCAGAAGATGTCGGGCTTGCAAACCCTAATGCCCTGCTGCTTGCTAACTCCTGCTTCCAGATAGTCCATCAAATCGGAATGCCGGAGGCAAGAATTCCACTTGCCGAAACCGCAATCTATCTTGCAAGCTCTCCTAAAAGTAATGCGGCATATCTCGCAATCAATAAAGCTCTTGAAACGGCTGACAGGGACAAGGCCAAACCTGTGCCTCTCTACCTGCGGAACGCTCCCACGAAGCTAATGGAAGAAATAGGCTACGCGGACGGCTACAAATACGCCCACGACTACCCCGGCCATTTCGTTGACCTTGAATTTATGCCATCCGGACTTGAGGGAACGGTCTTCTACGATCCTGCTCCCAACCCACAGGAAGACAGGCTGAAAGCCTATCTTGAGGCTTGCTGGCCGAAGTACTACACAAAAAAGTAACACTATTTACTATTTTTTTTCGCTATCTTTGCGTTACATTGGAAAATGTATTTGAAATAGTTCCCAATATTTATAATAATGCTTACTGAAGTCATAATACTGCTCGTCGGGCTTGCTCTGGTCGTACTCGGGGCAGAATGGCTTGTGGACGGTTCTTCCACAATCGCACGAAAGGCCGGGATAAGCGAATTTGTTATCGGCCTGACAATCGTCGGGCTAGGAACCTCGACACCTGAATTTGTCGTCAGCATGACCGGCGCCCTGAAAGGCAACGCCGACATAGCCGTCGGCAACATCGTCGGATCTAACATATTCAATGCACTTTTCATACTTGGCGTCACCGCATTGATAAGACCGCTTGTGATGACAAAGACGAATGTCAAGGTGGATATGCCGCTTAACATCATAACCTCTGTCATCCTCATACTTTTCGGTATGCGATTCACGCTGTTCGGCATCGGCAAGGCGGATGTCTTGTCAAGGTTCGATGGCATTGTGTTTCTGGTTCTTTTCGCCTGCTATATGTACTGGTCATTCAAGTCCGGCAAAGTCGAAGAGGAGCAGAAAGCCGAGGACAACAAGAATCTTTGGACCGCCATTCTGATGGTTGTCGGCGGGCTGGCCGCCCTTGTGTTCGGAGGCAGACTCTTCGTCAGCAGCGCCACGGAGGTTGCCCGGATGCTTGGAGTCAGCGACAAATTCATTGCGGTCACTATACTTGCCGGAGGGACGTCGTTGCCGGAACTTGTCACCTGCGTTGTCGCAGCGGCGAAAAAGAAAGACCAGCTGGCGCTTGGCAACATACTTGGCTCCAACATCGGCAACATATTCCTGATTCTCGGCGCATCCGCCCTGGCCTACAGACCACAACCCGGCTCTCCGGCTGGGCTGTCCTTTTCCGGAATGACTTTCGTGGATTTAGGAATATTGCTGCTCAGCGCATTGCTGATATGGGGCAGCGCCTTCACCGGCAACAATCAGAAGCTCGGAAGGGCTGACGCATCCGCTCTTCTGCTCTGCTACATCGGCTATATGGCCTACCTTGTCATCAATATGTGAAAGAGTATTATCAGGGCACATCAATGAATATATCAAAGCACATAATACAATGAAATTCAAACCAACAAACTATCAGCTCGTCAATGTCGGCACAGGCAGGGTTTTCCCGGACTCCGGTTGGTCATTGGCTGATCCGGAGGCCTCGGCTCCGTCATTGGTAAGAGCCGTGTATGAGAATGAGAAATTCACCCCGCGTGACGATCTGAAAGGGCTTTACAGGTATGCGGAATGGCTTCCTGTCAACAGGACATTGAGAAATTCACACGCTCCCGTGACCTACAGGAGCAAGGGACTCGCAGAGCTTCTCGGGATGGAGAATCTGTACATAACCCTGTCGGGGTTCGTTCCCAAACGAGGAGCCAAAATGGAGACCTGCTCGTTCAAGGAGACCGAGGCGTTCTCCGTCTGCGCAAGGCTGCCCAAGAATGACAGGCACATACTTGTGGTCCAGTCAGCCGGCAACACGGCCAGGGCTTTCGCCCGTGTCTGCTCGGACAACGACATTCCGATTGTCATCTGCATCCCTAACGACAATATCAGCGACCTGTGGTTCCTCAGGAAGCTGAAATCCTGCGTCAAGGTCATCGCCACCCCTAACGGCACTGACTATTACGACGCAATAGCACTCGGGGAAAAACTCTGCAAGGATTCCCGTTACCTTGCCGAAGGAGGTGCTAAGAACGTGGCCAGAAGAGACGGAATGGGGACCACGCTCCTGAGCGCCGTTGAGGCCATCGGAAGGATTCCAGACGCTTATTTTCAGGCAGTCGGCAGCGGCACCGGCGCCATTGCCGCTTGGGAGAACGCCTGCAGACTTGCCAAGGACGGACGCTTTGGCGAGAATAAAATGAGGGTTTACTGTGCGCAGAACACCCCTTTCACCCTAATGTACGACTCTTGGAAAGCCGACTCAAGAGATCTTGTGCCAATCACTCCGGAAGAGTCCAGAAGGAGCGCCGAGGTGATCTTGGCTAAGGTCCTGTCCAACAGGAAACCTCCGTACAGCCTTGCCGGTGGGCTCTTCGACACCCTCAAGGAATCCAACGGCGACTTCTTCAAGGTGACTAACGACGATGTCGTCTATTGGATGCTTCAGTTCTTCAACAAGGAAGGGTACGACATATTCCCGGCTGCCGCCTGCGCAGTGGCCGCCTTGAAGAAGGCTCTCGACGAAGAGGCCGTCAGAAAGGATGAGACCGTGATGCTGAACATCACCGGCGCCGGAATGCTGAACGCCACCAGCAAAGGTTTCGAGCTGAAAAAACCGGATCTTATCCTCAGCACAGAACTCTCCGCCGAGGAGGTCATCGCAAGCGTTGACCGCCTGTTTTAATTTGTGACATACCCGCCCGGATTAGGGCAGCAAAAAACTGAATTCCAAATATTGGCAATGTGCAGAATTTGGGAACAATCTGTTTTTGAACGCCCTCATCAGGGGTGGTATTAGATTGATTCTAGCAACAGAGCCGCGCTGCGACAGGCTCAGCTACCAAAGTTATTCCTGACGAAGCGGCTCTCCGGAGACAAGGCGTTCCTTGGACTCAACCGGATTGGAGTAGATGCGGAGGAAGATGTCCCGGAGTTCGGCACGGTTGAGACGACGCTCAACCTTGTCAAGTTTGTGTTCCGTGTAATCGGTGAACTTCTCGACATCCTCCGGAGTGTAAAGTTCAGAATATTTATAGCTGTGATTAACAAGATCGTAGGCGATGTAGTTAGTCTTCCAGAGCTGATACCCGGCGATGATTCTCTTGTCCACCGCATGCCGAATGGCCTGATAGCGGTCATTCTTGTCGCACCGCGAAGCCATCTCAATCTCATCACAGGTCAGAGGCAGGCCGAAGTTAAGATGCACATTGCCTTTCTGTTGCCTGATGCCGATAACGATGCTGTGCATATCCTCAGTGTGCGTCTTGACATATTTCCGGGTTCTTGAGATAAGAATCTCGCGGGCCTTGCGGACATCGCACGGTTCATATTCATAGGAAATGCTGAGGGGGACGATGTTAAGCTCGGAGAAATTCTCCTGAAAGGACTTTGTCCCGCTCATATCAAGCATCTTAAGCAGCCCCTGCTCCGTGGTGTCGATTCCATCCTTGGTGCGTCCCTGCCTCTGTGCCAACCAGATGGAGGACTTACCGGAAGTGATGGTTTGACGAATATATTTGGACAGTACCTGTGAGGAAAGATAAAGCTCCCTAGCTGAAATCCCGCGTATGACACGGATCATCCTGTTGGAGCGGAGAAGATATTCTACAGTCTTGCTTTGCTTGATAAGGTTGTCGCCCACACAGATTTCGGTCATCGGGATGCCGTTCCTGAAAAGAACCTGCTGGGTGATAGCCGGGTCAAGGATGATGTCCCTGTGATTTGACATTGCCAGGAATTTACCCTTCAGCTCCTTGATGTAGCTGATTCCATCATAGGAGAAATTATGGATCGTGTGATCCATCACCCAAGAGACGGCCTTGTTCATCACAATCTCCTGAAACTCATCAATGTTGCGCACGCTTTTCAGTGAATTTCTCAGGAAAGTGATCGGCTCGTCGGGGAAAAGATACTCGGAAATAGCCAGAACCGCAGGATGATTCGCGACCTTATTCAGGGCCTCGACCGCCTCGGTGTCATTGTAAGGGCAGATGCTCTCGAATTCAGATGAATCAGCCATAGTAAAACATCATTTGTTGACAATGCAAATTTAAGCAAATAACTCAACATTCGCAAAGTCTTGTGAATACCCTGACAATTAGCAGTTTAAGGCTCACGTCTGAAAAGCAGCGAGCTGTCGCCGTAGCTGAGGAAGCGGAAACCGTGTCCGAGGGCATAGTCATAGATGGTCTTCCAGTCACCTCCGACAAAAGCGGAAATCAGCAGGATCAGAGTGCTTTCCGGTTGGTGGAAATTCGTTATCAGGATGTCCACGAGCCTGAAACGGAATCCCGGCACAATGATGATTCTGGTTCCGACCTTCAGTTCATCAAGCCCGTTATTCTCCAAATATGAGATGACCGCATCCAAGGATTCTTCCAATGAATATGAATATTCACGTTCGTACGGAACCCACTGGCCCACATCCTCTGGTCTGCCTTTCTCGATGCAGCTCACGCCTACATAGTACAATGATTCAAGAGTGCGGACGGAAGTCGTCCCCACTGCGATCAACTTACCCCTGTTGGCGCGGATGCGTTTGAGAAGCCCCAAAGTGACCACAAACGGTTCCCTGTGCATAGGATGGTCGGCCACATCGGAACTTTTGACCGGAAGGAATGTGCCAGCGCCGACGTGAAGACATACGTTTTCGCGGTCGATCCCTTTTGCGGTGATGGCATCCAGAACAGCCTGCGTGAAATGCAGTCCGGCGGTTGGAGCCGCCACGGAGCCGCGGATATGTGCATACAGAGTCTGATAGCGTTCAGTGTCAATCGATTCTGTCTCACGGTTCAAATACGGTGGAATCGGAACAGTGCCACACAATTCCAAGACCCGGGAGAAAGGATTCCCATCCTGCCACGAGAACTCCACTGTACCGGTCTCGCCGTTACGTTCCACAAGACCGGCTTTCAACCCCATAGCAGAAACCAACTCGTCATTGCCGGGATTAAACAAGGAAAGAGTATCGTTCTTCCAACGTTTCGCATTGCCGATGACACACTTCCAGCGGCAGTGTTCAGTGGCGGCGAAAGCAGTGTTGTATTCAGGAGGAGTGACAGGCTCTAGGCAGAATATCTCGATATGCGCCCCGGTTTCGCGCTGGAAATGAAGTCGCGCCGGCACAACTTTGGTGTCATTGAATATCATAAGAGAGCCGCCAGGCAGGAGGGAGGGAATATTCTTGAATATGTACTCGCTGACCTTCCCGTCCTCATAGCGCAGAAGCTTGGAAGCATCCCGCTCCGCAAGTGGATATTTAGCTATCCGTTCATCAGGAAGCGGGTAGTTGTAATCGTCTATTATTACCGAAGGTATCATCACGTTGAGATTATAAAATTCCGTGCAAAGTTAACCCAAGTATAATAAATATCAAATTCTCGTCAACGTCTGCTGACTAAACATTTTAACAGCCCACCTTGGTTTACATTTATCAAATATAGGTTCACTTATGTAAATATACGCATCAGGAGTGAAACAAGTTACTTTTGTGTCATAAAATAATCTAATCATCGGTATTATACATATATAAAATATAGATTATCAGATAATTAAATAACGTCTACTAAATTTCACATAAAGGTTTTGGAGGTATACAACCCTATGTACCGTGCATTTACAGAAATTCATAAAGGTATTCCGTAAATAAGTTAGTTTATTATCAATATATTATTCAATGTTATTAAAATTAGTTTTCAATTAAGTTGTCACCGTTCAGTAAGTGCGTTTACTTTAGTAACTTCGGTTTTCAAGTTGTTTTTTACATCTTTTTGTGTTATTTTTGTAAACAAATCACATTTGTAATGAACAACAGGTTGCAGAGATTTTTGGACGCCGAGAACATCACGCAGTCACAACTGGCGGAAAAACTTGGGGTGGCCAAGGCCAGCATATCACATATTCTCGCGGGTAGGAACAAACCGGGGTTCGACTTCATCCAGAGTATGGCGCAGTGCTACCCTGACCTGAATCTGGATTGGCTGATAGCAGGAAAAGGAAAAATGTACAAGAGCCAGATTGTCTCTCCGGTCACTCAAACGTCCGAGGAACCGCAAATGTCAACTCCAGGCAGAACTATCGGTCAATTATTCGATTCTCAAGAACCAGATTTATTCCCAAATGAAACGGAAAGCGTTGATAATAAGCCGCAAAAAGAGCAGGTCTCCCCTGCTGAATCCTCACCGGCTCCGCCAAGGATTTCCAAGATTCTTGTTTTCTACGACAACGGGACGTTCAAAGAAATAGATTGACTGAGAAGCTGTTTAAAAATGGTTCCCGCATTTTATTATGCGGAATTTTCGA
>CAVCPY010000009.1:0-2636 GCA_963604245.1 Eggerthellaceae bacterium
ACAATACCCCCCCCGCAGAGAGCGCGAGGTTGTCTGTCACTATGTGGGTTACGGTTCGGAGTCATCAGTAAATGTCGTTGACTTGTGCGAAGATATGCTTTTCCCTCCACAATTGCAATACTTGCCCTGTGATAAATTATAGTTCATCGGGGGACAAAAAGCCTTGACATCGGCTGCAACCGGTTCATTTTCCGTTTGGAGTATAGGGTAAAAAACCGTAACTTTACGCCCAAACAACTTCTAATGGAAAAATGCATCATTGCGGCGGTCGCTGACAACGGGGCGATAGGCAAGGACAACGGCCTGCTCTGGCACATCGCCGAAGATATGAGATATTTCAGGCGCACGACCACGGGCAATCCCGTGGTGATGGGTTACAGGACGTTCCTTTCGATAGGCAGACCGCTTCCGAAAAGGGAGAACATCGTGATTTCCTCGCGGCCTTGGGACAATGTTCCGGAGGGTGTGAAGGTGGCCGGAAGCCTTGAGGAGGCATATTCATTGGCGGAGACGGCGATTGTTGGTTGTGAGGCGACAGGTAAGGTGACTTCGGTGGAGAAGATTTGCGCCGAAGAGGAGGGCAGGAAAATATTCATTATGGGCGGAGGTGAGACTTACCGCAGGGCGCTTCCGACGGCTGACAAGCTTTACATAACGCACGTTCGCACAGTGATTGCGGATGCCGACACGTTCTTTCCGGTGATCGATCCGGTGATCTGGGAGGTGGAGTCCTCGGCTTCGTCCGCCACGGATCCCCAGACAGGTTACGCTTACGAATTCGTAGTTTATAAAAGGCGGTTTTAGGCCGCTGCGGGGCTTCTACGGGTTCAGCAACCGTGGCCGGTGAGCCTGTAGAACCGCCAGCCTATTAAAATGCAGACACAATCCGGCATCCCCAAAAGGCCGGACGACAATAAAACGAACTAAAGTTTCGTATGTGCGAGACACCTTATTTCCCGTCACGGCGGTGACGGAGCAAGTCCCTCCCCCGAGGGGAGGGATTTAGGGAGGGGGTAACGTGGACTGAGCATTCTCGGCCGATGCACTCCGAACGTGAGATAAGGCATTTTGTCACAGGCACTTTGTTACTTGCGAAAGTTGAATTAAGAATATGTCAGACAGAGAGAACTTCGGCAGCCGCGCTGCCGTCATAATGGCATTGGCCGGCTCCGCGATCGGACTCGGCAACATCTGGAGATTCCCCTATATCGTCGGTGAGTACGGAGGAGCCGCCTTCATCCTCATCTACATCGTGTGCTCCTTCGTGCTGTCCTTGCCGATTCTCTTTTCCGAGGCGGTGATCGGACGAAGAACCCACCTTGGCACATTCGGAGCGATGAACGCCCTTGCGCCGCATTCCAAATGGAAATGGCTTGGTCTGCTGACGGTCATCACACCTCTTATCATCCTTTCCTACTACAGCGTGGTGGGCGGATGGGCCATCGAATATCTTGTCAGGTCCGCCACGTTCAGTTTCACGCCGGACAAGGCCGAGGCCGTCACTGGGATGTTCGGCGAGTTCGTCTCTTCGGTCCGGGGGCCTGTTGTCTGCCTGTTCATATTCCTTTTCCTGACCGCCTTGATAGTTTTCCTCGGGGTCAAGCGAGGGATCGAGAAGTTCAGCAACATTTCGATTCCGATTCTGTTCGTGCTGATTGTGGCGATTGCCATCTATTCGGTCAACCTTCCGGGAGCGGGCGAGGGCGTGAGGTACCTTTTGAAGCCGGACTTCTCCAAACTGACTCCGGACGCTTTTCTGGCGGCACTTGGCCAGAGCTTTTTCTCGCTCTCGCTCGGAGTGGGTACTATGCTGACATATTCATCCTACGTCAGCGAGAAAGAGAATCTTATTGCTTCCGGAGCAGGTACTGCGGTGTCGGACCTTCTGTTTGCTATTCTTGCCGGGTTCGCCATTATGCCGGCTGTGTTCTCGGCCGGAATCGCTCCGTCCTCCGGTCCGGGACTTGTGTTTGAGACGCTGCCTTACATATTCGCAAAGATGGGCGGTGGCGGCCAGGTCTTGAGCTGCGTGGTGGCGATTCTGTTCTTCCTGACCATTGTGGTCGCAGCGCTCACCTCGTCCGTCTCGATTCTTGAGGTGGGAGTTGCCTATCTGGTTGAGGAGAAGAAAGTCCCGAGGCACAAGGCTACAGTTGTGCTGTTCTTCGCCACATTCGCCATCGGAGTGCTCTGCTCCCTTTCGTTCGGGCCGCTTTCCGATGTCAGGATTCTGGGAGAGAGCATATTCAATTTCTGTGACAAGCTGTGCTCCAACTATCTGATGACGGCCGGGGCTTTGCTGTTCTCTGTCTTTGTAGGTTGGCGGATGGACAAAGCCTCTGTCCGCGACGAACTCACGAACAGAGGCACGATCAAGGCGAACAGCAAAGTGTTCCCGGTAGTCTATTTTCTAATCAAGTATGCGGCGCCAATCTCCATCGCGGTGATATTCATCACTGGGCTGGTCGGGTAGGCTTCCTGGTGATGATGAAAAAATATATTCAGACCAAAAAGACGGGCAAAAGCACTAACTTATCTTTTTTATCCTAAATTCCGCAGACCTATAGTCTGCTAAAGTTTCAAAAGCCCTGATAAAGAAACCCTTACCAGGGCTTGATAATGTCAGAAATTTCACC
>CAVCPY010000010.1:0-15314 GCA_963604245.1 Eggerthellaceae bacterium
GTCCATCATGAGCTTCACAGAAGCTCACTCCAGTTTTATTTGGGTTTCAAACATAGGAACTATTCTGAATGCAAACAAGACTTTTGCTTTCACGTACGAGGTCTTTGGTTTTAAGTGCGCCAAAGTCGAACGTGTTTTCATCAAGACAGTCTCGGGTTGTTCAAGCTTTACGGATTTTTTGATTTTTTATCAGGACAAACAGCCTGCAGTTGACGATACCCCACTTTATGCTATTGAAGAGACTAAAACCGATGATAAAGAAAGCCGAAATACCGGGGTTTATCAACGTTGCTCGAAGTTCGTCTTCATTCAGAATTTTTATCCCAAGACAAAGACAAAGATGATTATGCTTTATGCCCTGCAGGTAGGACAAAAAGCAAAGCCTACAGAGACTTACATTTTTGGGACTCGTATGCTCCTTACACTAGGTGTAGAGATTCTTGGGAAAGTCCTTGATCCAAAGGTTTTCAAGCCCTTCACTTCTATTGACGAGTTGATCAGGGCCAAGGCTGAAATGAGGAATGCTCCAGCAGGTAATGTACCTATCTCTATCACGAAGGTCAATGATAATTTGATACAAGCATCCGGACGTCTGTTCAAGAGCGGTGGCCTATCTCATGACCCTAATATTGGGGCATTATCCATAATTTGTGCCGTCTTGAGAAAACTGGGCTGGAAAGGCTCTATCGTAATTACGATGCATGGACTTCAACAAAAGCATGTCGGCTCGACTAACAAATTTATCCAAATTGCCAATGTACTCGATATCGGGCTGGACGGACTAGGGGTCCCTCGAGCCGCTCTGCCGGAAGATTACTGGCACTATGAGACACAAGGAGAGAAGCTCGGCACGATTTTTATCCATATCTGCGTTGAGAACTTCACTACCGGGTATTCTATTTTTGAGAATCATGCAGGTTGTGAGAAAGGATATTTTGTTACCCCTGCCGGCGACCATATAGCGTTGAAGAAGTATTCTGATAGAAATGCCTACAAAGCAGGAGATAAAGATGCAATTGTTTTTATACCAGACTTGGTTCTTCTTGATGTTGAAGAAACAGAGGCTATCACTATCGAAGGTAAGAAATACGTCAATAAGCAAAGAGGTATCGAAGAATTGAACAACTATGACAGTTTCGACAATATGTACTTAAATAAGTATTATCCTCAGTTTAAGATTGTCAGAACTGTTGTCCTTTACGGTAGCAACAATGAACGTGTCGTTGAAATTGAAGTTGGATTCCTCCTTAATGAACAAGGGAAACTCGTCCTTGGTGTCCGTGCGCCAAAATTGTTCACAAAAGCCATCACGAATCTTTTGAGCTACTGGAAATAGCGGTTATTTTATTATGACTTCTAAAAAGGTTTATATTGATCTTGATGCAGTGGAATCCGAACTTGCAAAACTCGGGGTGAATAATCCCGCAGAAGAAGCTCAGGCTATAAACACGAAAGTAAAGGCTCTAATTTCGGGATACAAAGAGCACCCTTCCATTGCTAAAGAACAATACAAATCCGCAAAGCCTTTTCACGAAGTTTATTCCTCAATTGAGGGACTCAGACTTCCTCAGTGGGTGTTGAATCGTATTGAAGAGGCGAGAGTTTTGGGGCCGTCCGCGCAATTGGTTATTTTCCCTGATGGAAAGAAATATCAGATAAATAATCCTCTCAATGATTTACCAGCATCTGAATGGTTGAATTTCACTACTTCGGTATTTTCAACCTTTTACGCGACCAGCGGCAAAGATTCATTTGCTCACGATATTCGGAAAATACACCCGTCTCCCAAACCGCCACAGCTTATGAGGGATATAATCTCCTTCTTCACTAAAGAAGGGGATATTGTGCTTGATTATTTTATGGGAGTAGGAGGCAGTCTATTAGGCGCCAGTTTGTGTGGTCGCAAGGCAATAGGGATAGATCTGAATCAGACGTACATAGACGCATACAAAAAAGCAGCAGAGGCTCTTTGTTTGCCAGTATTCTCAACGATTCAGGGAGATTGTCTGGAAACTCTGCAGAACAAGACTAAAATAGATGAATTGACCAATAAGCACGATGTCAGTCTCATTCTCATTGACCCTCCATATGGAAATATGATGGCCAGAGAGAAAACAGGAGGCGACATTAGAGTATATGGCAGTGTTGGAACGCCATTTACTAATGATCCCCGGGATTTTGGTAATATGTCAGTTGACAATTGTATGGAGTCGATTAAGAAATCGGTTGAATTGGCCCAAAGGTTCCTCAAAATACGGGGATATATTGTGGTATTCATAAAGGATCTGCAGCCAAAGAAAAAGAATACGAATATCCTACATTCACAGATTATTTCCAAGATTAACGAGATTCCCAATATCCAGTATAAAGGTCTTCGAATTTGGGCCGATAACTCTGCCAAATTGTTCCCATACGGATACCCGCTTTCCTTTGTAGCAAATCAAATTCATCAATATATTCTCGTCTTTAGAAAGGAAAAGTAGTGTTTGTCAGCTTGTCCACGTAGATGGATTATGATTACCCTGCATATGATGAGCATCATTCTACCGGTATCCTGATTGCTGTATCATAATTCTTTTGCTCAATAGTACCGGATTATAGTAAATTTGGTAGCATATGGAACAACAAAACAACATTCAGGAGCTTCGATCTGTATTCAACGAAATACTGCACAGGGGGGGGGGGGGATGATGGAAAGGAGTATTGGAGCTCACGGGAACTCTCAGATGCGCTTGGATATTCCGGGTACTGGAAATTCAAGACAGTGATTGACAAGGCTATTGCTGTCGCCAACGATAAAGGTATGAAAATCGACGAGCATTTCAACCAGTCGGTTGATATGGTAAGAGTCGGAGGAGGTGCTTTCAGAAAAGTGGAGGCCTTCCATCTTTCACGCATTGCTTGTTTGATTATTGCCGAGAATGCAGACGGGAAAAAGCCTATGGTGCAACAGTATAGGCTGTTCTTCTCCAATACTGTCTCAACCGGAGAACTTATTCGTAATTCAGTTGATTCCAATATCTTATTCTATAAGACAACTCAGGGAGAGACACGTATTGAGGTTATCTTCAATGGGGATACATTCTGGATGTCCCAGAAAAGGATGGCTGATCTTTTCGGAGTGAATGTGCGAACTGTCAATTACCATTTGAAGCAGATATTCGACAATGGCGAATTGTCAGAGGCGGCAACTATCCGAAAAATTGGGATAGTTCAGTCTGAAGGAGACAGCGCTTGGAGCATTTCCTGTCAATGAACGATTACAAGGCTATTGTGTCTGCCGATACCGTTTCTCAAGAAGAGGCAAGGGACAAGGCCTATAGCGAATATGACAGGTTCAACAATAGTGCTTGTAATGCCACCTGTGCCCCTGACGCTCCATTGCTCCCGTTTGACATAAACCCCATAAACGAATGACAAGACGAGACTGTTCCGCTAAGACTTTGCGACGCTCAATCCATTGTCAAAATTCATAACGCAGTGTGAGGATTCATTGTCCACACCGAGGAATGACCGAAAACGTACCACAGGCGGGGCAATAGACGGAATCGCTGACTATGCCGGCGAGTGGGTCGGCGGAGCAGGAGTACACATAAGCGTCAGCGCCGCAGGGGCATTTGCAGACAAAACCGCTTTCCGGATTCCGCCACAGCCGCGCTAATGCGCCAAGCGTTATCCGTCCCTTTATGCCATAAGAGGGCAAAGGCACACAAAGGGCAGATAATCCTGCCATCAGACTGATGCGGTCTCTATTCTCGACAAGAAAAGGGACATTTCGATTATAAGAAGAAAGTGTCGATACGTACAGAAAAACGAATAATTCTCGTTTTTCTGTACGAAATATTGCTATATTTGTGGTCAAATTAAGATTATTAGATGGAGCAACTGCAGAAAATAGGCGCAGTGCCGTTTGACATCAATGTCCTCCAGTCTGCCTATCCAGGCTGCAAGCGGATTACGGACAAGGCCAGGCGGCTTGAGGCAGAAGGGCGCATCATCAGACTAAAGAAAGGTTTGTACTTGGCCAATGCAAATGACGGCGAATTGTCCCGTGAATTGGTGGCCAATCATTTATATGGTCCGTCTTATGTCTCGATGAGCTGGGCTCTCAGATGGTATGGGCTGATTCCGGAACGCGTAAGTCTTGTACAGTCCGTCACGACAAAGCATTCACGAGACTTCAGCAATGCCCTTGGGGATTTTCATTATCAGAACTGTGTAGCTGACTATTTTCCGATAGGGATAGCGATGAAGGGGGAACATGATTGTCATTTTCTTATAGCAACACCGGAAAAGGCCCTGTGCGACTATATCTGCTTCAATAAGATTACATTGCGCTTTATGAAGGATGTCAGACTTTTTCTTGAGGAAGACATCAGGTTTGACACCGATGCGATTTCTGACTTCGACCTGCAGATCATAGAACAGTGCTCGGCACTGGGACGTAAATCCGGATCATTGTCTGTGCTTTTGAACTATCTTAAACTCAACAAAAACAGGAATATATGAGTGAAATCTTTGACTCTATGCTTTCCGCATATCCGGTGCGCACATCCGATGACAAGCGAAACGCTGTCTATGAAGTGATGCAGCAGGTGATTCTTGCCGGTCTGTACCGTGGTGGATTCTTTAAGGAGGCCGCATTTTATGGCGGTACTTGCCTGAGGATATTCCACGGGCTGAAAAGATTTTCAGAGGATATGGATTTCTCTCTTCTGAAGAAAGACCCTGAATTCAGTCTCGAAAAATATTTCCCTGCCATAATAGAGGAATGCCGAAGTCTGGGGCGTGAGGTCAGCATCACGAAAAAGGACAAGAAGAACTTCGGGAAGGTCGAGTCGGCATTCCTGAAGGATAATACCGATGTGTACAACATATCTTTCCAGACAGAGCAATCCCTTAAAATCAAGATCGAGGTGGACACACAGCCTCCGCTTGGATTTCAGACAGAGCAGCGACTGCTGATGACGCCATTCTCGTTCTTGACCAGATGCTTTGCTCTTCCGGATCTTTATGCCGGGAAAATGCACGCGTTTACTTTCAGGCAATGGAAGAATCGGGTCAAGGGGCGTGACTGGTACGATTTCGAATGGTATGTCAGGAATAGGGTAGCACTGAACTTCGGGCATCTTCAGACTCGGGCCAAAGAGTTCAATGGTATTGACCTGACTAAGGAATCATTCTTGGAGATGCTTAAGGGTCGCATCTCCGTGGCAGATATATCTACGGTAAAACAGGATGTTCTTCCATATATTGTCGACAAAAGGGAACTGGAACTATGGTCAAATGACTATTTCCTCCAGTTGGCTGATATGATAAGGTTTGAGGATACTGGTGTTGATTCGGACATTTAATTGATTGGTAATCATATACGAGTTGACTACAATGTCACATTTCGTCGCCCACCATCCGAGTCCGCATCATAATCCGTAAACCAATAGCTATCAAATGGATGCTACTTCGGAAGCGCAATGTTTTCCACATATGTAGTGGCAAACCATTGTCCGCTGGTTAGATGGATTTTCTGGTGTAGCAAGCTTTGGTTTCTCCAACATTGGAACTTGATCGTGTTTGCCGTCCATTCCAGTCCGCCTTGAAATCCAAATCATGATGTTTTCGTCATTATGAAGTCTCAAAGGTATGGCAGACTATTGCAGTCACACGCCAACATTCGGCTGCCTTCGTCACCTTTTCAAAGGATCTGTGTCTTGACATTTTGCTAAACAGCGGCATACAATCACGCCTCTACGCCACTGTGACGCCAGGTCGTATGCCGCCTATGGATCTGGAAAGCATAGGTGGCATATCCATAGGCCTCTCGTAGTACTCAGGCCGGGGCTGTGTGCCGCCATATTCACAAAACACGGGTGTCGCCAACTCGTATAACTACTGCTTGCATGCTATGTTTGTCAACTGCTATATAGTTTCCCTAAATTTAATTGAAATACAAATAGTATTAAGATTTACGGCTTAATTATTACGGATAGAGAGAAGATATCATCACCGCATATCGTAAACAGTGTTGTAAGCATCCAGCCATACTTGTATGAAAATTCAATGGCCTAGCCGAGGAACAACCGAAAACGTGCCGCAGGCTGGGCAATAGACGGAATCGCTGACTATGCCGGCAAGAGTGTCGGCGGAACAGGAGTACACATAAGCGTCGGCACCGCAGGGGCACTTGCAGACAAAACCGCTTTCCGGATTCCGCCACAGCCGCGCTAATGCGCCAAGCGTTATCCGTCCTTTTATGCCATAAGCGGGCAAAGGGACACAAAGGGCAGATAATCCAGCCATCAGACTGATGCGGTCTTTATTCTCGACAAGGAAAGGGACATTCCGCTCAAATGCCTTGACCACATCCGCTTCGTTAGCGGTTCCTATTCCTGAACATGTCACTGTGGGGTTCACATATTCCTGTGTTTTAGGCGGTGCTTCCATCAATAGTCTCATTGTCATCATATTCATAGTTTTCAAATGTTTACATCTTATAATACTTGATCCGCCAGCGATACGCAACCATAATCTTTTGAGATCTTTTCGGCTCAGAGCGCATACGATTCCATAAAACATTGATAATAAAGCTATGGACCACCACCAAGTGGCTATCAATCAGTTGTAAAACGTTGGTCTTCCATTCTGACTGCCAGTATTACATATTTCTTTAACTATAAGCAATTTAGCGATCAGCGCATTTTTAACCTCAGCTCAACCCACTCTAACCCATTTGGAATAACGGAGCTCCAGTCAGGTTAAGAAGAGACAAAACATTGTGCTGTGACGCGGTACTGATAAATCAACAAACCACCTTGCAGATTTCGTCAAAAATTCACACTACGGTACGATTTCGTTTGCATTTCCAGCAAATAATCACTATTATTACCGAATAATACCAACATATTGCGAAAATGAAAAGGATTGGTTCTCAAATAAAAGAACGAAGGAAGGTGCTTAACATAACGCAGACCGAGCTTGCGGATCTTGCTGGGATCAGCATCAACACTGTCGTGGCGGTGGAGAGAGGGCAAGGAGATCCTAAAATCTCCACTTACCTGTCAATCTGCGAGGTGCTTGGGCTTGAAATGGAGACAAAATTAAAGGGATGATATTATGAGACTTTGCGAGATTTATCTGCACGGAATCAAGTGCGGGACACTTCAGGAGGATGACAACAAGGAATATTCATTCGCCTACGACAGAGCGTATCTCCTTGGAGAGAATGCCGAACCTGTGAGCCTTACGCTACCGCTCCGGAATGAGCCTTATCACTCAAAATACCTCTTCCCGGCCTTTGCGAATATGCTTTCCGAAGGAGAGAACAGGCAGATGCAGTCACAGCTTCTGAGAATAGATCCAGAGGATGACTTCGGAATAATGTTGGCGACCTGTTCGTTTGACACTATAGGAGCGATAACAGTCAAAACCATCGAGTAATGAACAAATTAAACATATGTCCGTCAACACTCGAAGAGGGGTTTGACACATATTCACCATCGGCCATAAGATCTCTTTTCGATGGAAGAAAAATTTCACACATATTCGCGGGAGCAAGCCCCGAAGACGAGTCCGGCGAAGGGAACATCGCCATCAAAAACGCCGGTCGTATCTCACTTTCAGGAGTCCAGGCAAAGTTTTCTGTTGTGGCTGGTGAAGATGGCAGGCTGCGGTACAGCAACGAGAACGAGCAAGGGACATTTATCTTGAAACCGCGCCAGACCGGATACCACATAATAAACAAGGACTACTGCAATGCCAATGAGCACGTTACAATGCAGATCGCTTCGCAGGTCTATGGAATCGAGACGGCCGCCAACGGGCTTTGTTTCTTCGAGGATGGGACCCCGGCATATCTCACAAAAAGGTTTGATGTCCACTCACACGGGAAGTACAAACAGGAAGATTTCGCGGCACTTCTCGGCTACAGCAAAGACAATGGCGGTGCCTATTATAAGTACGCCAAGGCAAGTTATGAGGAGTGCGCCGAGGTGATACGCCAATATGTAAAAGCCTCTCTTGTCGACATAAGGCGCTTCTACATAGAGATCCTTTTTAACTTTGTGACGCTTAACGATGATGCCCACCTGAAAAATTACTCTCTAATCGAAAGAAATGGGGAATATAGACTCTCCCCCGCCTACGACCTTGTCAACACATCGCTACAGCTCCGGGAGCCTCGCATATTCGCATTGGACAAGGGCCTATTCAAGGAGGGTATGAATATGTCGGACACCCACAACATCGGTCACGACGACTTCACCGAGTTCGGGAGAAGAATAGGACTTCCGGAGAAGGTGACCATCAAGGAATTGGAGAGATTCTCTTTCCCGGCTCGCAAAGCCATTCAACTGATCGACAGGTCTTTCTTGTCCGAAGAATTGAAAAAAACCTACAAATCATCTTACACCTACAGATGCAAGATGCTTACTTTCTGACAATCAAGAATATTCCTCACTCATTCCGCTCAAGGCTCTTTCTGAGCCTGGCGAGGAAGCGTTGGCGGAATGGTTCCGGGGAGACTACGCGGATGTTGTCGGCGTACTTTAGCAGGGCAGCTTCCAGTTCCCAGTTCGGACGGACGGTGACACTCATTCTGGCGGGTTCCTCGTCAGAGTATCCCTTAAGGATCTTCAGGCTGGGATGGAACGGGTTTGTTGTTAGGTAATTGAATGTCTTCTCATCATAGACAAGGAACTCTATGTCCTGAACAGGCTCATTCTCTATGACCGTCACGCCCACGACATCCTTGAAATATTCCTCAAAGCCACCTCCACTATAAGGAATATATTCAATGTCATCCACGACAGAAAATCCTTTGATTCTGTCCAGGGCGTAGTTCCTTATGGCCTGTACCTTCACATCGAAGCCGAGCAGGAACCAGCGGCAGTTGTACTGCTTCAGATAGTAAGGATGGAATATCCGATCCTCAGCGGGGCCGAATGCGGGTGAATATCTTATCTCCAGCACCTTTCTGCCCTCTATCGCCTTGAAAAGCCCGTCGAAATGGTCCAGCCCGACGAGATCCTCGTTGTTTTCAAAACCGACACAGTCCAGATTTCCCGATGTCAGACCGAACTCCTCGAAACGCTTGGCGGATTCCTCCAATCGATCAAAGTGCGGCAATCCCTTGAAACGTCCGAGCATCTTGATCGTGTCACGGATCATCTTTGCCTCATCTACGGACAGCGGTCGGTTGTTTATCGAGAAATCCGGATCCGCGTACCGGTAATAGACACGTCCCCGCTCCCCTCTCATTTTGACTATCGCACCGGGATATTCAGCCATCAGAGTCTTTATGTCGGCGAACACCTGGCTTCTGCTGACTGTCGATTCCTGGTCATCCGAAGTCCGGATCGCATCGCCGCATTCCCGGATCAAATCCTCGATGTAGAACTTCTTGTTCCTGTCTCTCAGGCAAGCGTCCAAACGGTGGTACCTTGCCATTGCATTCTTGTTGACTGGCATATTTCTTCTAATTATTGAAAAACATTGATCAAGAAACCACAGTCACGGTGCTCGTGGCCGTGCGCTCGTTCTGGTTGACTTCTATGCGGACCGGAATCTTCTCCTGAAGTTCCTCGATGTGGCTGATTATGCCCACCTGCCTGCCGGACTTCATACGGAGGGTCTTCAACGTGTTCACGGCATTCTGGAGAGGCTCGCCGGAAAGGGTGCCGAAGCCCTCGTCGATGAACAACGTGCCGACAGAGAGGCCATCTCCGATGTCGGACAGCGCCAACGCCAGAGAAAGGGACACAAGGAAACTCTCTCCGCCGGAAATCGTGCTGGCCGGACGGGAAACATAGCCTTGATAGGCATCCTCCACCTCGATGACGAACGTTCCCGGCACGACCGTGAGGACGTACCTGTCCGTCAGGTCCTTCATATAAAGATTCGCCGCCTTCACAAGGCTGCCAAGCACATAGCTTTGGGCTATCTTACGGAAATTCTTGCCGTTGCTGTCACCGATCAAATCATTCAGGCGGGTCCACATCAGGAACTCTTTCCTCAGATTGTCGGCCACCTCTTTCAACTTGCCGACTTTCTCCCGGTTCTCCTCATCCTGCCTCAGAGCATCTGCCATAAGAGCCGCCGCACTCGTAGCACCAGACATAGCCTCATCGTTGCTCTTGTACAGAACCTCCAGGCTCTCGACAGTGTCCTCCACCGCAATGGACGGCTTGTTCGACTGATGCACAGACTCATTCCTCCGATCCGTTTCCAACGCCACCTTCGCTGCGGCCAACTTCTCAGAAGCCTCCATGTGCCTATGCTCAATCTCGGAAATCACCGTGACAGAATATTCAGAAAGAGCCTTCAGCGCCGCTCTGTCATATTCAGAATGCTCTGAAAGGAACGCCTCGACTTCGGAGGATTCCGCCTTCGCGTTTTCCTCGGCCCGCGCGAGTTTGTGCCTCTCCAGAATCAGGGCGCTCTTGACCGAATCCGTCTCATCGGACAAGCCCGGAATATTCGTAGCCTCCGCAGCCGGAAGTTCTTTCCACGACGGCATCATCTCCTCAATGGACGCCACCATTCCTTGCACCACGCCTATCCTCGCCCTCAACTCATCGGCCGACTTGATCAGGCTTTCCGCGCGCTCAACACGCTTCCGATGCGAACGAACCGCCTCCGCAATCTCTTTTTTGAATATTCCCGTGTCCGCTCTCCATTTTTCTTCCCACGACGAACCGACGAGAATGTCTCCGACCTTTTGCTCCGCTGCTGAAACTGCTTTGCTCCTGTCCGAGACAAGCGCCTCCACCCTCTCGATCTCAGATTTCTTGGCCTGAACTTCGCTTTCCGCCTTGACACGGGCTGACATAGCCTTGTCCACGGCATCCCTTGCGGCTACGCTTGACTTTCGAGCGTCGGCGGCATCTTTCTCAAGACGTGCGCAGACCTTTTCCTTCTCGATGAGTCCGGGCTGGCGCAAGCGTATTTCCTGACTCATAGCCTCAAGCGCCGCCCGAGTACCGTCATCAACGGTTTCCAAACCGCACTTCTTAGCAGCCATCCTCACGGATTCCGTCACCCGTTCCATGCTATTGTCATTCTCGAATGCGGTTTTCTGTCTCCGCAACTGGTCAGACTCCGCTCCAGTCTCGGCCACAAGACGATCGTAACGCTCCTTGTCATTACGGTACAGAATCCGGGCCTCCTCACACGCACTTTCAAGAGGAGCGAGACGTTTCTGCAAATCAATGTCTGTCGGCAGCGCCGACTCGATCTCCCGCATACAGACCGGACAGATATCCCCTACCTGAAGGTTGTTGCGGATAGTCTTGACGGTGTCTTCAACCGTTCTGCTCTGCATTCTATAGACCTCATCAGCGAACTCCGACTTGATGCGATCAGCCTCCACGACCTTGGCCAAAGAGTCCCGTTCAGCAACCTTGGCGTCAAGAGCCTTCTCTTTCTCAGCGATATCCTTCTCTTCCGCCTTACGCTTTTCAACCTGCTGTTCCAAAAGCGACAACCGCTCCTGCGCCAGTTTGATGTCCACCGACTTTTCCTTCAGATCTCCAATCTCCTTACGGACCGCCGCCGCGTTCGACTCGGCCAAAGCATCCTCGGCCTTCTTCTGCGCCTCCTCGGCAAGTCTCCTGCCGTTTCCAGCGGCATTCTCCGCTTCCTTCGCCTTCTCCAACGCCAGAGTCTTTTCCGTCAAGTCCGACCGCAGAACCGAAAGTCCGGCTTCTGATTTATGAATATATACCCGGCCGCTCTCTATGACATCTATGAGCCCCGCAATGGTCTGCTCCTTCTCCAGGACAGGCAGCAAAGGAGCGTCCTTTTCCAACTCCGCGTCAACGGAGGCTTTTTCCTCGGCAAGCCTCTTCTCCTCGTCACTCAGGAAAGCCAATCCTCCTTTTACCGACCGGTATCTCTCCGACAATCCGGAGATCCTTATCCTGGCTTCCCCGGCAGCCATCTCTTCCCTCTTCTGGTTTTCGAGATTTCCCCGGACGGCCTCCGTAGTCCTGAACGAGGCGGCAAGGTTCTCCTCGGTGACATATTCATCAGTCTTCATAACTGCCTCTTTTTCCGCCACAGCCTTGGTGTCGGATTCTATTGTCGCCTTCAATCTGGCCTCCTGCTTCAGCCAGTCCATTTTCTTACCGCACTCGTCTCTTGCCGCGCGGGCGGATTCCGCCTCGACTATCTTCGCCTCCTTCTCCTTGAGTTTCTGGTCTTTCACCTCATCTGAAAGGATTCTTATATCCCGGATTTTCTCCTCAGCATCGGCCGAAGCCTTTTCCTTTCGCCTCGTGATCTCAAAGACTTTCGCCCCGATCTTCGTGTAGATGTCCGCGCCGGTGATCTTCTCCAGAATCTCGGCTTTCTCGTTGTCCTTGCTGTTCAGGAATCTGGTGAACTCACCCTGTGCCAGCATCGTGGTCCGGCAGAACTGGCTGAAACTCAGGCCGACAGCGGTTGCAATCTCCGCACTCACCTCCTTATCACCCTCGTAAATTGCCCCTGAATCCAAATTTCTGAGAACCCAGTCGCCCTTCTTCTTTTGTATCTTCCCGTTAGCTTTCCCCCATGCTCGGGCCACCGACCATTCGGCCTCATAATCAACCCCATTGGTTCCTTTGAACTCAAGTCTGACATAACCTTTTCCTGCCCCTTGCCTAAGAAGTCTAGCCGGGTTGTTAACCTTGACATCATCCCCCTGATCAGCGGAGCTGCCTTCCATCTGCGTGTTCGCCAGCCTCGGCGTGTCCCCGTACAACGCCAGGCAGATCGCATCCAGAATCGTACTCTTCCCCGCCCCGGTCTTGCCAGTGATAAGGAACACATCACAGTCCGACAGCGGCTTGCTGTCAAAATCAATCACAGCGTCTTCGATGGACGCGATGTTGTGAATCGTAAGCTTCTGTATTTTCATAAGTCAGTCTAAATTATTCATTTACATCATTCCTAATTTCTTTCTCCGCCTCACGGAACAGTTCCGCCAGTTCATCCGTGAACGTTATTCCCGTGTCCTCAGCGTACAGCCGCGCGACCTCAAGCGGTTCCATAGCCTGGAATTCCGACACGGAAAGGGTTTTACGGTCCGACTTTCCAGAGGCTGCACGGCGAGCGTTTATCGTGCAGAAAAGTCCCAGGCCGCCACTCAGAATATTCCTGGCCTCGACCACCGCATCAGGCGGAAGGCTATCCTCGACCTCGACATTCAACCGGATATACGCCAGATTGTCCTTAGGAAAATCTTTCAGCAGTTCCTTTACCTCATCCCATTTCCCGAAGCCTGAGGAAGGAATATTCACCAGCGGACAATGGGTCTTTATCGGCACTTCCCGAATCTGCGGGACCGCCCCGTGCGAGGCGATCTCCACGACCGACACACTATGCCCGAAAGCCTCGTCGAAACTTACCGGCAGCGGCGTGCCACAATAGCGCGCCCTTTTCCCGGAGCCTGCGATTGTCTGCGGCTTATGAATATGTCCGAGCGCGATGTAGTCGTACCCTTCGCCAAACTCCTCCAGTCCGACGGAGTCAATCCCTCCCACTGATAATTCACGAATATCCTCGTGTCCGGTGTAGTTGCATCCGGCCACAGTCGTGTGGGCCGAGATGACAACAGGAAGGTTTTCAGTGTTCCTTTCGGCCACCTTGTCCAACAGGCTCTGGCAGAATCCTTCCGGCATACTTCTCTCATTCACGTACGGTATGGCGACGATGAATCCTTTCCCCGACACCTCAACGATCAGCTTGTCCGGATTGTCCTTGTCCACGGAACCGATCATATTCACTTTCTGGGTCTCCCATAATATTCGTGAGACCTCGTGCTTTGACGCGCTGTCGTGGTTTCCAGCCGTGATGACGATCTCCATTTCCGGGCAGGCCTCGTGCAGTCTCATCACCGCCTCCGTGAACATCCTCTGCACGGCCGCCGAAGGCTGTCCCGTATGGTAAACATCCCCGCTGACCACCAACGCGTCAGGTTTCTCCTCCCCGGCAATCTTCTCGATCTGGCCAAGCATATCCCTCTGCTCCCGACTCCTATCGTACCTGTACAGAATATGTCCCAGATGCCAGTCACTTGTGTGTATAATTCTCATAAGCAAGTCATTGTACTATTCATAAAACAAACCCGAGCCAAACGCTCCACTCAATATACGCCCATTCTCCGATTTTCGCAACCAAAAATAAGCGCAGTCATCACTTTTCCGCAGTCAGAGGGAAAAGCGAATCGACCTCGTAGCTGGACAGGCCAAGCACCCGGCGGATCTGGCCGTTTGACAAACGGAATTTAAAGCGGAGTTTTCTGGCCAGGTCGAATTTCTGAGGCTTGGCCAAGTCTTTAATGGTGGAGACTCCGTAGTCAGTCCGCACCAAAGAAACCACACGGGTGAAAAGTTCCGCATCTGTAAGAAATTCACCTTCACCAAGTACGGCGGCCAATTCAGCGTAAGCCTCCACGTTTTTGCTGACCAAGGCAAAGTAGTGGTGCGCATCCCTGAACATCGACATACCGAACTTTATGGAGCAGTAATTCCACGGAGCGACGTAACCGTCTCTGACCTCCCACCCTGCCGGAAGCACAGGAGTGCGGCATCGGAACATTTTCCTCCTGCTGTCCACGAATATGGAAGACAGGGATTTCCCTTCAGGCCAATTCAGAAAATAATAGCGGCCGGTACCCCAAGGATAACTGAACGGAGTATGGGCGGAGTCAGCCACATAGCCGTTACGGTTTGTATAGACGATGTTGTTGCGCAATGAGTTCAGATCGCCGATTTGCTTAAGATCTATTTGAAGCGCCTTCATCAGCGGGAACGACCTCGACAACCTCTTCCTCACATATTCCCAGAACACCCGTATAGCCCTCTCCTCCGCAGAAACCACAAAGTGAAAATGGTTGTTCATCACTTCGAACGCAATAATCCGGACCTCCAGAAAAAGAGCCGCCGCCTGCGCAACCACATTCATCACAAACACGAGATCTTCCCCGCGCACAAAAAGCAACGGCGTGTCTTTCCCCGAAGTGTAGGTATGCCAATACGGTTCTCCTGACCGAAATGTCGCCTCACAACACTTTTCTCTTTCTATAAATGTGCCCATAATCCATATAATTTGTCCGGCAGAAGCCCGTTCCACCGGATGAAATGCCGCCCGAGACCCGTTTGTCCGGCAGAAGCCCGTTCCACCGGATGAAATGCCGCCCGCGTCTCGTTTGTCCGGCAGAAGCCCGTTCCACCGGACGAAATGCCGCCCGGGTCCCGTTTGTCCGGCAGAAGCCCGTTCCACCGGACGAAATGCCGCCCGGGTCCCGTTTGTCCGGCAGAAGCCCGTTCCACCGGATG
>CAVCPY010000011.1:0-5984 GCA_963604245.1 Eggerthellaceae bacterium
TGTCTCGAAAATTCCGCATAATAAAATGCGGGAACCATTTTTAAACAGCTTCTTAATACAACTTACAAATTTAAGTAAAAAATGCTATATTCGTGCCTATGTTTTTCGATACACACAATCATAGCCAATTCTCATTCGACGGAGGGGGGACGACAGTTGAAAAAAGCGCTTTGGCGGCGGCGGAAAAAGGATTCGGAGGAATATGTTTCACCGACCATTGTGATTTCTACGTCCCGAAGATGAAGGAAGAGTTCGAGCCCATAGTCAGCGAGGTCTTCGACGTGGAGGCCCAACAGGCGGAGATCGACAGGGTGAACGGGCTCGTCGCCGACGGAGCCTTCGGGAAAGTCAAATCCAGAAAATTCAGGATATTCAAAGGAATAGAGCTGGGACTTGAGGAGAGGGACCACGAACAGACGAGGGATCTTCTCTCAAAGCGCAGGTTCGACCAGATCATCGCATCAGTCCACTATCTGGAGGACACCGACCCGTATTTCGGCCCGTACTACAAAGGCAAGAACTGGAAAGAGGCCTACGGACGCTACCTTGAGACCATTCTGCGTGAAATGAAATGGCTTGGAGACTTCGACATCTTGGGGCATTTCGACTATGTGGCCCGCTATGCGCCCTACCCAAAGGAGAGCGTGCTGTACAGGGATTTCCCGGGGCTGTTCGACGAGATTTTCAAGTACCTGATAGAGAATGGCAAAGGGTTGGAAATCAACACAAAAAGCTACAAGACCTACGGATTGCGCACCCCACAACTCGACAGGGACATTCTGATAAGGTATCTTGAGCTGGGAGGGGAAATCATCTGCCTCGGTTCCGACTCACATACCCCGGAGCAGGTCGGAGACAGGTTCGACTACTTCGCACAATACGTCAAGATGTGCGGATTCCGCAGACTCGGACACTACGAAGGCCGCAGACTGAAGATGGTCACGATATGATTCACGAAGCGATCTCGCAGAGGAACTTGATTCTGACAAGGCGGATTTCCATTTCCTCGTAGTCCGCTCCGAGAGCCCTGAGCGCATCTTCGACCGAGTCAGAGGTGGCCTCGTTCCTGAAATATTCATAGATTTCCTCGACCACATCATCATCAATCTCCTGACTGATGTAGTAGTTCAAATCCAGCTTCGTGCCCGATGACACGATGCTTTCGATTTCGGTAAGAAGATCCTCCATCTCAAGACCTTTGGCCTCGGCGATGTCCTCAAGAGCCATCCGCCGGTCTATATGAAGGATTATGAACACCTTGTCCGCCGATTTGGTCGGGGTTGACTTGACCACGAAATCCTCAGGACGTGTTATGTCGTTCTCATCGACGTACCGCTTGATAAGATCGATGAACTCCTTCCCGTATTTCCTCGCCTTGCCGTCACCGACTCCTTGACAATTACACAGCTCCTTGTAGGTGACCGGATAAAGGATTGACATATCCTCCAAGGCCGGATCGCCGAATATTATCCACGGCTGAAGGTTCAGTTTGCGGGACAGATCCTTACGAAGGCTTTTGAGCATAGAAAGGAGAGCGGCGTCTCCTCCGCCTCCCTTCACAGCCACGGTCCCTGCCGCGGGCTCGTCATCCTCCTCGTCATCCGAATCTTTCGCCTGAAACGCCCGATCCTCCACCAGACGTATCTCGAAAGGATCATTGATGAACTCCTCGCCCTGCTTCGTGACATATATCAGCCCGTACGTCTCAATCTCCTTCTCCAGAAGATGAAGCAAAAGACCCTGATGCACGACCGCGCACCAGAAATTCACGCTGTGGCCGCTCCCCGACCCAAACAAAGGCAAGGTGTCGTGCTTGTATGACTTTACCATCGCATTCGTCTCGCCGGCCAGGACGAGGGCAAGATGGTCAACCTTGAAATGCTCCGGGAGCGACTTTATCAGCCGGATCACCAGGCACATCTCCTTGCGCCCGTCAAAGGTAGGTCTAGGGTTGACGCAATTGTCACACAGCCCACAGCTGTCTTGCGGATAATCCTCACCAAAATAATTGAGCAACAACCTCCTGCGGCACAGGCTCGATTCGGCGTACGCCACGGTGTCCATCAACAGCTGCCGTCCTATCTCCTGCTCGGACACGGGCTTGCCCTGCATAAATTTCTCCAGTTTGCGGATGTCCTTGTAACTGTAATATGTTATGCATTCGGCATTCTCCCCGTCACGCCCGGCGCGTCCCGTCTCCTGATAGTACCCTTCGATGCTCTTGGGAATATCATAGTGAATGACAAAGCGCACATCCGGCTTGTCAATTCCCATTCCGAAAGCGATTGTGGCCACAATCACCTCAACGTCCTCCATCAGGAAACGGTCCTGGTTCTCCGCCCTGGTTTTGGCATCGAGTCCGGCATGGTATGGGAGCGAACGGATTCCATTGATATTCAGCAAATTCGATATTTCCTCCACTTTTTTGCGGCTGAGGCAATATATGATTCCTGATTTCCCGGGATGCTGCTTGATGTACCTGATTATGTCCTTGTCCGGATCGACCTTGTCCCGGACTTCATAATAAAGATTCGGCCTGTTGAACGATGACTTGAAGACAGTGGCGTCAAGTATGCCAAGATTCTTCTGAATGTCATTCTGCACCTTAGGCGTGGCCGTGGCGGTCAAAGCGATGATCGGGGCCCGTCCTATGGTCTGGACCATATCCCTTATCCTCCGATACTCAGGCCTGAAATCATGCCCCCACTCCGAGATGCAATGCGCCTCATCCACCGCATAGAAAGAGATGTTCACCTCTCTCAACAAATCGACATTCTCTTCCTTGGTCAAGGATTCCGGAGCCACGTAAAGCAATTTGGTCACGCCGGAGAGCACATCGGAGCGGACTGCCTGGATTTGCGCCCTGTTGAGCGAAGAGTTCAGGAAATGGGCTATTCCGTTCTGTTCCTCCACAAACCCTCTGATCACATCCACCTGATTCTTCATCAGGGCGATGAGCGGCGAGATCACGACCGCCGTGCCCGGAAGCACCAGGGCAGGAAGCTGGAAACACAGGGACTTTCCGCCTCCCGTCGGCATAAGGACAAAGGTGTCCTTGCCTTCAAGAAGGTTGCGGATGATCTTTTCCTGATCCCCTTTAAAGAAATCAAAGCCAAAGAATTCTTTTAACTTGGAATACAGTAATGACGAGTCAATTCCCATAGTGTTCCTAATTATTTCTAAAAATAGTGATTGTTTTCGGGATAAACAAGCATTTTGGAATTTTATGACTGCTAAAGTCAATATTTTTTGCGATATTTGCAGGACTTTTGGGACATTGCGCCCCGAAACGGACATAGACAACTTATAAATTATTGATATTATGAAGACAATCACAATGTTTGCAGCAGCCGCCATGCTTCTTTCAGCGGTAGCCTGCAATTCCGGCAATGTCAGCGGAAAGGCTGACGGAGCTGACAGCACCGCAGTCGCCACTCCGGTAAAACCAGTTAGCGCCAAGGATCTTCTTCCTTCAAAGGCGACCGTAGATTCTGTAAGTTACCTTCTGGGCATCCAGCTCGGTTCTATGATCAAGAACTACCATATGGGAGACCTCAACTTCAATATGATCAAGAAGGGAGCCGCCGATTTCGTGGCCTCAAAGGGATCCCCGCGCGACGAGGATTTCACAAAGCAGTTCAAGGTCAACCCTGAAGAGATGAACCGCATAATGAACGAGTTCATCCAGAAGAGGACTGAATATGTAGGTGCGATCAACAAGGAAAAGGAGCAGCAGTTCCTTCAGGCCAACCTGAAGAAGGAAGGCATACAGGTGACCGAGTCCGGACTTCAGTACATCATCGCAGAGGCCGGAAGCGAGGTGAAGCCGACCTCGGGCAAGGACACCGTCTATGTTCATTACAAGCTCTCCCTCACCGACGGGACCGTCATTGAGGAGGTAAAGGAAGATCAGGACGCTGTTATGCTCACCCTCAACAGGGTGATCCCTGCCTGGACAGAAGGTCTCCAGCTTCTCGGCGAGGGTGGAAAGGCTACCCTCTATGTTCCTTCTGAACTTGGCTACGGCGAGCGCGGATCCAACGGCATCGACCCTAACACGACCCTCGTGTTCGACATCCAGCTTGACTCCGTAAAGCACTTTGTAAATCCCGTAGTCGAGGACAAGAAATAATTTCTGCCCACAGGCAGCGTAAACAAGCCTGCTTCGCGCCCCTCGCGCCAAGCAGGTTTAATTTTTACAAATTCACGAATATATGGCATTGGAAATAGAAGGCAGGATCAAACAGAAACTTGCCAAGCAAAGCGGACAGGGAGCGAAAGGCTCCTGGACAAAGCAGGATTTTGTCCTTGAATATCAAGACGGTAACTATCCGGCTGACGTGTGTCTGACGGCGTTCGGCAACGACAAGGTCGAGGATCTGGACAAGTATCAGGTCGGGGATTCGGTAAAGGTGGCTTTCAATCTCAGGGCCAGGGAATATAACGGACGTTGGTACAACGACGTGCGCGTCTGGAGAATCACACCTTCGGGACAGGGTGCAACGGCCCGGCAGAACCACGCCCCGGCGCCGCAGCCGAATTACGGTGCGCAGCCTCAACAGGCTCCTGCACCCACTATCAACGATCTGCCTGCGGACGACCCAAGCGACGACCTTCCGTTCTAGAACGGCAAATCCTTCCCCGTGCCCCCAGGGGCTGTCCCGCAAGGGACTGGGGGTTGGACGGATAATTCTATACGTTGGATAGTTCTATCCAACGGGAACGAAGTGACAGAAGGGGTTTGGGGAATACCTTCCCCGTGCCCCCCAGGGGCTGTCCCGCAAGGGACTGGGGGTTGGACGGATAATTCTATACGTTGGATAGTTCTATCCAACGGGAACGAAGTGACAGAAGGGGTTTGGGGAATACCTTCCCCGTGCCCCCCAGGGGCTGTCCCGCAAGGGACTGGGGGTTGGACGGATAATTCTATACGTTGGATAGTTCTATCCAACGGGAACGAAGTGACAGAAGGGGTTTGGGGAATACCTTCCCCGTGCCCCCCAGGGGCTGTCCCGCAAGGGACTGGGGGTTGGACGGATAATTCTATACGTTGGATAATTCTATCCAACGTATAGAATTATCGTGCCGCCACCAAGTAAGCTGCTTCTTGGCGTAATGACGGGTGTTCCTCTGGACGAGACGCACCGCCTCCGCCAGAGAAATATTACCGTCAAGATATTCAAAGATTTCCCTGTAGCCGACAGTCTGCAGCGCCTGGCAGTTCCGGTACGGCAGCAGCGAGCGGACCTCCTCCACCAACCCGGCGTCAATCATATTCAGAACCCTCTGATTGATTCGGGAATATAACTCCTCGCGCGGCCGCACAAGTCCGACCTTTTCCACATCGAAGGAACGCCTCCGCCTCTCTCCCGTCTTGAACGAGGACAACGGCCTCCCCGAAACCAGACAAACCTCCAGCGCCCTGATCACCCTCTGGCTGTTGCGGGTGTCAATCTGCGAATATGTCAGCGGGTCCCTGATCCGAAGATCCTCGGCAAGAGCCTCCACGCCCTCCTTCCCAAGTCTTTCCCACAACTCGGCCCGAAGACCGGAATCACCGTCCGGAAGATTGTCCAACCCATTGCAAACAGCATCGATGTAGAACATCGAACCACCGGTCATCACAAGGGTCTCGTGCCCCTCATCGAACAGTTTCTCGACCAAAGCCACGGCCTCCGACTCGTAGTCGCCCGCCGTGTACGCCTGCGTGATAGGAACAGACTGAATGAAATAATGCTTCACTGCGGCAAGCTGCGAAGCATTCGGGACAGCGGTCCCTATCGACATATCCTTGAAAATCTGGCGGGAGTCGCAGGAAATCACCGGCGAGCCATATTCCAAAGCCTTCGAGACGCTGAAGTCAGTCTTGCCGACAGCGGTAGGTCCAAGGATTATGAGAAGCCGCCGGGACATATTCAGAAAGCTTCTTAGAAGCTGTTTAAAAATAATTCCTCTTTTTTCTTACGCGGCCTTTCCGGCCATTT
>CAVCPY010000012.1:0-20473 GCA_963604245.1 Eggerthellaceae bacterium
TTCACGCCACGATGCAGCTCAATGCCGAGGACGGCGGACACCGCAAATGCATCCTCGTAACCAACAACGAGAATGGCATCTGCGAAAATGTGACCTACGAGCGCAACAAGCGGGTAATCAATGGCTACACCACCCCTAAAGGTGAAGACATCCCCGGGTTGACAGCCAACACGCTCCGCTATTACAGGACAGACTTCATCGGGCGTGACCGGACAAGCCGGAATATGCATCAGTTAGTATTCGCGGCTACCGATATGCTCTGCATCAAGGAGGACATCTACCGGGAAGTCAAGACATTCGGCAGTCTCAAGCTCAAAGCTTCGGTGTCAAGATACTTTGAAAAGAATGACAGGCGTATGCTTGTCATCTACAACGAACTTGCCGTGCCGGCATTTGTCGAGGAAATAGCGAAGATGGACTTCAAAGGGAAAATCCTCATCTATGTCTTCGCCCCCGGCAACTATGCCTACGACGATGACTTTGTGGACGTACTTGACAAGGTTGAACTCTGCGCCCTTCCGGCGGCGATATACAACGCCTACCAGAAAGTACTTCCTAAACGGAAAACCAAACTGTTGGAAGGAGTTCAGAACAACGGCATCGCACCGGCAGAAGACAATGCTGACAGCACCGAGTTCACCGGTTTAATCTTCGGGGAGGAATAGATATGCTCAAGCAAGTGAAATATCAGGAGACCGCAGTAAGCGAACTTGTCTCCAAAACCATAAAGCTGCTCAACAGCACAGGCAGGAGAAAGAAACTCGTGTTCAAAGCCCCCACCGGCTCCGGCAAGACCGTGATGGCATCCGAAATGCTCGGACGGCTCGTCAGCGAACTTCCCGAGCGCACGGACTGCAACTACGACAGGCTCGCCCTCATCTGGATAGCCCCGAACAAGCTCCACGAGCAGAGCTACTTCAAGATGAAGAACTTCTTCACCGAGACCCGCATCCTGCAGCCCCTCATCTACGATGAACTGGACCACTCCGGCGATGGCTACATTCACCACGGCGAAGTCCTGTTCGTGAACTGGGAGAGCATCAACAAGGACAACGCAGTGATGATTCGCGAGACCGAGAACTCCGCCTCCCTCTATGACATCACCCGGCGCACCCAAGATGACAACCACATCCCTGTTGTGGTTGTCATCGACGAAGAGCATATGTTCGGAAGCAAGAACGCCAAGAAATGCGAGAAAGTCCTTCAAAACATAAATCCCAAGCTGGAGATTCGTATTTCTGCGACCCCGATCACCAACGGCGATGAGATTGTGAACGTCCTCAGGGAGGATGTCATTGCCGAGGAAATGATAAAAAACGGCATAGTGCTTAATCCGGCCATAGACATCGCCCGCTCCGACGGGCTCACGGCCAACCAGTGGCTCATAAAAGAAGCCCTCAATAAAAGGAGTGAACTTGCTGCCGCATATAAAGAGATCGGCGTTGGCATAAATCCCCTTCTTCTCATTCAGTTGCCGAATGACTCAAGTGAAGCCAACACGGCCGAGGACAACACCATCAAGGAAGAGGTGATTGAGTATTTGCGTGCGATGCACGACATCACGACTGAAAACGGGAAGCTTGCTGTTTGGCTTTCCAACGAAAAGGAAAACCTTGAGAATCTTGAGGCTCCCGGCAACCTTACCGAAGTGTTGCTGTTCAAACAGGCTATTGCACTTGGTTGGGACTGCCCTCGCGCCGCTGTGCTTCTCATATTCAGAAAGCTGGACAGCTTCACATTCACTATGCAGACCATAGGAAGAATTCTCCGTATGCCCGAGCAGAAGTACTACTCAAAGGAGTCACTTAATATGGGCTATGTCTACACCGACTTGAGCCGTGACAAGATTCAGATTGTCAAAGACGACCTGGACTACATCTCGAAACTCACGGCACGCAGAAGGCCCGCACTCAACAATGTCGCCCTCCCTTCTGTTTATGTCGAGCGGAAAGGTACAGACCGTATGCGTCTCGGTACAGGATTCAAGACCGTCCTCAAGGAACAGATGGCCAAGAACTGGACAAAGATTTACGAACCGTCTCTTTTCGACCTGTTCGGCGATGACGATTCCCCTGAGCTGCTCTCGTTTGACAACAAGACATCCGACAACAGAATGGCGGCATCCAGATTCGGCATAAATTTCAACGTCAGAAGCATCTCGATAGACATCCCAAAAGACCTGCCCATACTGAATGAACTTGGTGTCATAGAAGTGGACAGCAAAGTAAAATTCGCACGCACGGAGTCAGAACTGAAACGGGTATTCGATGACTTCTGCCTTAAACAGCTGACCGAATGGGAAAAACACCAGAGCCTTGCAGTTCTTGAAAATGCCATCGAAGAAGCGATGGAGTCTCTGTTTGAAGTATTCGAGACCGATGTCAAGAAAATCGTTCTCTATCACGGCAACAGACCTAAATTCGTAGAACTCATCCACGCTTCGCTGAACGCCTACAGACAGACACTTAATATCCGCCGCAAGGCATCCGAAAGAGATTTGATTTCCTACAAATGGGAAGTCCCGGAAGAGAGAGTGTACAACGAGCAGGTCAACTACATCGATGACACCAAGAAGAATCACGCTCTGCTGCCTTTCGTCTCCTCTCGCAACGCATCTTTCCAGGAGATGAACTTCTCCGAATTTCTGGAGCAGCACACCCGGTACATCGACTGGTGGTATAAGAATGGCGACAACGGAATAATGAACTACGCCGTCCCTTACAAGAACGTCCGGGGCGAACAGTCGCTCTTCTATGTGGACTATGTCATCCGCATGAAGAACGGTCAGGTATTCCTCTTCGACACGAAGTCCCAGAACAGCGATGAGAACGCCCCCAACAAGCACAACGCGCTTCTGGAATATATGCATAATGGCGAAAACTCCGCGCTCGGTCTAAAAGGCGGCATCCTCATCTTCGATCGGGAGAACTGGAAGTACTCTCCGCTCCCGATTTCCGACACCGATGACCTCACCGGCTGGGAGTGCTTCTATCCGGAACAATACGAACAATAACACCACATCAATTATGGCACAAGGATTAGACCACAAGTTTCTGCACTACGGCATCCGGGAGGAAGACCTCTCCCTGATAAAGAGTCTATGCCTCGCTCACGAAATAGATTTCGACTGGCTCAGTGAAGAAATACTCAGAAAATATCACGCCGCCAAAGTCGACAGAATCGAGATGAGCGATTCCGACACGGAAGCGATAATAAACGATGCCGTTCAGCATCTCAGATAGGAGGCTCGTACTATGGTGATAAAGCACATAAAGATAAGGAACTACAAGACCTATCTGTCCTTAGACCTTGACTTGTCCACTACCAAGTACCGCCCGATAATTCTGATTGGAGGTATGAACGGCGGCGGCAAGACCACGTTGTTCGAAGCGATATGCGGAGCCTTGTACGGGCTGAAGATTTCCACTAAGGAGCAGTTCAGGGAACTTCTGAACAACGGAGCCATCGGAACGGAGACTCCCGAGATTTGGCTTGAACTGACCTTCACCGGACAGGTTCTCGGGCAGGAACAGACTTACATACTCAAACGAGGCTACAAGTTGAACACCGCCGAAAAGCCGGTCGAAAGCGTCTCGCTGAATATGAACGGCAACCAGTTCGTCTATGGCACGGCTATGCCCGTCGCGCAGCGCACCGTTGCGGAACAGCAGGTCAACAAGATCATCAAGGCGAATCTTCCCCAGGAGCTGAGTAAATATTTCCTGTTCGATGCGATGCAGTCCAGCGACTTGCTGAAAGAAGGCGTCTTTTCGCAGCTGATACAGGAGAACATCGAGAATGTAATGGGCTTCAACAAATACATTCAGATGAAGCGGGCCTCCGAGAAACTCCAGCAGGAATGGGCGGCTAGGAGATTAGCCGCCGAACAGGAGGCGCAAGAATACAACGGACTCTGCGCGAGCAAGGCGGCGCTGGTCGAGAAACTTGACCGGAACACCGCCGAACAGGATCGGCTGTATAAATATCTTGTTGGGTTAAAGGAAGAATACGACATCGCTAAAGCAGGAGCCAAGACCATTGCCGACAACTCTATAAAGATCAACAACCTTAACGAAAGCATAAGCGAAACAGAGAAAGCCGCACGCAACTACAACGAGCAGATAAAGAGCATCGTCGATTCGATAGAGACGGACATTTTCATACCAAAGATATTCAGTAATATGTCCCTTGACATCAATGACCTCATCCGGCACAAAGACGAATTGAAGAAGATGATGAGCGATTCTCTGTCATTGGATCAGATCAGAGACATCACCGACAAGATTCTCACATATCTGAAACGCAAGTGCCTCTGTCCCGAACAGGTCGATGGCAAGGAAATCATCGATTACATCTACGACCGGCAGCAGCCTTCTGGCAAGCTTGACAAATACTCTTTCATCGACGATGCCGAGCTCTCCGCAATAAAACGCATTATGACCGGCAGTTCATTCAACAGATTCCTTCAACTGGATGAACTCAAACACGACATCGACACGCGTATCGCCACCTTGCATGATCAGAAGATGCAGCGTGACACTCTCCTCAGACAGCAGAGCGGAGGCAATGCTGAACTGATAAAAGATTATGAAGAGTCGCAGCGCACACTGGAGTCCTGCAAACAAGAAGCGGATGACATCAAGGCGGAAATCGCGAAACTGGACAAGCAGATTCACAGATATGACATTCAGGTGCAGCAGGAGCCTGACGTCAAATACGACACGCTGGTCAAGCTGAAATCCTTCTTTGAAGAGGTGGCCGACAGTCTTCTCAAACGTAAAAAGGAGAAGATCGAGACCGAAATGAAAGAGCAGCTCAACGAACTGCTGATTTCCTACAAGGGCTACATATCCCGGGTGGAACTGTCAGACAGGATGGAACACTTCTCCATAAAACTGTATCACAAAGCTGGCAATCAGATATCCCTGAACCAGCTCAATGCGGCATCCAAACAGATTTTCATTCAGGTCCTTCTGAAAGTTCTCCGCAACCTTGGCGACTACAACCCGCCTGTGATGATTGACACGGTGATGGGAGTTCTGGATGAAGAGAGCCGGGACGCCCTGATGGAACTGTATTTCCCTGACTTGGCGGAACAGACGATTCTTCTGTGTACGACCTCGGAGATACGCAAAGATAGCGACTACATAAAGCTTGAACCATTCATCGCCCGATCCTACACGTTGAAGCGAGATGTCGAAAGGCAGTCAACATCCGTAGAACCCGGATATTTTGGAATCCAATTGGACAATTAGATTATGGACATTGTATTAGACAACCTTCGCCAGGCGGAAGGCATAATTGACGATATAACGCCGTTGAAGAATCTGTTGGAGTCGAAATTCAATCTGACCAGACAGATTGACGGGTGCAATCCTTACCTTTTCCCGTTGAACAAGGTGATGAGGATATGCCTTCTGGTGGGTCTGAATCTTCCGGAGGCCCGTAACGCAGACGAGGTCGAGCGCGAACCGCTATCGAAAAACAGCCAAAGGCTTGTCCCGACATTTTTCACGGCAAGTGACCTGAAACCCTTGTTCTCGGCTTTCATCAAGTTGCGATACAAAGACCTGGGACTCGACCTGAAAGATGCGACTACCGTCTCTAAAATTGTAGCCGCCGAAATGCACAGAGGACTCAGGTATCTGATGAGCGACGACAACCTCAATGCGTTCCTCTATGCGGAAAGCGACAGGAAATGTGCTTCATCAGGCATCCCGATGCTTGACCTGACAATCGGAGAATACGGCGACGGAATTGAGGCCAGGCTGAACATCAACGGGCGTTCCGTGAGCAACGCTCAAGTTATCATCGCAGGCACCACAGGCTCAGGCAAGACGAATCTTCTCGCTGTCATCATCGAACAGTTCCGCAGCCTGTCCGTCGAAAGTCCCTACCCCGTCAATTTCCTTCTGTTTGACTACAAGGGAGAGTTCTCCGACCCCGCCAACAACCACTGGCTTCAGCACTTCGAAGTTGACAGGTCAAGCATCCTTGACCCGGTAAAAGCCCCGCTGCCTTTCACACCGTTCAAGGATTTCAGCGGTCGTCCAATCAATGAAATCAACCTCTACTCGACGGAGATGGCGAATGCCCTTTGCGCAATAGACAAAGCAAGCATAAGCGCCAATATGAGTAACCGTCTCAGCGAGGCGATTGTTGACGCATACAAGAAAACAGATGGCCGCCCTATCACCTTTTCCGATATGCTGAACCAGTATCGAAGCAAGATGGTCAACCCGGACAAGGATGACAGCGTTTCCTCCGTCCTCAAACAACTTGTGCGGAACAATCTGTTCGAGAAAGAGGACAAAGTTGACCTTGTCAATAGCTGTTATATTGTCAAGATGGACAGTTTCCCGAAGGACGGTGTCATCGCGAAGGCAATCGTCTATTTCGTCATCTCCAAATTGAACAACATCTACGAAAAGCTGGAAAAACAGGCTGTCAATGAGGGATGCGTCCAGATCCGCCATTTCACCATCATCGATGAGGCCCACTATATGCTTGACTTCGACAACCAGCCTCTCCGGAATCTGATTGCAGTCGGTCGAAACAAAGGTCTCAGCATCATCCTCGCCACCCAGAATATGGACAGCTTCAAGAGCAAGCACTTCGACTTCTACGCCAACGCCCAATACCCGCTCATAATGAAGCAGCAGAGCATCAACGACTCGGTAATAAAGGACATCTTCGGCGTGACAGGCAAAGACTTCAACGACCTCAAGGCAGAAATCGCCTCTCTCCAGAAAGGAGAACTCATCATCAAAGATGACACAATGTCCCTGCTCGGCATTTCCGGCAAGAACTACAAAAAAATCAAGGTTACTCATCTGATATGAGTCTTATGATACGTAACAGTACCGCCGAATTCCTCACCTTCATAGCTGACGGAACGCTTTATTCAGTACGAAGAGGATTTGATTAGACGTCGGGACAATAGATAATAACGCAATAAGGTCTGGGGCGGAGACTATAAGGCTCAATCGAATGCCGGCAGATTGGCATCGAGAGACAAATCCAGATACAGGGGCAATCGAGTTTCACAAAGAGAATGCGCTCCCAGACGACCTGAAGAAGTCAATACACGGAAGAGTACAGGATGTGGCAGATTTCGTAACAAAAACATTTGCGATGTTTTGTCCGTAATAAGTCTCTTGAGATCCGCAAATTCTGCAATATCCTTGATATCCGCATTTAATGTTTCAAGAAATTCCTGAGCGATATTGTACTTATCTTGAAGATCTTGGACTTCAGCTGAAGTCCGTTGTCTGACGTAAGCATAATAGGATTTTCATCCTTGTACTTCAGTGCAACGGAGAGAATCATATTGTCTGGAGACCTCTTGTCAAAGTCATCAGGCAACAATGAAGTGTCCGCAAACTCGTAAATGATTTCGTGATCCGGATTGACGTTGAGGATTCTGAGGGCCTTCTCCGCGTTCTGCTTTCCCTGTTCATCCAGTTTGATTTTCATTTTATCCAGTTCATCTGCAACCTTTGCAGACAGGATTACTGGATATGCCTTGTCAATCTTGCCAATGATATCCGGGCAGTTTACAAACACATTCGTATCAATGATGTAGTAATTCTTTTTATTCTCTACAATCTCCTTTTTGGGCCGTTCAAATTTGGACAGATCTATTTTGCCGACAATTTTTAACCCGATTGCCGGTTTCTCCTCCTGCTCCGTTTTATCAAGAGGCACCTGTTCTTTTTTACACTCTTCTTCGATGGGATTATGTGGCGTCTCCTCTACCGATGGCAATGATTCACAAAGTTCCACCTGCTCGTTTGCCTTGACTTTATCGCACCTGGACATAAACTTGAGAACGAGAGGCGAAGCAGAGTGGAAATTACTAAGCTCATCCAGCGGAATATCAGAAACAATCAGTGTGGTGCTCAAGGAACGACTGGTACCAACATTGAACCGTTTGTCTTCCAACGCAAATGCGGGATTTCTTCCGGGAAGATAAAGAATTGCGTAATCCACTGTCATACCTTGAATCCTGTCGATAGTTTCTATCGTAATATCAATCGTAGAATCTGAAGTCGCAAATTGCTTTTGAAGTTCAGTGACGGTAGCCCGGAAGGGCGTAATAATCGCTAGGCTCCTGTTGGGGTAGTATGTTTCAAGCAGAGATACAACCTTATGAATAATATTGTCCGCAGCTTCAGAATAGACTCCATTACGCATGTCTCCTGTAGGATAGAACAAAACGCCGCCTTCATTCGGGAACAGCCGGCTATTCGTCATAGAATAGTCAAGATAATCATCCTTGACAGAGACGAATCGATTTCCATAGAAAAGGCTGGTGACAGCCGCAGACCTTGCCGTCAATCGGAATGTCGTTATAATACGATATGATTTAACCTTAGAGCCAAGCGCAAATGTCGTCAATCCGTCCAACTGAGTGTTTACATTCCAAGAATTATATAGTGGATTGTCCGTCTTTGCAATTGGCGGCAACTGCATAGGGTCTCCAACGACAAGGCATCTTTGACCCAAAGAAATGAAAGCGGAAATGGTCGTCAAGAAAGCTTGCGATGCCTCTTCTATGACTATCAGGTCGTATGAAGGCAATCCATTGGTTTCCATTTTCTTCTCGCTGAAGACACCGGAAAGGACATAATTCGTAGCGCACACAAGCTCCCCGGGAGTTACAAGTAGGTCATTCGATGCATTTTTGACTCCTTTTATCTGAGCACGTTCATCCACAGAAAGGTTCGTCTTGCTCACGCGTCCTTCGGTAACGAACTTTGCAAGAGGTTCTTGTTTGATCAATTCAACAAGCCCTTTGTTCGCCATAGTTGTCACGCAAACCGATTTACCGCAAGAAAGATATCGTGAAACGATGGTCGCGATTGTGTAACTCTTACCAGTGCCAGGAGGCCCTTGAACAATGCAGATATTCTCATTTTCAAGCGTCTTTTCAATTGTGTCGGCGATTCCGTCAGGATTCTCTTTATCAAACGCGAGTTCTTCCGGATGCCAGTCCTCGTATTTCATTGCCGGTTCAAGATAAAGATTGGCATCGTCAGGGTTTACATCCATGTAGTGGACCATATTCCTGTAGTACTCGATAGGCGGGAACGGGTCGTAAATGATCACGGAAAGGGACTTCCCCTCTTTTGTTGCCTTCAAAAAAAGGTCATATAGCTTGCCGCTCAGACCGGTACAAGCGACATAATCGTATCCGTTGTCTTTTCCTGTGACATAGTGAAGAGGAGTGATATTTGAGCCCGGCGAGTGATAATCAGCATTGTCACAGAAATCGCCCCATTTACAGGTCCACTCAGTAACTTTTTCTCCGAGTTCCTGGCGTGCGGCTTTCTTTATAATTGTAATGGAACGCTGCACCTTCAGTCTGGGAGCCATCCTCTTGGGGAATTTGATGATAACCGTTCCAAGTTCGGGCTGAACACGTTCTACGTAACCAAGCGAAAGTGCGTCGGTTTTGAACAACTGACACATTGTAGAACGATTTTTTTTCTGCTGTTCATCAACGGATTCCTTCACTTGATCCGTGAAGAAAGATTTATAATTGTCTATCCTTCGATCCATAACCTAATATTCATCAAGGTTTTCGGGTTCATTACCATCGTTTCTCTCCGCCATAGCTCCTATATAATGGGCAAACACAGCATCCATATTCGTCCTAGCGGCTACACGGACAAGAGTATATGCGGTACCCTTTACATCTTCAAGCAGTCCTGTATACAAGCTGTTCACAACATCCACCTTCTCTTTTCCTGTGATCTTTATGACAACATCATCTTTCTGTACGAGTTCAAGGAACTGTTCAGAAGTGTTGATATATTTGAAATTATTACCCTTACCATCAAGATAAACACAGATGACCCATTTGTCATCCATCATTTTATTCCATACGGAAGGAGAAACATACATCACGCCGCGTGCTGCGCTGCAGGCATGAACGTATTTTCCGCTCTTCATCTTGTGCTCAGTGACATCATCTGCATTACGGATAAACTCAGAAAGAGACTCTTCTGGATCTTCTCCGAGGTCTTTCTGGAGGTTACGATATAACCGAAGTTGGGCAAGGTAGTTGGTGTCTGCTATCTGCTCCGGGCTGATACCACATTGTGCAAGCACATCGAGTTCTTCTTTTGTGGGAGGCAATGATTCGAGCTCCAGAGGAGTTCCATTGGAACGGAGCCGATTGACCTCTTCTTTCGTAAATGGTTTGGCCGCTTTGCGCCTTGCCTGACGCGGTTCATGTGGATGCGCACCGACAGGTTCGTAATTTCTCCTGTCTTTTGTCACATCACCGATAGGCTCGCCTTCGTCTGGGTCAAATACAGAATTGTCATCCTGTCCCGCACTTTGATCAATATCAGGAAAGTCTATATCAGAGCCGTCTGAATCATAATCTTCGGTTTCAGAATTCAAGCCTGCTTTATTAATCGGCTCGTCATCATCTTTCCGAACTGAAGCCCCGGACTTTGGGGATTCAGTTGCAGCCGGATGGGCATTAGACCCTGAAGCATTATCACACTCGTCATTGACTTCGACATTTTCGTCTTTATCTTTTTCACCACCGACAAGTTGTGTCTCCTCTTCTTCAACACTGTCCTGATTATTCGGCAGATCTTCCTCTTCCTCCTGAGCATACGATGGAGAACGTTTAGGTTTATAGTCGTTACCGGACTCCACGAATCCGTCTTCTTCTTCGACTTCATCGGTTACCTTTCTTCCGGTATATTTGACATATGATCTATCGTAATTTGCAAGTTCCTGTATGTATTCACCCGTTCTCAGACTATAATAATCTTCGAGAAGGTCATGGATGTCCTCATCAGGGTCAAGGATAGTGGCAAACTGGTCTTCATTGATGGTACATCCTATATAATCATATAGTTCTCTGATGAAATCCGTGTAAACTTGCTTTGTACACCAATCTTTTACAAAATAGAACTCGCCATCCTTCGCATAGAATTTTTTGCTGCTCTGGCTGATCTTCTCATTCTCTTTGTATGTCCATGAAATGGACGTACAACGACAGAAAGACATCGTGGAAATCTTTTCCTTATACTTTTCAAACAATTCCGACCACTCCTCAGAATCCTCTATTCCGGCCACGACCAGAAGTCGCCCTTCGAAATACTTTGCAAGATCCGTTTTGATTCCCTCTGGGGCAAATGACATCGCATCTTCTTCGATGACAGGGATTTGCATCATTTTACAAATGGAGCGATACTTATCCTTGTCCCATGATGAGATGTATTCAGAATTCAGAACATATTCGTTGTCACGGAAAAATTCGCGCAACGTCTTGGAATCGGGCGCAATGCCATAAAGTTCGCTGATGTGTTTGTCTTCGGCCTTGCCGTTTTTCCATATAGAGTCTTCACGGCTCCGATATTCTTCGACTAGTTCCGAATAGGAGTCGTCATAATCCTCTTCCATCCATTCAAGAATATCTTTCCTCTTATCGCGACTTTTTATAGTCTTCAAGGCATTTAGCCCGTCTTCGAACGAAAGCTGTTCTCTGAAATTGAGTTTGTTTATCAAGTTCTTGTCATCATCTTCATTTTCCGGAATCAGATCTGATGGCAGCTTATCCTCCCATCCCGGTATTTTCTTCGCGACAAAATCAACAATCTTGCGAGAGTAAACATCTCCCGGCTCATATACATTCCCGGCCATAGTCGGCACACATAAAGCATCCTCAAACTCTCCATCCTCTATAAGCCCCTCGACAAATTCTATATGTTTTAACGCGTATTCAGACCAGAAATATATAGCAAAATTGAAGTTGGAAAGATGCTGTATGTCATCCTTTTCAAATCGATAGTGGACCCCCAATACCTTTTTGGCCATCTCGGCAAACAATCCATCTATATTTACATCAGCATATCTGTTTGAGATGAAGTTCAACCCTTCAGTAACGCCATACTTCTCAAACAGGCACGATGTCTTGAATTGTGAGCCAAGGGTCAAATCTTCCGGATCTTGATATTCGTCGTCTGAATCAAGTAGCCGCAGCTGTTTTCTGCTTTCAAAAGTCTTGAGCGTTTCTGTATCGATGGCAGAAAGTTCCTTTATAAACTTAAGGTGATTCTCAACGGAATATTTATCCTCGTTGCCGGCATACTCATCCAGCTTGCATTCTTGCCAAGTTGTAACGTCGCTTATGACCAGGCTGTCAGCCTCCGATGCAATGTCAAGCAGAAGTTTTCTGGCATTTCTGTTGGTAGCGGCAGAATTAGAGATCTCCTTGTCAAAGCTGATGTCCGGGAAAGGCTCCTTATCTTTTGCGACATCAACGATGATGCAGTTTTTAATGGGAGTATATTCTCCGTCCTGCGTTTTGACGCATATCGCCTTCAGACACTCCTTGACGGTTTTACGATTGCCAAGCCGTTCATCCCATTTGTCTTGAATCTCGGTATAGTATTGAGCAAGAAGATTCAGCAGGCCCTCTTCATGGATATCGCCAATATTGGGAATGATTTTCTCAAAAACGAGGTCCTCTATAGTGATTTTTACCCCAAGATTTTTGAAGAATTCGACCCAACTTTTGATTGTCGAGGCATTGCCGTCTTCCAGGTAATCTGACGAGACAAACAGTGCATTTGGAGCATACTTCTTGACAATGGCCTCGATGTCGGATGACGGCAAGTAAGCATTGGAAAGATAGATCCCATTGCCCTTCACGGTACAAATGCTGTATTCATCCTCATCTAGCTCTTTTACGAGCAGGTTGAATACAGCAAAACTGGGAATCGTTGAAACTTCATTTTCAAACGATTTTGCCCAGTGCCAGAAGGCTATATTATCTTCATCGTAACTCAGATTATCATTGATAGAATTTGTATTATTTAATACTATGTCTTCAAGAAATAACTTATCTGTAAAAGCAGGAATGCCGAATTTTTCGGTGAAGAATTTCTTGTATTCAGAAACAGCACCGGAATTCTGATAATATGCCTCGTCAAGGGCATACATCAATTCATTGTCAAGCCACGATTGGCTTTCGGCATCATTGTAGGTTTTGTTCCTCAGATAAATGTAATATTCATTTTCCCCTATGAAGCATTCATTGCCCTCCTTATCATACGCGGATACAACATAAGGCGAGAGAGAGTCATCGGCAATAATATCTCGGTTCTGAAATAGGAAGTCAATGAATGACTTGCTGACATCTGTTTCTTGAATTTGCTCATTGATATTGTCACGGCAATCAGCATTGCAGACAATCTCATCAATAATTGTCTTGGCTTCGTATTGGCGGACACCAAAATGGTCCACGAAGTATTTCCGCACAACTTCATCATATGATGATGACACAATTGCTATCCAATCATCATCCAGCCACTCTTCTTGACGAAGATCGGAGGCGGTCTGAGAAGGAGCGAAAACTAATTTGCGCTCGGTGAAACTATCTATTATTGAACCGTCAGTATCGACAAACGGAAATCTCTTATATGATTCAGCAAAACCCACGTTACATGCGAGGAAATGCATGAATGGCATTGATGCAGCCGGGGTAGATAGGATTTCATGTACATCATCCTCATTGTCATCGTCAAGAAGAACATCGTCTACAAAATCATCGGGATCGAATTCCAAAAAATTGTCTTTGAATTCATCCCAGTCTTTCGTTTTCTCACACAATCTTCTCGTCTGTAAAGATAGACGTCCAAGATATGAATCCAAAGAGGCAAGATCTTGATAGTATTCATCAACAGAATAATACAAATCATCCGGTTTGTACACACCGCCGCTTTCTGCAATAAAAATGGGGCTATCGTTGAATTCACTTAACATTTTCCTTTTCAAAAGGAAGCTGATGAATTTGTCGTTGTGCTCCTGTGAACTGAGCCAAGTTTGAAACTCGTCTTCTTCAACTGCAGAATGTAGGACATCCTTGTCATAATGCTGCTCATCAAGACTGTAAATTGACAAGAATGACTTGATTCCGGGAAGCAGAGTATATTTTGAGAAATCTCTGAGCAATGGATGAGGAAAGTGGTCGGACCAGTTTGAATATTGCAGAATCTCCGCATCGGTCATAATCCTTGAGCACGAAAGGCCGGTTGTATCATATATAATCTCACTTACCGGCTTAAGAACAATCTGCTTGTTTATAATGGTTGGAACCAGATCGGCTCCATCCATCTTAGATTCAAAACCATTCTGGAAATTTTCAATGAAATCTTCGTACTTCTCGTCAGTCTTTCCGATGCACTTCTCAAAATTAGGGACCAGAGCAAAAATAGAGTCATAGTCATAATCTCCGCTCTTCACAAGGTCTTGAATCCAAGAGAAGAATTTTTCTCCAGCAATTCTGGCAATTTCAAGATTGAAATTGGTCTCGTCCTCATCTTTGAGATACACTTCCCTCTCTATATCATCCCTGTCTCCTTTTGGAATCATATCAGTATTCAGAAGAAACGGGAAGCCCCATGAAGCACTGGTCGGAAGATAGCAATACAAGTGGGCATCATCAACAGGAATGAGTTTTCGTCCATCTTTCTTGCAGGCGAAAGAAACCTTCGTCCGGTCAAAGTCTTTATACTTTTCGGGAATTCGACTTTTTCCAGTGTCGATATCTTTATTTACAAGATGTTGGAAATCTTCACTGATTTCTTCCTCATAATCGGAAACAAGCCATTTATTTTCATCAATGACACAATTCCTGACAAGTTCATCTTTAATGAATACCTTTACTGAACGAATGTTCGGGATAAATAGAATCAGATTCGAATCTTCAAATATCCCTTTGAACAAAGTTTCGTAACTCTTTCTTCCCGAATGAAGAATTGAGGGATCATCTGGGCGCAGGGCGATTTTTACCCGATATTTCTTATCTGCGGCTTTGAATATGCTGGATACCTCATTGGGGATTTCGCTATTATCAGTCCATACCGGCAATATAGGCCACGGAGCTTGAAGGCGTTTGATTTTTCTCTTATCAATCTCGAGTTTCGACTGGTCCTCAAATCTGAAAGAATATTCACCGGTTTGTATGTATACATAGTGGTTATTCAAGAAGACAGTCTTAAAACCAATACCCTTATATCCAATAGTTTTCTTATTAGCGGATTTCTCCTTTTCGTTGATACCGCATATTCCGGAAATATTTCTCACATTGAAAAAATCGCCGGAGTGCATGAATAAAAGATAGTTGTCTGTTATATGGAACTCAACGTCTACCGGAGTGTTTTCCCTCGGATAGTCATTTGCATTTTGGAGCAGTTCATAAACAAAAGTCGATTCCTTTGCACTCAGCTGTTTGCTCAAAGTATCCAGAAAATTGGCCGAGGATTCGAAATTCTTTGATTTATCATTATACCTGTCATTAAACAGTTGGTCAATAAACCATTGAGGCCTTATCGGCTGAGGCTGGTAATCAAAATCAAAATAAATTTCATAAGGATTGGAAGGGTTTCTGTTGGTCAGCTTCCAATTGAAAAGATAATAGTGTTCAGGCTCAATCCCCAAGATGGCATTATTCGTCTTTTCATTGTAATTGTGCAATTCAATGGGACGCTTTAGAGGGTCGTTTGGATAGTAAGGTATCTTGGCAAAATTAGATTTCCTGATATCAGATACAGTAGATATGCCATTTGTTTTGTCATAATGGTAGAATCCGATGAATGCACAATCTGATACTCCCCAGAACTCAAACAACTCCCTTTCTGCTGCCGAATGTTCTTCCTTACCATGCTCCGCCTTAAGCTGATTAGCGAACCTGAACAATTCCGGATTCAATCGGTTAATTGTCGACAGGACAGGCGTCAGCATGAACATATTCCGACTGACATTTTCTCTGAATTCGCGGTCAGTTAGATTGAACTGGATTTTGAACGTCGCAGATGGAATGTTGATCTTGGTGTTTGCGCTTATATTGAAAAACATCCTGCTTCCATCAGGATATTTAATTGGTTTCCCGTTGCATTTGAGTCCAGTAATTGCACCGCGAAATTTTTCGGGATTCCGAGTGGCTATTGGCGAGGAGGAAAAAGTGCATTCAAAAATAAAGTCTTCACATCCCCAATACTTCTTCAAATATTGTTCAATCTGGTCATCAGACCAGTTGCGAGCATCAATGACGTTTCCCATAAAAAGCGGAGTTTACTATGTGGTGAAATCTTGCTATGTCCAACAAATTTAGCAAAAAATACGCTGACATCTCGATGAATCTCGCGAATTGTTTAAGATTCCTCCTAGAATGGCCTGTTGGGCAATCAATAATTTAAGTTTCGCAAGTAATTAGAAACGAAAAAAGCTAGGATAAAAATCCTTGAAACATTTAGTTATTTCATTGATTTTCAGTATATTTGTATTGGCAAACAAAAATACGCTCCTAGCATGAACAAAGATAGGCAAATCATTTCGGAGTTGCGCAATTTTTTTACGAACAGTTGCGAGTACCTTTATAGAAAGGGATGCCGGTGGTATGTGGGGCGAAGGCGGTGAGCTTGTCACCAAGAAGATCAGCCTTGCAGGGAACACTCACAAACACATCCGGCCCGTCCGTCAACAAAAAAGGACTTTTGATAGGAAGGGAATCCACGTCGTGGTAATTATTGTCCTCCATCAGGACATCCAATAGGATGGTATCAATGTCAGTGCTGGTTCTATATGATACTTGATAGTGGCACTTGGCGTGCGTCTTGGGCACATCGCTCCGGTAGATACGATCAACGGCTTCGACCAAAGTAAAACCGCAGTCTCTGGCATAAATACCCCAATATCTTTCGATGTCCGTTCCGGGCGGGCAGATGATATCGATGTCTATACTGAGCCGTCTGCCGCTGCCGAAGTGGAGCATCAGGGACGATCCGCCCTTAAAGATGAAGGGGCATCCAGAACGAGCCAGGGCTTCAAGCAGGGAGAAAGCACGGATGACTTTTTCTACGAGTATGGGATTAGAAGCGTGGTTGTCCGCCGCTGTTTTCGTTATCCATTCCAAGGAACGGCTCTCAGGTAATATCATTTTTCTATCTCTTTCAGTATGGTTTTGACCTCTTCCGTACGGTTTCTTCTTCCGGCGTAACGAAGCAATGTTTTTCGATTTACGGCATATCTGCCAAAAGCAGCGTCATAGATGGCATAGGATTCAGAGCCGGTTAATGCGTAGAGGGCGTTGTCGCATAGGATGTCCACCAAAATCTTCTCCAGTGCGGGACATACTACGCCGTTCTCCACCTCTACCGGAGCCTGGCTCACTTGCGGCGTGACTACGACAAGGTCGCGGCCTGGGGCAAGTCTTGAAAGGATGTCCTTTTCCGAATCGCGGAGAACAAGCCTGTCAGTCAGGTTTTCCAATGCATCCACCACGGAGCCTACGGAAAGACGTCCCGCGTCGACGATGGTGAGACTTAAATTGGGTATATCATGCATCAGGGGTAGGATGCCTCAGTGTTCCAGATGCTGATTTCTGTGAAAGGAAGTGCGGTTTTGAGGTCGTTGAACAGTTTGAGGGTAGCTTCGTCAGGATTGGTGCGGAAGACCGGCTTGAATACGCCAGTCGGATACAGGATGCCGTCAGCTTTCCGTATCCTTTCCTCGCGGATCAGACGGTTCAGGATGTTCAGGAAGCTACTTCTAGGAAAATCATCTTTTTCCCCGAGCAAATCCATCAACGCATCGAGGCTGATTCCTTCCGGATACCGTCCCACCGAAGATAATATGCGCGCTGTCAGTGTCATGGCGCAAATATAAAACAAAATTGTCAAAAATCGCTAAAGTTTGACAAGTTTGTTTTTAGCTGTCATTTAATGCTTGATACTTGACGAGACTGTGATATGGAGGCGTGATCGACCTGATGAAGAAGCACTCGTCATATCCCCGTAACCGCAACATCGCCAATGCATTTTATAAAGCAGGTTTCGTTGAGTCCTGGGGACGCGGCTTCAAGAAAATCTCGGAAGAATTCACCCGCGCGGGGATGCCTATGCCGGTCATCGAGGAAAACGGAGGCGGCGTAACTGCGATTATCAAGCGCCCGTCAATAAGCAAGTTCATCAATGCAACCGGCAAAAATGTCGGAGATGTGTCGGAGATAAATGTCGGAGATATGTCGGAGACAAAACTCACTGACCGACAAAGAATTATCATCGCCGTCATCAAGTCAAATCCATCCGTGTCAGCCAAGCAGATGTCGGAGACTTTGTCGGTGACGTCAAGAACCATAGAGAGAGACTTGGCCGCAATGCAAAAAGCCGGTATCATAAGACACGAAGGCACTGATAACGCCGGCATTTGGGTGATTCTTGAAAAAGACAAATCTTAAGTTAATCAAGACCGTGTCTCTTCTTGGCGGCGCAGCCGACACAGAGGAGATTTTTGACCCTGCAAGGAGTCTGACGGCCGCTTGCGGACTTCAGTCTCCGCAGCAGACCTTATTGTGAACATTCGCGATGCGCAGAAGTTCCTTGAGAGCATTAACGCTCGCAGCGGAAAGCCGCAGGCCGTGAATACGGCCGAGGCAGTGCGGAAGTCGGAAAGCAAGTCTAAGGACTTGCGCAGCGGCAGCGGAGGATGTCCGCAGTCTTGCCCGACTGGAGCGGAATTAGGGAGGTCGGTGGGCTGGCGGTTGTGAAGCGTAGCTGAACAACTGACTGCCGTCCGACACCGCTTCGGGTGTTCGAGCGGAGCGAGTTTAGAGAGAATTCTGAGGAAATGATAATGAAAAGGAAGGAGCTGGTGACTCCTTCCCGTATGGCAACCCTATAATCATTATTACCAGGTGATGATTTTATCGACTATCGCCTGTTGTTCCAGGGAGCTCTTCCGAAGGTAGATTCGCGTGGTCTCTATGCTTTCGTGCCCCATCAAGTCTGCAAGCAGGGCTATGTCGTTGTATTTTTCAAGAAAATTCTTGGCGAAACGGTGTCGAAATGAATGGGGGTATACGACCTTGGGATTGAGACCATATTTGACCGCATAGTTCTTTAATTGTTGAGACACTCCCCGTGTGGTTATCCGCTTTCCGAATCGGTTCAGAAAAAGATAGCCTTCTGCCCTTCCGTCTTTGGATAGCCAGCTGCCTGTCTCATCTCGGAGTTTCTTTGGAATAAAAATCCTGCGGAATTTCCCTCCTTTGCCATAAATATCTATGTGCCCGGCATTTATATGCTCAATCTTTATCTGGACAAGTTCGCTGACACGTGCTCCAGTTGCAGCCAAGTAGCGGACAATGAAATACCATTCCGCATTGGATTCTTTCTTCAGTTTATTCTTGAAGAAAAGGTAATCTTCATTGCTGATGACATTTTCAAGATATGATTTCTGCTGCACCTTGACAGATTTTAGACGAAGGCGTGTGTGCTTGGAAAATTCCAAGTACTTGTTCAGAGCTTGTATCCGCAGATTCACGGTCTTAGGCTTGAAACTCTCCATCAAGTCGGCCTTGTAGGAAAGCAGATTTTTCTTTGTCAAGTCCTTTTTCTTAGTGAAGAAATCTGAAACGGCATATTTGTATGCCGAGATTGTGTTCTCCGACATATTCTCTTGCCGGAGAAATAATTCAAAGTTGTCAATGTTTGCCATAATCCATTTTTTAGTCCAACAAACGGGTTGCCTATAAGTATGGAGGTGACGACAATTCCCATTATGAGAAGTTCCTCGCTACCGGTGAGGTGAAGTGCATAGATGATGAGATTCCGTTTGAGATACCGCAAGGGTGGGAGTGGTGTAGGATTTCTGCACTGTTTCAGATTAATCCAAAAGTCGTTGCAGAAGATAACCTTTTGGCCGGTTTTGTTCCTATGGAGGCAATATCGGCCGGCTATGGTACAGAGTTCCATTATTACGAGAAGAAGTGGTCAGAGATAAGAAACGGTTACACTCCCTTCGCAAATGGAGATGTGGCTTTCGCCAAAATTACCCCGTGCTTTCAAAATAGGAAGTCCGTTATTTTCAAAGATCTTCCCAATGGCATTGGAGCTGGTACAACGGAACTAAAAGTTCTCCGAATATATGGTGAAACTATTAACAGACTATTTCTACTGTATTTTCTTGAGACACCATACTTTATCGACGAAGCCACTTTCAAAGGCACAGCTAATCAACAGCGTATAATAGTTGGATATTTGGAAAATAAGCTATTCCCCCTACCACCGTTAGCTGAGCAGGTGCGCATTGTGGCGAAAATCAATCACTTAATGCCTATTGTAGATAAATATGCTAAATGCCAGACAGCCTTAAGTCGAAGTAACTCTGAACTTAGAGACAAACTGCGTAAGTCCATCCTCCAAGAAGCCATTCAAGGCCGTCTTGTGCCGCAGATTGAGAGTGAAGGCACTGCCGCAGAGCTTCTGGAGCAGATAAAGGCCGAGAAAAGTAAACTCGTCAAAGAAGGTAAGCTCAAGAAGTCAGCCCTTACTGACTCCGTCATCTTTCGTGGTGACGATAACAGGTATTATGAGCAGGTGGGAGGTGAAGCGTCTATCTTAGAGGCAGATTGCATCTTTCCCGACTCCTGGGCAGCTGTAAG
>CAVCPY010000013.1:0-3681 GCA_963604245.1 Eggerthellaceae bacterium
AAAGTACCTGTGACAAAGTGCCTTATCTCACGTTCGGAGTGCATCGACCGAGAATAATCAGTTCGCGTTACCCCCTCCCTAAATCCCTCCCCTCGGGGGAGGGACTTGCTCCGTCACTGCCGTGACGGGAAATGAGGTGTTTCGCATATGCGAAACTTAAGTTCAAAATCTCCTGACAATCACCAGGATATATTCGCGCCGAATGTAATCCTGCTGTTCATCTCATCAAGCGGAATACACTGAGGGCTTATCCTTCCAAGGATGGACTCAACTCCGAAAAAGAAGGCGACTCCCGGAATCTTGATATTCAGAAGGCCGCCAAGTGTAGCGCCATAGTTGCTGATACCGGCGCTTCCGGTAAGATCCAGCGCCCTGCACGGATTGTAATCCAACGCCACCCGTGCCTCACGGTACGGAATAAGACCGTTGAACCTGTAAGTTCCGAGCACTCCGACCGCCAACTTATTCACAACCTTGTACTTGGCTCCGACACGGACAGTGGCCGGAAGCATACTGATCGCGCTCTCCTCATCCTCCTTGCGGAACTCAAACAACTCGAACAGCTCATCTGCGGCTTTCGAGAGCTCGCTACCTACCGTATTTCCCTCTTCAAGGTCTATATCCTTGGTTCCTGAATATTTCCAATCATTGACAGCGGTACGGCCACGAAGGTTATTGAACCAGCTTATGCCGCCAAAATCCGTAAGGGCCGCCGACAGTTCCAGATTGCCTATACCGTAGGTCACGCCAAGATCCATCGCGACACCAAACCCATTGAAACCTATCTTCTTGGAATATTCCGAATTATCGAAATCTATGATGTCTGAATATGCTCCCGTAGAGGATTCCTTAGTCGCTATCTTCATTCCGTCATAGGCTCCGGAAACCGTTCCCTCGGCCGAGACCGTCCACTCGTCACCAGTCAGGCGCATATTCATTCTGTCCATATCGACACTTAGCCCCGCAAGGCCAATCAGGCCTTTCAACCTTGCGCCGACGGTCAGGTTGCCGTACTTGAAGGAAGAGCCTATTCCGATCTGGGCGAATGTGGATCCACGTACCTTCAGACCAGAGAAATCGTATGATTCAGCATCGGATGTCCCGGTCTTGAGGAAATGGAAAAGATCGTAAGGAAGGACTCCGTCAACAGACGCGCGTAAAGAGAAATCGATAACGTTGTACAGCTGGCCAGTCTTTATGCCTATGGCCAACAGATTGGTGCTGACCTCAGTAGAGATTATGTTATTCCTTTCGTTCAGTTTTCCCAGAGCCTCGTCTGCGGAGATATCCGGATGCATAAACGTGACAAAACCTCCATTCTGCGGATAGAGCAGACTGCCCATACCAATGTTTCCGAGGAAGCCGACAGAAGTCGAGCCGATGGTCGGCAGAGCGACAAAACGGTAAGGCGAATGCAATGCCGGATTAAGATTATAGGAATAGGTATATCCCGAAGAGAAATATCCGGTCTGCAAGTCCTGAGCCTGCACGCCCAGGGCAACAATCGCCAATGCGGCGACAATAGCTATTTTTCTCATTTGTCAAGAATGGTTATGCCGTCCGGAAACCGGAGACGGGAGTTTATTATCTGGACGCCCTGCTCCTTGGAGACAACCGTGCCCGGGGCCGGAATCTCAGTGATGAAGAATCTGATCCTGAACCCATCGAAACTTATCTCACCATCCTTCAAAGCCAGCGTCATCAAGACTGGAGTGGAAGATGGATTCTGAATATCCCCACCAGCGATTGAGGCCTGCATCTCGACCTTGACATCAGGACAGAGGTTTCCGTCAGCGTCTATAGTCTCCGCCGTGCAGGAGAAACGGAACGGTATCGTGTTCAGGATGTCCATCAAGAACTCAATGCTGTCCACACGGAGGTCTTTGGTGTCAGCGTCACCGATTCCCTTCACCTCATAAGTACCGAACTGGATCGGCAGCGGCAAAGTGGACGGCAGCACCACGACAAAGCCGTCACCCTGATCCTTGAAATAATTTTTGACGGAGGAAGAAACCATTGTCTCGATCGAGACCATCTTGAAGTCTCCCACCGGCATCTCCACACCTTTGCCGACATTGACAGTCATATCGACATCCTTGTCGATCAGGCTATACTCCTTGTCAACGGAGCACGACGCCAACAGCGACACAACGGCCGCAGCGAGGCACTGGATGTGCCTCATACCAATAGCTCGAAAAACCATACGTTATCAGAAAGAATATTTAACCACGGCCAAAGCGCGATGGTTTATGATAAAGTGTGTGTCGCTTGTGGCCAGACCGTGCGGATCAAGGGCGTTGATGTCGCCGTAATCCACGCACGTGCCGTTGTACTCGACAGCGATCGTGAGGCGGTCAAGGTTGAAGGCGACGGCCGGAGCCAGACGCATAATATGCTGGATGTTCTTGAAGCCGCCCTCAAAATAATAGATGTTGTCCGGATCCGTGTAGTCTGTCTTTATGGAAGGGATCAAAGTCTTTGACGCTCCCAAGGCCTTCATAAATCCGGCCATCAGCATAAATTGCCACTGTGAGCCGTAACTAAGTGAGAGAAAGCTGGTTGATGAGCGGAGCGGTGTGTACTTATAGTGATAGACATCACTCATATCGTATGCGGCATAGCCACCCATCAAACGCAGATGGTCTCCTCCCGAGGCCAGGACGGACTTTGCGTTGATCTTGAATAGACCTTTGGAGAATCCCAGATAAAGCATCGGACTGATCATCGAGATACGGTCAGAGACATCGGTCCCCTTGTCATTCCAGACACCTGCCGTGGTCGTGCGCCAGCGTGGCCTCAGACTGATGAAGTCGGCTCCGGCCTTGGCGGTGAAATGCTGTGACGAGAACGTCAGGCCGGCATAGAGCTCCGGGATAAGACCATATTTCACATAATCCGCCGATGGCCCCTGCGGCCCAGTAGGCCTGAACTCCATCGGATAGAGAGCCCCGACAGTGAATGCGAAATGCTTAAGGAACGAGGTCTCAAACATTATCTGAGGACTCCTCGCATAAGGGTTGAACGGAGAGCCGACCTCGTAACCGACACTGTAAGGCATATCCACGGACATCGGATGCCAGGCCTGACCGACCTTGAAGGCCGCAGAGTTGAAACCCTCACCCAAATCTTCCCATTTAAGATTCAGATAAGCCTCACGCAGGCGCAACGATGCGGAGCTGCCGTTCAGCAAGTAGAAATCAGCCTCCAGCTTGCCGGTCACATTAAACGAGCCGTACCGGAGACCGGCAAGGTTAACTCCCACTCGCGTCGTGATGGCGGACATCTTAAAGGAAGGATTGTACCAGACATCTTTCCCTTCAAGATTGATTTCTTTGTCGTAAGGAAGATAGTAGAACAAGTCTTCGGTGTCGGCCTTGGAGTCGCGGGCGTCGAAAATGGCGCTCGCGCGGAAAAAGCCGTATGGTTCAAGATGATTGGTCAACTTCACCAGATGGCTTTGTGCCTCAGAGGGTAAAGCGGTAAGTGACAGGGCGATGGCCGATGCCAGCATTGGGATTATCTTCTTCATAGCGTCAATCTTTCCGTGCAAGGCCGACAACAGCCTTGACTTGTCAAACAATAATATTAGAAGCTGTTTAAAAATAATTCCTCTTTTTTCTTACGCGACCTTTCCGGCCATTTTCATCTTTGTCATCGGTCACGTAGCTACTGCTACGCTCC
>CAVCPY010000014.1:0-4570 GCA_963604245.1 Eggerthellaceae bacterium
TGACCGATGAGAAAGATGAAAATGGCCGGAAAGGCCGCATAAGAAAAAAGAGAAAATATTTTTTAAACAGTTTCTAACAACAGGTTTTTATGAAACAGGATCTTCAGATTTTTGATCTGATCAGAAATGAAAAGGAAAGGCAGTCTTCCGGACTCGAATTGATTGCATCAGAAAACTACGTGAGCGACTACGTGCTGGAGGCGATGGGTTCCATCTGCACCAACAAGTACGCCGAAGGCTACCCCGGCAAGAGGTACTACGGCGGATGTCAGGTCGTCGACCAGATCGAGCAGCTTGCGATCGACCGTCTCTGCAAGATCTATGACGCTGAATATGCCAACGTCCAGCCGCACTCCGGCGCCCAGGCCAACCTGGCCGTAATTATGGCTTGCCTCAAACCCGGCGACACATTTATGGGGCTTGACCTCTCGCAGGGAGGCCACCTGACCCACGGCTCGCCGGTCAACGCATCAGGAATCCTCTATCACGCTGTGGCTTACGGCCTTGACGAGGAGACCGGAATGATCGACTACGACAAGATGGAGGCCACAGCCCGCGAGTGCAAGCCGAAACTCATCATCGGCGGCGCTTCGGCATATTCCCGTGAATGGGACTATGAAAGGATGCGCGCCATCGCCGACGAGGTGGGAGCCCTCCTTTGGATCGATATGGCACACACCGCCGGCCTCATCGCCGCCGGGTTGCTCAAGAACCCTGTCAAGTACGCCCACATCGTGACCTCCACCACCCACAAGACCCTCCGCGGCCCGCGCGGCGGCATCATCCTGATGGGCAAGGACTTCGACAATCCGTGGGGCATCAAGACTCCTAAGGGCGAAATAAAGAAGATGAGCGCGGTCCTCAACTCAAGCGTGTTCCCTGGAGTGCAGGGCGGACCTCTCGAACACGTGATCGCAGCCAAGGCCGTCGCTTTCTACGAGGCGATGCAGCCTGAATATGTGGAATATCAGAAGCAGGTCATAGCCAACGCCAAAAAGATGGCGGAGGAGTTCGTCGCCAGAGGCTACAAGGTCGTTTCCGGCGGCACGGACAACCACCTGATGCTGATCGACCTCAGGACCAAGTTCCCGGATGTGACCGGGAGGATGGCCGAGAAGGAATTGGAGAAGGCCGAGATCACCCTCAACAAGAATATGGTTCCGTTCGACACCCGTTCTCCGTTCAAGACATCCGGAGTCAGGATCGGCACCCCTGCCATCACTTCCCGCGGCTTTGTGGAGAAGGATATGGTTGACATCGTCGAGCTGATCGACACCGTCCTCACCGCCGTCGCCAAGTACGCCGACGTCGTCAACGGAGTCACCACGGAAGGAGCGGATGAATATGCCAAAGTCCTTGAGACCGTGAAGCACAAGGTCCACAATATGACAGCCGGACGGCCTCTCAACAGGTACTAGACCACCAACGGTCAACCAAGACCGTGCCCTCTTACCCTGTCCCGAATCTATTTTTCGGGGCAGGGTTTATTCTTCCGTTGGAATTGCTTATCTTTGTAGGCTGCCAAGAAGCTGTCTGAGAAAGATTCCCGAATTTAATTATGCAGGTTTTTCGAGACAGTTACGGTTTTGGAAAAGGGAGCGTAGCCGCAGCTACGTGACCGAGGAGCAAGATGAGAATGGCGGAAAGGCCGCATAAGAAAAAAAGAGGTATTTTTTAAACAGTTTCTAAACAGATTCTAAGAAACTGTTTAAAAATGGTTTCCGCATTTTATTATGTGGGATTTTCGAGACAGTTTCGGCTTTGGAAAAGGGAGCGTAGCCGTAGCTACGTGACCGATGAGAAAGATGAAAATGGCCGGAAAGGCCGCATAAGAAAAAAGAGAAATTATTTTTAAACAGTTTCTAATAATTGGCTACAGAATATGTTCGACAACTTACAGGAGAGACTTGAGAGATCCTTCAAGATTCTGAAGGGCGAGGGTAAAATCACTGAGATCAATGTGGCGGAAACGCTGAAGGACATCCGCAGGGCGTTGCTGGACGCCGACGTGAGCTTCCGCGTGGCAAAGGACTTCTGCGACAAAGTGAAGGTCAAGGCGATGGGACAGAACGTACTCACTGCCGTGAAGCCTCAGCAGATGATGGTCAAGATCGTCCACGATGAGTTGGCAGAGTTTATGGGGAGCGCCTCGCAGGACATCAACGTCAAAGGCAACCCGGGAATAGTTCTTGTGGCCGGTCTGAACGGATCAGGAAAGACCACGTTCTCCGCCAAGCTGGCGAACAACCTCAAGAGCAAGAGAGGGATGAATGTCCTGCTCGCCGCCTGCGACACGTTCCGCCCTGCGGCCATCGATCAGTTGAAGGTGCTCGGCGAGGGGATCCAGGTGCCGGTTTACACAGAGGAAGGGGTGAAGGATCCGATCAGGATAGCGAAGAACGCCATTGCCAAGGCCAAGGCGGAAGGATATTCGGTGGTCATCATAGACACCGCCGGCCGTCTGGCCGTGGATCAGGAGCTGATGGACGAGATTTCAGCCCTCCACAAGGCCGTGAACCCGACTGAGTCTCTGTTCGTGGTCGATGCGATGACCGGTCAGGATGCAGTGGAGACCGCCAAGGTATTCAACGAAAGGCTTGACTTTGATGGAGTCGTACTGACCAAGATGGACGGTGACACCAGAGGCGGAGCGGCGCTTTCCATCAAGTACGTCACCGGGAAGCCGATCAAGTTCATCTCCTCCGGAGAGAAGATGGAAGCGATGGACGTGTTCCACCCGGGACGCATCGCCGACAGGATTCTCGGGATGGGCGACGTAGTCTCCCTCGTGGAAAAGGCCCAGGAGCAGTTCGACGAGAAACAGGCCCGCGAGACCAGAAAGAAACTGGCCAAGGACAAATTCGGTCTTATGGACTTCTACAACCAGATTCAGCAGGTCAAGAAGATGGGCAACATCAAGGACCTGGCCGGTATGATTCCGGGAGTCGGCAAAGCGCTCAAGGACATCGACATCGACAACGACAAGGCTTTCAAGGGTATAGAAGCGATCATCTTGTCGATGACCCCTCAGGAGAGGGACAATCCGGAGATCATCAACGGAAGCCGACGCAAGAGGATCGCGGACGGAAGCGGCACGAATGTGGCCGAGGTCAACAAGCTGCTGAAGCAGTTCGAGACGACCCGCAAGATGATGAAGACGGCACTCACCGGAAACCTTGCCCAAAAGCTGCGCGGGTTCCGGAGGTAGATTCATAATGCGAAATAATCCTTCCGGCGGGGAGCCTCAAGAAGGCGGTCTGAATATACCGCCGGGGCGAACGGACGCATATTGTAGTGCGAGGCCATCACCTGACCGTAGGCTCCGGCGCTGCGGATGGCGATAATGTCTCCCCTGTGGCTCTCCGGCAGTGTGCGCTCCTTGCCGAAAGTGTCGGCGGACTCGCAGACCGGCCCCACTACATCATAGATGCGAATACCCCGTGAGTCACCATCCTCATAGTGTGCGGACAGGTTTTCGATGGAATGATAGGCTCCGTAAAGCGCCGGACGGATAAGGTCGTTCATACCGGCATCCACCATCAGGAAATTCCTGTTCTCTCCTTTCTTGACAAAGACAACTTGGGTGATAAGGGATCCGCACTGAGCCACAACAGAGCGTCCAGGCTCGATGTGGACGGTCTGATCCTGTCTGCGGACAAGATTCTCATCTATGGTCCTGAACCACGTGTCAAAATCCGCGACAGGCTCGTCATCCGGGTCATCATAGTTGACCCCAAGGCCACCGCCCAAATCTATATTACTCACGGGCAAGCCCTTGGATTCAAACAGCGAAACGATTTCATTAACCTTGGCGCACTCCAGACTGACCACCCTCTCCACATCAAGTATCTGAGAGCCAATGTGGAACTGAAGGCCGAAAAAATCGAGTGAAGGATCGGATTCCAGCATCGCCGCAGCCCCGTCAAAACTTCTGTCCGAAAGACCGAACTTGTCCTCGTACAGACCGGTGGTGATGTACTGGTGAGTGTGAGCGTCGATGTTAGGATTAATCCTGAGGCTGACGGAAGCCTTGCGTCCAAGTCTCCTGGCCAAAGCGCTTATAACTTCCATTTCCTCCAACGACTCGACCACAAAAGCACTGATTCCAGTCTGAAAGGCTTGGCATATCTCCCTGTCGGTCTTGCCCACACCGGCGAAGAAAATCTCTTTCGGAGCATAGCCGCACCCGACGGCAAACTCAATCTCGTCTCCGCTGACGCAGTCCGCACCGAAACCATTGGAACTCAGAATGTCGTTCAGCCTACAGTCCGAATTGGCCTTTATGGAATAATGGGCGTGGATTCCATAGCGAGCGGAAAGCTCCGCCACCTTCTCAGCCGTGCGCCGGAAAAGATCGATGTCATAATAGTAAAACGGTGTCGCCACCTTGCTGAATGCCGCGTAATCACCTATCTTCAACATATTCGGAAACTATCTTCTAAATCCTCGAAAGAACTGGCCGCTTCTCTCTTTTGCAGCATATTCTCGAAGAATAAAACAACTTAGTAAGCGTTAAGTGATTCCTAAAAAATAACTTGGTGCTTTTGCTCGTCTTTTTGGTCTGAATTTA
>CAVCPY010000015.1:0-13804 GCA_963604245.1 Eggerthellaceae bacterium
AAATGGCCGGAAAGGCCGCATAAGAAAAAAGAGAAATTATTTTTAAACAGTTTCTTAAGCTTCACATATGCGAAACACCTTATTTCCCGTCACGGCAGTGACGGAGCACTCTCTCCCCCGAGGGGAGGGATTTTGGGAGGGGGTAACGTGAACCGATCCTTCTCTGCCGAAGCACTCCGAACGTGATATAAGGCATTTTGTCACAGACACTTTGTTACTTGCGAAAGTTGAAACAATGAATATACCGATGAGACTACTTCTTACAGCAATGGTGGCTGCCGCGGCCGTCCTCCCCTGCCACGCACAACAACGGACGGCCACGCTTGAAGAATGCTATGCCGCGGCGGAGAGGAATTACCCGATGGTACGGCAATATGAACTGATTGAGAAATCAAAGGATTACACCCTGTCCAATGCTTCGAAGGCATACCTGCCGCAGGTGACTCTGTCGGCCAAGGCAAGCTGGCAGTCGGATGTGACCAAATTCAGTCTCGACAAAGAAAAGCTGGCGCAGAGCCAGTTCGGAAGTATGATTGACCCGGATGAACTTGCCGGGATGATTCCGACTATGAGCAAGGACCAATACGGAGCCTCAATCGACATCAGCCAGACAATCTGGGACGGAGGGGCTGTCAAGGCCAGCAAGGATGCGGCGACAAGCCAGGCTGAGGCCGATGCGAAAAGCGTTGACGCAAGCATCTACGGACTGAGGACGAAAGTGAACGAGATGTTCTTCGGGATAATACTGATGCAGAGCAACATAGAGCAGTGCGAACTGATGCTGGCGAATCTGGAGACCAATTATAAAAAGATTGGGTCCTACATCGAGAACGGGGTGGCCGGGCAGGCCGATCTTGACGCTATAAGAATCCAGCAGCTGAAAACCAAGCAGGAGGCTCTGAATCTCAGGAACACGAAAAGCGCCTATCTACGGATGCTGAGGCTGCTTACCGGACTTGACCTTGATGAGAGCAGCGAACTGACTAAACCAGAGCCGATAATGAGCGGCAAGACCGAAATCCTCAGGCCGGAACTGGCGATGTACGAGGCGCAGCTCAAGGCGCTGGAGTCCCGGAACAAGCAGATCAGCGCCGGACTGACTCCGAAATTCGGGCTGTACGTCAGCGGAGGCTACGGCAGACCGGGACTGAATATGTTGTCCGACGAGTTCAAGCCTTACTTGACTGCGGGAGTCAGAATGACTTGGAACATAGGCAATTTCTACACTAAAAGGAATGACCTGCGGCTCATTGAGACAAGAAAGGCTGGCATCGAGGCTCAAAAGCAGACATTTCTTCTGAACACCAGAATGGACATCAGCGGCAAGGACAGCGAAATCAAGACCTTGCAGGAGCAACTTGAATATGATGACGAGATCATCGCACTGCGCAAGTCCGTCCTCAAGGCCAACGAGGCGAGGATGGCGGAAGGGACGATCTCCGGCTCGGACCTGGTCGGCTTTATGAACGACGAACTGCTGGCAGAGCAAGAGAAAGCGAGCCACGAGGTCAGGATGCTGCTTGCTATGTACAACCTCAAATACGTAACTAACAACTAATTGCAATAGATAAATGAAAAAGGCACTGACATATTCATCATTACTGGTTCTTGCGCTGGCGATGACCGCCTGCGGGAAAGGCAACAAGGCTTACGACGCCTCAGGAGTTTTTGAATCGACGGAGGTTACGGTCTCCGCCGAGGGAAACGGAAGGATTATGAGTCTGGACCTTCAGGAAGGAGACAGGCTGGAGGCCGGAGCCGTTGTCGGGTGCATCGACACCGTGCAGCTTTACCTCAACAAGATCCAGCTGGAGGCCAGCCGCAGGGCCGTCGGAAGCGGCAGACTGAACATTTCCAGACAGATGGCCGCCCTGGAAAGCCAGATCACCAAACAGAGACAGGAACTGGACAGGTTCACGAAACTGGAGCAAGCCGGCGCGTCGAACCGCAAGCAGGTGGAGGACATCCAGACCCAGCTTGACATCCTCGAACGCCAGCTGTCCGCCCAGAAGGAAAGCCTCCAGAACGCCAACAGCAATGTCTCGGGGCAGACCGACGCCCTTGATGCACAGATGGCGCAGCTTGAGGACAGGATCCGCAAATGCATCATCACCAGTCCGGTAAGCGGAACCGTCTTGGCAAAATATTCAGAAGCGGGAGAGCTCGCCGTACAGGGACGCGCGCTGTTCAAGGTGGCGGATCTTGAGAACATCAGGCTCCGTGCCTACATCACGGCCGACCAGCTGACGAATATCAAACTCGGGCAGGCCGTCAAGGTCTATGCAGACCAAGGCGCTTCCGGCAGAAAGGAATATGACGGCACACTCATCTGGATTTCGGACAAGGCGGAGTTCACCCCGAAAACCATCCAGACACGGAACGAAAGGGCCAATCTTGTGTATGCCGTGAAGATAGCCGTTAAAAATGACGGTCTGATTAAACTTGGGATGTACGGAGAAGTCAAATTCTGATGATAAACGGTTCATTGACAGACTCGGCGGTGCTGGCGGTAGGTCTTGTGAAGTCCTACGGCAAGGTCAAAGCGTTGGGCGGAGTTTCGCTCGATGTCCGGCACGGTGAGACATTCGGGATCATCGGCCCGGACGGAGCGGGGAAATCCACGCTGTTCCGTCTGCTGACATCCCTGCTGGTTCCGGACGATGGCTCGGCTCTGGTCGAAGGGCTTGACACCGTGAGGGACTACCGGGAGATCAGGAGAATCATCGGGTATATGCCCGGAAAATTCTCTCTGTACCAAGACCTTACCGTGGAAGAGAACCTGACGTTCTTCGCCACGTTGTTCGGCACGACGATAGATGAGAACTATCACTTGATTGAGGACATCTACAAGCAAATCGAGCCGTTCAAGACCAGAATGGCCGGAAAACTGTCCGGAGGAATGAAGCAGAAGCTGGCTCTTTGCTGCGCCCTGATCCACAAGCCAAAGGTCTTGTTCCTGGACGAGCCGACTACCGGTGTCGATCCGGTCTCCAGAAAAGAGTTCTGGGATATGCTCGGAAGGCTGAAAAACGACGGAATCACGATTCTGGTCTCCACCCCGTATATGGACGAGGCCGGAAGATGCGACCGGATAGCCCTTATCAGAAACGGGAAGTTCCTGACCGTCAACAGCCCGTCCGGCATCATAGAGAAGTTCCCTGACTGGTTATATTCAGTCCGTTCCGACAGGATGCACGCCCTGCTGGGAGATCTGCGGGCATATTCAGGAACAATCAGGGCCTTCTCATTCGGAGAATCAGTCCACCTTTCCACAGGGGATGGATTCAGCGAGGATGACCTCAGGAAGTTCCTGCAGGGCAGGAAGCACAACAATATAGATATAAATGCAATCCAACCGTCAGTAGAGGACTGCTTTATGAGAATATGATGGCGGAGGTAATTCATACAGACAACTTGACGAAGCGTTTCGGGGCGTTTACAGCCGTGGACCGCATCTCCTTCGATGTGCATCACGGGGAGGTGTTCGGATTCCTCGGAGCGAACGGAGCCGGGAAGACCACGGCGATGAGGATGCTCTGCGGCCTGAGCAAGCCGTCATCCGGAACCGGAACCGTGGCGGGCTACGACATTGCCCGTCAGCCGGAGATGGTCAAGAAGCACATCGGCTATATGAGCCAGAAGTTCTCTCTCTACGAGGACTTGACAGTGAAGGAGAATCTGGTGCTTTTCGGAGGGATTTACGGAATGAGCCGCAAGGAGATTGCGAAGAAGACTGACGCACTCCTTAACGAGTTGAATTTCAGTTCCGAAAAAAACACTATGGTAAAGGAACTGCCTTTGGGATGGAAACAGAAACTGTCTTTCTCGGTCTCCATCTTCCACAGACCCGGAATCGTCTTTCTGGACGAACCGACAGGAGGGGTGGATCCTGTGGCCAGAAGGCAGTTCTGGGAACTCATCTACAAGGCGGCCGACGAAGGAATCACAATATTCGTGACCACCCATTATATGGATGAGGCTGAATATTGCGACCGCGTCTCGATAATGGTGGACGGCCGGATCAAGGCTTTGGACTCCCCTGCCGCGTTGAAGCGGAGTTTTGGAGCGGAGAGTATGGACGAGGTGTTCCGCCGCCTTGCCAGGGATGCAAAAAGGAATGGAGAGTAACAGCGGATGAAGTCATTATCAGCGTTCATACAGAAAGAGTTCCGACATATCCTAAGAGACAGGTGGACTCTGCTCATCATAGTCGGGATGCCGATCGCACAGCTCCTGCTGTTCGGATTCGCACTCACGACAGAGGTGCGCAACGCCTCGGTGGCCGTGTTCGACCCGGTCAATGACGAACTCACGACACGCATCATCGAACGGATGGATGCCAGCGAATATTTCAACGTCACCGAAAGGATCACAGACATCGACCGGATCAACGACATATTCAGGGAAGGAAAGGTCAGCCTCGTGATGGTCTTCAGTGACAATTTCTCGAACGAAATACTCAATGGCGACGCATCCGTGCAGCTGCTCGCCGACGGAACTGACCCGAATCAGGCCTCGATGATCACGGCCTACGCCTCCAACATTCTGGCCACCTGCCAGCAGGAAACCGCGGAGAAAAGCGGGATGGCCGGAGCGTCGATCGCCACTGTCGTCAGAATGCTTTACAACCCTCAGGGCAAGAGCGCCTACAATTTCGTGCCCGGGGTTATGGGCTTGATTCTGATGCTTATCTGCGCAATGATGACAGCCGTGGCGATTGTCCGGGAAAAGGAGACGGGGTCGATGGAAGTCCTGCTCACCTCTCCTGTAAGCCCTGCGATGATCATCATCGCAAAAGCGATCCCCTACCTTGTGCTGTCCATCTTCGACCTTGCACTGATCATTCTCTGCGCGGTACTCGTGATGGGAGTTCCGATCGCCGGAAGTCTGTTCTCACTGGCTCTGGTCTCCGTGCTGTTCCTGACCTGCACACTGTGCCTGGGACTTCTGATCTCAACCTTGGTCGAGACGCAGATGGCGGCGATGATCGCCTCCGGAATGGGTCTGATGATGCCGACGATGCTGCTGTCCGGACTGATATTCCCGATTGAGAGTATGCCCCGCATCCTGCAATGGGTCTCCACCGTCGTCCCGGCCCGCTGGTACATCCAGTCGATAAAGATGATAATGATTCAGGGTACACCGCTTGGCCACACATTGCCGGAAATCGGGGCGTTGTCCCTCATCACCGTCATACTCATAGCGTTGAGTGTCAAGAATTTCAAGACAAGATTAGGTTAGCAATATGTTGTCTTTCCTCATAGAAAAAGAGTTCAAGCAGCTGTCCCGGAACAAGATCATCCCGAGGATGCTCGTCGCTCTGCCGCTGATGGCGCTGCTCGTCTTTCCTTGGGCGGCGAACCAGGAAATCAGGAACGTGCGGGTGGACGTGGTTGACAATGACCACAGTCCGCTGTCGCAAAGGCTTGTGGCAGAAATAGGAGGCTCGGCATATTTCAACATCTCCGGCACATCAGCCTCCTACCCGGACGCCCTCGGCAAGGTGGACAGCGACGGAGCCGATATGGTGCTCGTGATTCCGCCGGATTTTGAGAAGAACCTTGTGAACGGCCGTCCATCGCAGATTCAGATAGCCTCAAACGCTGTGAACGGCACGAAAGGCACTCTCGGCGCCTCCTATATGATGTCGATGGTCTCGGGTTCGGCAGCCCTGCGTGAGTATTCAGAAAAGGTGAAGGTCACTTCCGCGGGGAAGGATATTCCTTCATTCTCGGTCAGCCCGCTCTACAAGTTCAACCCGTCGCTTGACTATAAGGTGTTTATGGTGCCTGCGCTGATGGTGATGCTTCTGACCATCATCTGCGGCTTCTTCCCGGCTCTGAACATCGTCGGAGAGAAAGAGAGCGGCACCATAGAGCAAATCAACGTCACGCCGGTGGGAAAGTTCCAATTCATCCTGGCGAAGCTGATTCCGCTCTGGATCATCGGGGTCGTGATAATGGCTGTAAGCCTCGGCCTCGCGAAGATAGTTTACGGAATCACACCCGCCGGAAGTCTTTGGACGCTGATGCTGTTCTCCGGAATCTACATCCTGGTCGTGTCGGGGATGGGGCTTGTTGTCTCAAACTACGCCTCGACCATCCAGCAGGCGATGTTCGTGAGCTTCTTCTTCATTATGGTATTCTTCCTTATGGGAGGCCTTTTCACTCCGGTGGGCAGCATGCCGGACTGGGCGCAGGCCATAACAATTGCGAATCCTCTTAAATATTTCATCGAGGTGATGCGGCTTGTTTACCTGAAAGGTAGTAAATTTGTGGATATGATTCCTCAGTTCCTGGCGCTGTGCGGCTTTGCGGTCGCGTTCGGAGGCTGGGCCATCATCAGTTACAAGAAATCAAGTTAACATTCAAATATGAACAGAACATCTGAATATGCCCTCACCATTGTGGTGCCTGTCTTCAACGAGGAGGACAACATCCTCAATCTGGAAAAGGCTTTGTCTGAGTTCATTCCCCACAGCAAAGTGCCCACCTGCGCCCTGTTTGTGGACGATGGCTCAAAGGACGGCGGTCTGAAGATGATCCGGGAAGTCTGCGCCCGCCACAAGGACATCTTCTACATCAGTTTCCGGAGGAACGCAGGGCTGAGCGCCGCAATCAAGGCTGGATTCGACTATGCCTTCTCTGAATATGTCGGCTATATGGACGCAGACCTGCAGACCACTCCGGAGGATTTCAACCTGCTGCTGGACGGAATGAAGGAACACACCTTGATGACAGGCTACAGGGCGAACCGCAAAGACACCGCATTCAAGCGGATCCAGTCCAAAATCGCCAACGGGTTCAGGAATATGATGACCAGCGACGGGGCGAAGGACACCGGCTGCCCGCTGAAGATAATACGCACGGACGCAGCGAAAAGGATTCCGATGTTCAAGGGAATGCACCGGTTCCTGCCGGCCCTTGTGCTGCTTCAGGAAGGCGGAAGCTTCGGCCAGGTGCCCGTGAGACATTTTCCGCGCACTGCCGGCACTTCCAAGTTTCATCTGGGGAACAGGCTCTGGGGGCCTTTCGCTGACTGCTTCGCCTACCGTTGGATGAAGCCTCGGTACATCAACTATTCCGTGGGGGAAGGCAATGTCAATGAAGAGCGCAATTAAGGTTCAGAAATATGTTTGACGATATTCCTGTCTGGATTACATACACTCTGGGATTCTCCGCCCAGTTGTTCTTCGGACTGAGGACAGCCCTCCAGTGGCTGAAATCCGAGATGGCCCACCGGTCGGTCTCGCCGGTGTCCTACTGGATCTTCAGCGTGGCCGGAGCCTGCCTGATGTTCATCTACGGTGTCTTGAGGAATGACTTCTCGATCATCCTCGGGCAGTTCATCGCCTATTTCATCTATCTCTGGAATCTGTACGCCAACGGGATATGGAACCGTATGAAAGTCCTCACAAGGGTTCTGCTGGCGGCTCTTCCGTTCGTGGCGGCGCTTCTGCTGCTGAAAGACGCTCGGGGATATTGCCAGAGTTTCTTCCGCAACAGCGACATCCCCGTCTGGCTCGTGGTGTTCGGCTCGACCGGTCAGCTGATGTTCACGCTGCGCTTCGTCTATCAGTTCATCTTCTCACATCATTGGCACAAGTCAGTCCTGCCGACCGGATTCTGGATCATCAGCATCGTCGGCTCGGGAATGATCATCATCTACGGAATCATAAGGCTCGACCCTGTGCTGATTCTCGGTCAGGTGTTCGGATTCGTGGTCTATGTCAGGAACCTGGCCCTGGGGCAGGGCAAAAAAGACTCATCAGATGCTTAACGACAGACTTCTGCCCGGGCAGGGCAACATCCTCACCCGTCATCCTATGATGACGGTCTTCACATTCACGCTCATCTGCCTCTTTCCTGTGATGCTGCTGCGTGACTTCACACCCTCCAACGAGCTGAGGTATCTCAGCATAGCGGACGAGGCCATCGCTGACGGGCATATATTCGCTTTTTACAACCACGGGTTAGCCTACGCCGACAAACCGCCGCTCTATTTCTGGCTCGTGATGCTGTGCCGTCTGCTGTTCGGCCATCACTGCTGCCTTGCGCTTTCTATGTTCTCGCTCCTTCCGGCATTCGGCATCGTCGGGATAATGGACAAGTGGGTGATGAAAGGCAAGCCGGTGATGGACAGGATGGCGCTGGCCGGAATGACGCTGACGTGCGTGATGTTCCTCGGGACAATGATCGTGCTGAGGATGGATATGCTGATGTGCCTTTTCATCGTGCTGGCTCTGCGGACGTTCTACCGGATGTACTCCGGGGAAGGCGCGCGGAAGTCCGATCCGGTGATGTTTCCGGTGTGGATTTTCCTCGCTCTTTTCACCAAGGGGCCGGTGGGGCTTCTGATGCCGCCGCTTGCGGTCGCCGCATTTCTCGCCGTGCAACGGGACTGGAAAGGATTCGGCAAGTATCTGGGTCTCAAGACCTGGGGCATAATCGCCGGACTTGCAGCAGTCTGGATTGGCTGCGTGTGGTTCGAGGGCGGCCCTGAGTACATCAACAATCTTCTGGTCAAGCAGACCGTCGGGCGGGCAGTCAACGCCTTCACGCACGCCAAGCCGTTCTGGTTCTATCTCGTGACCATCATCTGGTGTCTGGCACCGTACTGCCTGCTGTTGGCAGGATCGTTCGTTGCCTCGCTGCTGCCGATTCGGAAGACCGGGGATGGTTCGGGGAACTCAACGCCGGAACGTTCAGACACCGAGGTACTTTTCCTCTGCACGATCATCGCCACAGTCGCGATGCTGTCATCATTCAGTTCCAAACTGCCGATCTACCTCGTGCCGGTCTTCCCGTTCTGCGTCTATCTTTTTCCGATCACGCTTGACCGCATCGGGGAGAGAAATTGGATGCGGTGGACGGTCGGGACATTCTCCATAATGTTCTCAGTCATCGGATTGTCTGCGCTGCTGATTCTTTTCAGGGTTGCCAGCATCCCTGCCGTGGATGACCTTCTGACTGAATATCCTTTCGCCAGCGAAGCACCGATGATCAACGGCATAATCCTTCTGACATTGGCGAATATTCTGGGAATATGGTTCCTCGTCAAACGCAAGGTCTGGAATATTCCCGCACTCCTCCTGGGAGCGGGTCTTTTCCTGGCGGTGTTCTCCGCCTCTGCGGTAGTCAAGGACATCAATCCGTACATCGGCTACGGGGCAATCTGCTCCAAAGTTCCGGAAGGCACCGACGTGGCCACCGTCTTCCTGCACCGGCCCGAGAACATCGACGCCTACATCGGCCGTCAGATCACCGACTACGGCAAGGAGCCTGAGCGTCTTGTCAAGGACGCCATTGATTCCGGGAGGCCGCTGACCATCATAACACGAACATCCCGTCTGGAGGAAACGCCTGAACTCCAGCTACTTTTCAGTCGTGGCGCCGTGTTCCATTCCGGCCCATACTGCCTGACAACAATAAACGAATAAGGAACTAAGTTCCGACCTTTTTTTGCCAAAACGAACGGAGCGCAGCGACGCAAGGGGTCTGGGGAATTCGGTCCCCGGCGCCCCTCCGGGGCTGTCACGCAGTGACTGGGGGTTGGACAAGGAGGAACTAAGTTCCGGCCTTTTTTGCCAAAACGAACGGAGCGCAGCGACGCAAGGGGTCTGGGGAATTCGGTCCCCGGCGCCCCTCCGGGGCTGTCACGCAGTGACTGGGGGTTGGACAAGGAGGAACTAAGTTCCGGCCTTTTTTGCCAAAACGAACGGAGCGCAGCGACGCAAGGGGTCTGGGGAATTCGGTCCCCGGCGCCCCTCCGGGGCTGTCACACAGTGACTGGGGGTTGGACAAGGAGGAACTAAGTTCCGGCCTTTTTTTGATTTCATCAAAAAAAGGCCGGAACTTCACAGCCCCGACCTTTCCCACTTAATACAAACCTAATTATGAATAAAACGTATGATAAACAGTCCTCACAGGCTAAAAGATTAGAAAGATAAAATCCTATTAGAACCAATTAACTCTGTGAAAACATAAGCATTATCCGTGCCAAATTCGATTTTTCAGGATTATCCCAACGTATTTGCCAAAATTCAAAATCAAAGCATCAGATTTCAAAGGCAACGACAAATTCTTCAGGCTGACATCGCAAACTGCGCTTGAAATAATGGGATACGATGACTATATTTGAATCCTATTATTAAGGAAAATGAGAATCGGAATAACTCTCGCGACGCTGACACTTCTGCTGACACACACCCTGTCAGCCGCACCTGACATTGACACCACACTGACATATTCATTGATAAGGAAGGCTGACACTTCCGCTCTTGTCAAGGCTTTTCAAGCTCCGCCGAAAGCAGCGAAGCCGCAGGTCTGGTGGCACTGGATGGACGGGAACGTCTCCAAGGAGGGCATCCGCAAGGACATCGAATGGATGAAGCGCAACGGAATCGGCGGCTTCCACCAGTTCGACGCCGGCGGGGTGAAGATGCCGAGGGCGGCGAAGGTCAGACTCCCCTACCTCAGCGAAGGATGGAAAGACGCGTTCAGGTTCGCACTGACCCTGGCAGACTCACTGGATATGGATGTCACCATTGCAAGCGCACCGGGCTGGAGCTCGACCGGCGGCACGTGGGTCAAGCCAGAGGATGCCATCAAGAAGCTCGAATGGAGGTCAATCGACACCAGAGGCGGCAAGATTTCCGTGCAACTCCCCGACCTCTACAACGTTGTCGGCCCGTACCAGGACTACCGGACGGACAACGACCGCATCAAGGTCGAACCTTACGGCAAGGATCTGTACGTCATCGCCGTCAGGCTGCCATATTCAGACAAAACGATGAACGCGCTCGGGGCGCAGATCCGCAAGAGCGAGTCCGAGATCAGCGTGGAATTCCGGAATCCACAGACAATCAAGGCGCTGACGCTAAAGAGCTTGGCGATGAGCGGCCGCCCGAGAACCGGCAAGCCTGAATGCAGGAACTCTCTCGAATGCAGCGACGACAGGATGAAATGGCGGAAGGTCTGCGACATTGAGCCGACCGTGCTGCCGTACCTGACACTGAACATTCCGCCCACCTGCGCCCGGTTCTTCAGGGTCAAAGGAGAGAAACTGGAGTCCCTGGAACTGTTCACGGTCACAAAAATAAATCACAGTCAAGAACTTGGAGGGTTCGGAATCGTACACGACTTCTGGAAATACCACACGGCATATTCAAAGGACGCAATCAGAACCTCTGACATCATCGACCTGACGGGGAAGATGGCGGCGGACGGGAAACTTGAATGCACGTTGCCGGCCGGACGATGGAGAATCTACCGCTTCGGGTGGTCGATCACCGGGAAGACCAACCACCCGGCCTCCCCCGAAGCAACAGGTCTGGAAGTGGACAAACTGGATCCGGACGCCTGGATGAGATATTTCCGCACCTATGTTGACCTCTATAATGAGGCGGCCGGTGGGATGCTAGGCGAGAATGGAATCCGTTATCTGCTTGTTGACAGCTACGAGGCCGGGGCCTGCACGTGGACTCCGAAACTCGCCGAGGAGTTCAAGGCGCGCCGGGGCTACGACCTCCTGCCGTGGCTTCCAGTGCTTGCGGGAGAGATCATCGGCAGTTCCGGGATGAGCGAACGGTTTCTCTGGGACTGGCGCCGCACCATCGGCGAACTGTTCTGCGAAAACTATGACAGAATCAATGACATAGTCAATGAATACGGTCTTGCCGGCCGCTACACGGAGTCCCACGAGGGAGGCCGGGCCTACACCGGTGACGGAATGGATCCTAAGATCAGGGCCACGATTCCGATGGCGGCTTTCTGGATGGAGAACACTCCGACCGGTTCGACGGTGCCGTCAGCGATCTGCGACATCAGGGAATCCGCCTCAGTGTCACACATTTACGGCCAGCCACTCGTCGCCGCAGAATCTTTCTCCGTGAACGGGGACGAGGGACGGGCGTACACCTATTGTCCGGAGAATATGAAGTATATGGCTGACGTGGGGCTCAGCGCCGGGGTCAACAGGTTCGTAATCCACGAGTCAGCCTCCCAGCCGAACGACGAGTACCTCCCCGGTCTTCAACTGTTCCGCTACGGGCAATGGCTGCACAGGAACGAGACTTGGGGGGAATATGCCTGGGTGCTCACAGATTATCTTGCCCGCTCGAGTTCGATGCTTCAGCAAGGAGGCTCCGTCGCCGACATATTATTATACTACGGGGAGGACCTGAATATCACGGGGCTCTATGGCGGCGAGGCTTTCAGCAGTCTGCCGCAGGTCCCCGATGGCTACAACTACGATTTCGCCAACCCTACTGTGCTCCGGTCCGGAGTGAGAATTGAAAACGGAACTCTTGTGGCGCCGTCCGGAGCGCGCTACAGAGTTTTGTGGATGGACAGGAACTGTGAGGTGATGTCTTTGGATATTCTGAAAAGAATAAAGGAGTTCGCCGACGCAGGGGTGTTCATCTGCGGCAAGGAGCCAAGGCAGTGCGCAGGGCTCAAGGCCGACGACAGGGCGTTCGCCTCAATTGTGGATGACATCTGGCATTCCGGAAGGAGGAATGTGTTCACCGGCGGGCTTGAGGATTGCCTTAAGCGAAGCGGAATCGGGCCGGATTTCCGAGCAACGGTCACTTCACCGATAGCCGAATATGCCGGAGCGACAGGTGGATCAGGTCACTTCAACAGGATTAGTGACCGGGAAGATGCCTCCGAGGCGCATCCGAACGCTCCGGACAGCTATGGGGACTTTAAATATGTCCACAGGACACTTCCTGACAGCACACAGATCTACTGGGTGCGGAACTTCTCCGGGGAAGATTCCAATGTTGAGCTCAGTTTCAGGGACGGCGGAGACTTCGCGGCCATATTCAACCCCGAGAACGGTGAGGTGACGGATGTTGAAGTCAAGTGCACCGGCGGACGTTCGGCCGTCTCGCTTCAGCTGCTTGGCGCAGACGCAAGGTTCGTCGTGTTTTCCGACAAGCCCCAGATCAATGTGACCGTGGACACGGTGTTTGTCAACGCCGCCGACTCCGTCTTGATTCAAGCATTAGACTCCATTCCGGCCGCCCGGCCCGCCGAAGCGCCCGACAAGACACCGGAAACGGCTGTGCTCAGGAATGTCAACACCACTTGGCAGGTACATTTCGACCAGAAGAACGGCGGCACTGCGGATGAAGAATTCACGGAACTGACGTCCTGGAGCCACAAGGAGAACCCGACCGTCAAGTATTTCTCCGGCACCGCCGTTTACAAGACCACGATAGCTGTCGATTCCACTACCCTGGCAGACAACTCAAAGATATTCCTGGATTTGGGAGCAGTCAAGAACATCGCCGACATTGCCGTCAACGGCACCGGAGCGGGAGTCCTCTGGAAAGCTCCGTTCAGAACCGCTGACATAAAGCCTCTGTTGAGAGCCGGCGACAACCTTCTGGAAATCAAAGTCACCAACGTCTGGCGCAACCGGATGATCGGCGATGTCCAACCCGGCGAAAAGCACCCCGTCACCGCCATCCGCCGCTTCTACAAATCCACCGACAAACTCCTCCCGTCCGGTCTCATAGGCCCGGTCAGGCTCCTGGGAGAACGATAAACACCTGACCGGCACAGCGATAGATGTCAGGAAACAGGCTCCCGGTCGTCATCACGACAGCCATCAGGGAATATAAACACCTGACCGGCACAATGATAGACATCGGCGCCCCAGCCTTGCCGGTTCGGCAGACTGCCGCACCTCAACAAGCCCGGCGAGCGGGCCAAAACCGCAAGCCCCGCTCCCGGAAAGACTATAAGAAACTGTTTAAAAATAATTTCTCTTTTTTCTTATGCGGCCTTTCCGGCCA
>CAVCPY010000016.1:0-16058 GCA_963604245.1 Eggerthellaceae bacterium
AGCAGTAGCTACGTGACCGATGACAAAGATGAAAATGGCCGGAAAGGCCGCGTAAGAAAAAAGAGGAATTATTTTTAAACAGCTTCTAAGAGCCCCTGAGGAACATTTTGAGCCGTTATCGTTACACACGAGCGTTCCGCAGCCCTCAAGAGAAACTTTTGACCACAAAACGTTGCCCGATCCCACTACGAACTATTGCCAATGAATTATGGGATGTACAACAAACCAAAGGCACCGCCGTTCCTCGTTTCGGAGAATCTGCGGTGCCTTATTGCATTATAGAAAGGCCTGTTAGTTGTTCATTTTCTCGGTTTTCTTGTAAATCCCCTTGTTTTCCGCCGCGCACAAATTTTATCATAAAATGATTATCATAAAGTGATAAAATATTATATTTGTATCGTAATACATTGTGAATATGACAAATCCATTCATCACTACTGGTTATGCCGGTGCCAAATACTTTTGCGACAGGGTCAAAGAGACAAAAGATGTGGTGGAACTGCTGACCAACGGCAACAACATCGCCTTGATCTCTCCGAGACGTTATGGGAAAACAGACCTTATAAGGCACTGTTTTGCTCAAAAGATAATTAAGGATAACTATCACACATTCATCATAGATGTATATTCCACCAACTCTCTTGCGGATATGGCGGACAAGATGGGGAAAGCTATTCTGGAGGAGCTGAAGACGAAAGGTGAAAAAGTCTGGGGACGGTTCATCAGCGCACTTGCATCCCTGAAAGCCAGCATCTCATACGATGCGGCAGGAGTTCCATCCTGGTCAGTGGAAATCGGAGAGATAAGAAACCCTGCGAATACCCTCAACGAAATATTCCGGTATCTTCAAAACGCCGACAAGCCCTGCCTGGTGGCGATAGATGAATTTCAGCAGATTCTGAAATTTGATGACAATAATGTCGAGGCGGCTCTAAGGACCTACATACAGTACTGCACAAATGCCAATTTTATCTTTTCCGGCTCTCAAAGAGAAATGATGGGGACGATGTTCACCTCATCAGCAAGGCCTTTCTACCAAAGTGCCACCATCATCAATCTTCCTCGAATCGAGGAGGTTGAATATTCAAAATTCTGCGCTTCGCTATTTGAAGAATCCGGAAAACATCTTGACAAGGATGTGGTTCCAACACTATATGAAGAGTTTGACGGGACAACCTTCTACCTTCAGAAATTGATGAATATCCTCTTTATGAGAACCCAAGACGGCGGATGTTGCTACAAAGAGGATGTCTCCGAGGCCATAGATTATGTAATAGACTTCAGTTCTGACACTTACGAGGACTTGATATACCAGTTGCCGGAAAAGCAAAAACAAGTGCTTATCGTGATTTCAAAAGAAAGGAAGGCGCACAACATCACATCATCCGCATTTGTACGGAAATATTCCCTCTCATCCGCAAGTTCAGTCAATTCAGCGGTCAAAGGCTTGCTGGACAAAGGATTGTTGACCTGCAACCGAGGGGTCTATCAAGTCTATGACCTGTTTCTGGATATCTGGATCCGAGAGCGTTACTTAAGGTGATTTTTCCGAAATCTGCGGAAGCAAAGATACCGTTTACACGCTGTTACTTCAAGTCCTAAAAGAAGCACCTTTCTTGATGAAAACTTCAATTCCTTCCTTGGTCACAATAGAAGATTATGCAAAAGATAAAGTACAAGACAAGCATTTCCCTTTTGATAGTTCTCGCGAGCATTCTGCTGGTGCTGCTGTGTCTGCTGATCGTACACACGTTCCGCACTGGCGAGGAGGCGACCGTAGGGATTTTCTCGCTGGCGGCTACGCTCGTCGGTACCATATTCATAGCCATTGAGTTGAAGAACGGGTCGGAGGTCACGTGCAGCGAGATGCTGATCAACCTGAACAACTATTTCCACGACAGCGACCGCCTGATGAAGGTCTATGAGGTGCTGGAGAACGCCGAAATCGACGGGGACTACAGCTATGAGCGGTGGAAGGATGTCTCCAGCGTGGAGGTTGCGCAGTACTGCACATTCTTCGAGAACCTATACCTGCTCTACCGGCACCATATCGCCAGCATCGATGATCTGGACGACCTTTTCGGCTACCGTTTCTTCCTGTTTATGAACAACCCGTACATCCAGGAGAACTATATCCTGCCGACCTCGTCCTCCTACGTGCAGGTCTTCGAATTGTACAAGATCTGGATCAAGTACCGTGAGAAGGAGAACAGCGGCGCGAAGGGCTGGCAGCGGCACATTCCGAGCCATCGGTTTATGTTTCCGGAGAAGTACCTCCAGAACAAGCTTTACCTCTTCGACCACGGGACTTCTGAATATAACAAAGCGCTCAGCGATTTGCCGGACGGGTTCACGATGAAAAGGCTCGGCTTCGACAGCCTCAGCGTGGTGGAAAACCTTCAGCGCAAAGTGGTTGACGGGATGGAGAACAAGAATCTTTTCTACCCTCTCAGCCGAGAGGAACTCATTGAATCCCTTCAACTTGATTACGTCATAGGAATATTCTCACAGGAAAGCCGGCTGGCGGCTTTCAGCGTCATCGTCAGCAACCGCAGCGGCGAGCGCAGCCTTGCGGCGGACTTTCACCTCAACCCCTCCGAAGTGTTCACCTTCGATGCCGTGGCTGTGGACAATGAATATCGTGGCAGAGGTTTCCAGCGTACGTCCATCGGCTGGTCCATCGATCTGGCCAAAAGCACGGGTGTCAGGCACATAGTCGCCACCGTGGATCCACAGAACACCCCAAGCGAACGCAACTTCCTCGCCCAAGGCTTCCACATCGTCGAAACCAAGACCAAGTACATCGGCCTAACCCGTGACCTCCTCAGGCTGGATGTCTGACACTTAATTCCCGGATTTCAGTTCCGGCATCGGTTCGTAAGGCTTGATTGTGTACCTCTTCCACCTTTTATCACCTATATTGACTGGCATGCTCTCAATATGAAGGATGTCCACAAAAACGGTAATCCACCGGAGAAACTATGCAAGATCACCGGTTTATCCGGTGAAAAAGAATTCTCACCGGACAAAACTTCAAGGTAAGATATGAGTGAAATCAACACACTCGAAAAGTGTTTTGAGGCCCTTTAAGGGACAGTTTTACAGATGGTTTCCCAGGGAGAGATAGTCCTTGAGCGAATCGACATATTCATTGAACGCCTCGCGGCCAGCATCGGTCGCGCGGCAGGTGGTGCAAGGTTTCTTGCCTTTAAAGCCCTTCTCGACGGTGATGTAGCCGGCCTCGCTGAGCTTGTCTATCTGCACGCTGAGGTTGCCGGCCGTGGCTCCCGTCTGCTTCCTGATATAGACGAAGTCCGCTTCCTCGACACCGATGAGGATCGACATCGCGGCGAGCCTGAGCTCCGAATGCAGCATAGGATTCAGTTTTCTGAACATATCCTACCTCTTTATGATTCTGGCGATGACGCCTTCGGCAGTCATAATTATGCCGCTGAAAAGCCATACCAGGCAGATCTGCGCGCCGGCATAGTCAGTGTAAAGCGCACCGAGCAGAACCACAAGCGCTCCCGAAGCGATGATCGGCCAACTCTTGATGACTATGCCCGTGGACAGATTGGTGAAGCCGAACAAAGACGTGATGAGGTAGATGTCAAGCACGAACGGGTTGACCGTGCAAGAGAGGATTGTCAGGCAAACGGCCGTGACTCCGAAGGCGCACCAAATCCAGCCCACAGTCTTGTGGAGATAGGTTTTCGGAGCGTCACTCCCCTTCTTTGAAATGAATATGGCCGCCGGGACCCCGATCACCGGAATGAGGAACCAGAGGTAATTCCAGACCGGATTCCCAGTTCCGTTCCACAAAAGATAGATGAGGGCGGAGACCACCGCAAGTATCACACCCCAAAGGATGTAGTAAGTTCCTTGATTCTTCTCGATCGCACGGCAATTCCTTGCCATCGTCTCGCTGATGATTTTCAGACTTTGCTCAGCCGAAAGATTGTTGTTTGTTTCCATAACGTTTTGATTTCCATCGTTTCCGTCATTAGCGGCTATGCGCACTAGCCCTAACGGCATCACAAATACAAACAAGTTTACGATATAAACCAAATAAAATCATCAAGCCTTCACGAAAAATCATATTCACCAAAGTTCCTCCGCACCTCCGTAATAGTCATAGACATCCTGATAGTCAAGGTCAAGCTGCTCCAGAATCTCTTCCGAGGAAAGACCAGTGACAATCTTCTTCCCGCCAGAGTTCAGCACCACGCCATTCCCTCGCCCGTCATCCTCAATCAACGGCCTTCCCCTCAACCCGACCGGATGGCTCAGCACCGTGTCCACCGGCCGGATGGCATAATCATAGTAGCGGACCGGCCTATTCTTCATCGCCTCCACCTCCCTCAGACGCCTCTTCTCCCCGATCATCGCCACCAACGCCAACGCCACCGGCAGAAGCAGCACCGCCACCACCAACTTCTCTTTCAATGAATATGTCTCCTCAGGGTCGTTAAACATATCCTATTTCTCTAATCGTTCAAATTTGCAAACGGGCTTTTCCCATATCTGCCTCTGAAATCACAGATCAATTTCTTCTCATATTCCCTCGGTGAGCCTTCTGACATTTCTTTCCAGCAAACAATCAACTCCTCGTGATCCTCCAATTGCCATATATAACGCCCTCCTTTGTGGCCGATTTTTCTGCCTTCACCAAACTTCATATAGGCCGATAATCTTTCGTGTAAAGTAGTTGTTGTCATTCCAATGTAAACCACACTTGCCCCTTCTACCCAATTGTCGGACAACTCGGTAATACTTACATTCGGATCTTTATCCTTAAAATGGCCTCCAGAGCCAATTGTCAGATACTCCGGCCTCTTTTTGCTTCTCCTTAGGATAATATAAACACCCGGAACTTTCGGGAAAACCGCGTAATCCATTCGGCATTCCTTGATTGGCAGGAATCCAACAAAACCACATCTGATCAACGACTCCTCACTATAGTCATCCGGAGCATTCAGCTTTTCAGGTGTTTGCTCTACGCTCACTCCATCTTGTTGTAATGCAGAACATTGTTGCCCATGTATTATCGACTCATGATCATTCGAATTTGAGCGAAATTCATAATTCGGATCATATTCTATAATCCAGTTCCTACCATTTGGTTGACTGCTGTTATGAATTTCGTTATTCCTACAAAGCTCCCTTAATTGATATCCCGGCCTATCTTTACTATTATTTAACAACTTAGCTTTCTTTAGATAAGGAGCAATTTCGACCGGAGTGATCCTAAGTAATCCATTATTTTTCAAAAAGGATTGAATGAACTCATTGATTTTAACAACATCAGCCATAATCATATAGTTTAATAATATAGTTAACAATTACTTATTCCGCTCCAGGGCGGCGGCCCAGATGGCGTTCATTCGGTCTTTGAGGGACTGGGGTGCGAGGATCTCGATGGAGGAGCTTCGGGAGAGGAGGGCCATAACGAAATCATTGGTGATTTTCAGGCGGAGGGTCACTTCAACATATTCATTGGTTTCGGCAACAATCTTCTGGGAGGAATGAATAGGCAGAGTCTTGATGAAGCGTCCGTCCAAAGGGCTGAATCTCAGGCGGATGTCCTCAATGGGCATCTTCGGGTCATCCCATATTCCGAAGCAATCGCGGAAAAGATTCTCCGCACGGACACCTGCATCACGGACAAAATCCTCATCCAGCACCTTATAATCTCCGAACCTGCCCAGCTCGAAGCATTTGAGGATGCCCACCACCATCGCCACAAGATACCAGCGATTCTGCGACTGCTTCAAAAAATACGGCTCGGCGACATATTCAACCTCCTTGCCGCCTGACCTTGGCAATGAATATGTAAACCGCACTCGCCGTCTTTGCTTGATCGACTTCAGAACTTTATGAATATCAACGCTGAACGCCATCGTCCGCTGCTCAGGAATGATAAAGTCGCGCGTTCCTGAATCGGCCCCGACCGAACTGAGGATCTCGAACTCGGAAAGAAGCTCCTTGAACCTGTCGGTGTAAACCGAATCCCGGCCGACTATGTGATAGCCTTCTCCCTTGACGTACTTGATCTCCATTCCGAAGACCTCCTCAATGGTTCTGATGTCCCGCTGGAGGGTCCGCAGCCCGCAGGAACCATTCTCGGCCATGTCACCGGACATAGCATCCAGCAGCTCATCCTTGCCGACATATTCATTTATGCCGCTGAGCTTGTTCACTATCGCGCTTAATCGCCTGATCTGATTCAACATATTCGGAAGCGTTTCCTGCAAATATAGCGAACCAAGGCGACAAAATCTGTCACAATGAAAAGAAATGTACATCAAAATGATTCCGCTATGCCGCCAAAGGAGATTCAAGTCGAAAAAATGTCACTCAGGCCATAAGGAAAGACGTTCAATGAGAGAAGTCACAAAGTGAATATTAGGTTGAAACACAAGACGGTTGTTTGGACATAGTTAGCGTTTTGTGCACGCAGGGAATTTATAGGGTACCAAATGGACACGGGACAGCAGTTGGTACAGGAAAAGGTCTTCTGGTGTACCAAAGGATGGAGAGACTGCTCTGGTACCCGAGAATGCATTGTGGTTTGCCGACAAGGAAGAGATAACACCTCTGGACAAACCTGCGATATTAAGCAGTTTGTCCATCGAAACGGCAATCCACCGGAGAAACTGTGCAATCTCACCGGTTTGTCCGGGAAAGAGGGTTCTCGCCGGACAAACATAAACGGTGGTTCGATTTCTCCGGTAAAAAGGCATTCCGGTGGACAAAATTTGATGCGAGACAGGAGTGTGGAAAGTCAATAGGTGGGATAGGGCAAGTGTAGCGTAAAGCAGACAGCGGAACAAGGCGACAAAGAAGAATTCCCAAATTTTGGTAACGTGCAAAATTTGGGAATTCTTTTTTGCTGCCGCCACTATGCTCGTGACGTTAATCAGTTCGAAAGTGGAGAGTCGCTTCGACAGGCTCAGCGACCAACACCGTGGCAGGTCAGTGTGACCTTACCTGGACGCTTCGATGGTTGGTGAGCTTTGTCGAACCATAAGCTCAGCGACCAGACGTATAGGCACAGTGGCCGAATGGGAAGCTCAGCGACCAGACGGACAACCCGCTTATGCGAGGCGCTTTTCGAGGCGCTCGCGGATGGCGGCGATGAAGTCGGCGGAGTTCTTTACCTGTGGGGTCACGCCTTCCATCAGGTTGGCGAGATCCTTTGTCACGATGCCTTCGTTGAGGGTGTCGAAGCAGGCTGCCTCAAGCTGGTCGGCGTAGTTCACGAGTTCAGGGATGTTGTCCAGCTCGCCTCTCTTGCGGAACGCACCGCTCCAGGCGAAGATCGTGGCGATAGGGTTCGTGGAAGTCTCCTCTCCCTGAAGATGCTTGTAGTAGTGACGGGTAACGGTGCCGTGGGCGGCCTCGTACTCGTACTTGCCGTCAGGGCTTACCAGAACGGAAGTCATCATAGCCAGAGAACCGAAGGCGGTGGAAATCATATCGCTCATCACGTCACCGTCGTAGTTCTTGCAGGCCCAGATGAATCCGCCTTCGCTGCGCATCACACGCGCCACGGCATCGTCAATCAAGGTGTAGAAGTATTCGATGCCTGCGGCGGCGAAAGCCTCCTTGTACCCCTCGAACACCTCCTCGAAGATCTCGCGGAAACGTCCGTCGTACTTCTTGGCGATGGTGTCCTTGGTCGCGAACCAGATGCTCTGCTTGAGGTCAAGGGCGTACTTGAAGCAAGCGTGGGCGAACGAACGGATGGAAGCGTCGGTGTTGTGCTGTCCCTGAAGGACGCCCGGTCCCTTGAAGGTGTGGACAATCTGCTCCTCCCTCTTGCCGCTTTCGCCTTCGAAGATGATCTTGGCGACTCCCGGCTCATCGACACGGATGTCAACGCTCTTGTAAACGTCGCCGTAGGCGTGACGCGCGATGGTGATAGGCTTCTTCCAGAACTTCACGGCAGGAGAGATGGAAGGGATGGTGATCGGTGTGCGGAACACCGTGCCGTCCAGCATCGAACGGATGGTCCCGTTCGGACTCTTCCACATCTGGTGCAGGTTGTACTCGGTCATTCGCTTGGCGTTAGGGGTGATGGTGGCGCACTTCACGGCCACGCCGTACTTCTTCGTGGCGTTGGCGGAGTCCACAGTCACCTGGTCGGCGGTCTCGTCACGGTGGACGAGGCCAAGGTCGTAGTATTCTGTCTTCAGATCAACAAATGGAATGATAAGCTCATCCTTAATCATCTTCCACAGAATCCTTGTCATTTCATCACCGTCCATCTCAACGAGAGGAGTGACCATCTGAATCTTTTTCATAATTGAATATCAATAATTAAAGTGTTTACGAATATAAAAACTTAACCACTTCAGGCCTGCGTACCATAATAATTGACGCAAGCCCGAAGTGAATCATTTCAACTACTTATTCCTCTGCGCTGCGTAAAAGTTCATCAGGCAGCCGTCAGCGAGGATCTCGCGCTCGTCGGCGGTGAGATTCTGGAAACAGAGATGGATGTCCTTGACTCCCCCGGCGCATATCATCTTGGCGTCAATCTCCTCCTTGCCCGAAAGGATAGCCTCCCGGATGCCCGGAACGTAAACGAAATCGCCGGCTACATATTCAAAAGGAGTGTCCTTTGAGATTGTGAAAGGAACGATGCCCCAGTTGATGCAGTTGCTGCGGTAACGCTTGGTGGCATATTCATAGCAGATGTTGGCGTCGCCGCCGAGCACCTTCTGGCAGGAAGCGGCCTGCTCGCGGGCGGAACCGTCGCCAGGCTTGTTTGCGAACACGCAGGAGCCGAAAGATGTGTTCTCAGCCTTCGCACCTACCTTCGCAAGAGCGTCAAGCACGTGCTGTGGTGTCTTGCCATCGCGGCGCTGGAGATCCTCGGACTGGATACGCTTGCTCAATCCGACATATTCAGGAACACGGCGTGAGAGAGCGAACTCGGAGAGTTTCAGAGGGTTGGAGCGGTAGCTGGAAGTCTCGCCGGAAGGAATCAGCTCGTCTGTCGTGGTGACAGGGTCGTGGATGACAGCGGCGAGTTCGAGGAGCATATTCTCCTCCATCGGGTACATCTTAGGCCAGTCCTTGATGTTCGGTCCGTAGCGGAGTTCGACAGAAGGGTCTGCCTTGCCGAAGCCGTAGTAGATGCGGCTCTTGTAGATGCGGTCATCGAATGAATATGGCTTGTGGGTGTCCTCATATTCAATGTCCGTGGCGGCAGTTATGACTCCGCCGTTGGCGGCGGTGGCGGCGATTGAACGCGCGTCCATCAGGCAGACAAGGGAAATCTGTCCCTGACCAGGTTTCGAGCCCTCTCGGTTAGGGAAGTTTCGGGTGGTGTGACGGAGCGAGAGACCGTTGTTGGCAGGCACGTCACCGGCGCCGAAGCAAGGGCCGCAGAACGCAGGCTTGATCACGACACCCGCCTCAAGCAGCTCCTCGGCAATATGATTGCGGGTCGTCGCAAGATAGACAGGGGTTGACTGAGGGTAGGCGGACATCGTGAAGTAGTCATTGCCGATGGTCTTGCCCTTCATAATCGCGGCGGCTTCGCTGAGGTTGTCGTAGGTGCCTCCGGAGCAGCCGGCGATGATGGCCTGGTCGGCGAAAGCCTTGCCGTTCCTGACCTTGCTCTCAAGATCGATGGAGATCTTGTCCCCGAAACGCTTCTTGGCGTCTTCCTCGACTTTCTTCAGAATTCCTTCAGGGTCAGCCTGGAACTCGTGGATTGTGTAGGCGTTGGAAGGATGGAAAGGAAGGGCGATCATCGACTCCTGCTTTGAAAGGTCGATGCGGATCATCGCATCGTAGTAAGCAACTTCGCCCGGCTGGAGTTCCTTGTAGGCCTCAGGACGCTCGTGCATCCTGTAATATTCCTCAACTTTTTCGTCCGTTACCCAGATTGAGCTCAGGCAGGTGGTCTCCGTGGTCATCACGTCGATTCCGTTGCGGAAATCGGTAGGGAGGGAAGCCACGCCAGGGCCGGCGAATTCAAGAACCTTGTTCTTCACGAAACCGTTCTCGAACACCGCCTTGACAAGGGAGATGGCCACATCGTGAGGGCCGACACCCTTCTTTGGCTTGCCTTCGAGCCAAACCAGCACAACCTCAGGGGCGTTGATGTCCCAGGTGTTGTGGAGAAGCTGCTTCACCAGCTCGCCGCCTCCCTCTCCGACACCCATACAGCCGAGTGAGCCGTAGCGGGTATGGCTGTCCGAACCGAGGATCATACGGCCGCAGCCTGCGAGAGCCTCGCGGACATACTGATGGATTACAGCCTGGTTGGCAGGGACGTAGATTCCGCCGTACTTCTTGGCGGCGGAGAGTCCGAAGATATGGTCATCCTCGTTGATGGTGCCGCCCACCGCGCACAGAGAGTTGTGGCAGTTGGTCATCGCGTAAGGAATAGGGAACTTGTCGAGTCCGCTGGCGCGGGCTGTCTGGATAATCCCGACGTAAGTGATGTCGTGTGAAGCCATCGCATCGAACCTGATGCGCATCTTTCCTCCCTTGCTTCCGTCCACGTCGTGGGCGCGGAGGATTCTGTAGGCGATAGTGTTCTCGCGCGCCTCATCGGCGGATGGCATTCCCGCGGCGTCGGCCACGAGAGTCTTGCCATTTTTCAGATAAACGCCATTTGGAATCAATTCAACCATAATAAAATCTAGTTTTGTGTTAAATTATGAATGCTATTAATTATACTGTCTGTGAATATCGTGAGGGACAGCATATCGGCGCTTCCGCCGGGCGAGATGCCCTCTTTGATGAAATCCCGGTTCAAGGACGACAGGCCGCTCTCGCTGAAGTCCTCCAGAAGCCTTGCGGCCTCGGCCTTGGCGAGGGCTAGTCCCCAGGCTCCCCTCCGGTGGAGGATGTTGGTGTCGTCAAGGGTGGACATTATCCGGAGCAGGGTCTTGTGGCAGCGGAACGGGTCACCTTCCAAACTACGGAGGTACGGCAGCCAGTCGGCAAACAGTTCAGGATAGGCACGGCGGGCATTCTCAAGCGCCCCGCTGACCTTGAAGCTTTTTCTGGCCTCCGCCCCGTGCGTACCCTCGGCGGACGGAATCTCCGACGCGACGCGGGACACGAGTTCTTTGAATGAATATGTCCGCACAACCCCTTCGGAGCAAGCCAGACGGGAAGCGGCGGCTACTGAAAGACCGATGCAGAACAGGGCTCCCTTATGGGTGTTCACGCCGCCGGTGGCCTTCAGCATCGCCTCTTCGGCCTCAATGCCGATTTCCTTTATCTTTGCAGGGTCGATGTCTTTTGCGGACGACACGGCCAGTCTTGTCAGGTAAGGCCTTAAAGACGAGATGCTTTTGGACATCAAGGCATAGTCCATATCCTTGTGCGCACCGTTGTCCGCTTTGTCCACGAGACCCGGTTTCGGGGTCGTGTCGAGTTCGATTCTAAGCGCACGTTCCGCAAGGTCGGCCACGAGATAAGGGACGGTGGATTCAGGAACATATTCCATCGCCTCATACAGGTCCCCTTCGTCAAGAACCCGCCTTAAAGCCGTGGCGCTGATTGGTTTGCCGTTCTGCCCCAGCCTTGGAATCTCAATGAAGTCAATCGGTCGCCGAGCCTGCCGGGATGCCGGCCCTTCGACAAGTTCAGAGACCGGACGGTCAGGCAGAATCTCCTCCATCAGTTCGTTGTAGCGTCGGGTCAGCACATCCTCCGGCTCGTTGCCGGCGAAACGCACCGTAACTCCGAGAGGCCGGGCGATGTGGCTCACGAACAAATCCAGGTCAAGGGCGATCTGGGTGTCTGTCGCATCGTCAATCCGCTTCAGGAAATATGTCGGGAAGGTCGCCGCTGAGACGGCGTAGTCGCTGCCCTTCGTGACAATCACGTTGTCAAGTCCGGCGCAACCGGCCTCAATCATAGCCTTCCTCTCGGCATAAGGAAAACGCGAACGGTCTTCCTTGACGACAATCACATAGAGATTGTCAACCTGTGCGGCAGCCCGCTCAATAAGCCAACGATGTCCTTTTGTGAACGGATTTGCGTTCATCACGATGGCTCCGTTCAGACCCGGACGGGCGAGCGAAGCCAGATACTTCTCGTAATCCGGAAGCCCTCCCCTGCCGTTCTCCATCAGAATGGCCTTCGGCGAGGACGCAAGCAATGCAAATCCAAGGCTTTTGAATATTCCTTCGTTCTCCGGCTTGGTGAAGGCCTTGACGCTCTCTCGGCCTTCCTCACGGGCAATGGCGATCAGTCTGGACACGAGACTGTTCATAAGTCCCTCGCTGCGAGCAGATTCCGACACGGCCACGCACTTGATGACATCGCCGTCCAGTCCGCCTCCCGCAAGGATTTCGTCGCTGTCCTCATCACGGGTGATGACCACATAGCGATCCAGCGGAGCTAGCTTGAGTCCGTTGGCGGAGAGAAAAGTCTCGACCTTCCGTCTGACAGAGCCAAGCGACAGGGGAACTTCGCTTAAGTAGTGACGCTCATCGCACATAGGCCTCGATCATTTCGTCAATCTTCGCGGTGAGCTCCTCCAAAGTATGAGTGCGGTTGCGCATACACCAGCGAGCCTCGCTGTCGCAGACGAGACACGTCCTCGGACTTTGCCCTATCGATTCCCTTGAAACAGGAACTCCGTCAGCGTCAATCACATCCAAATCAAAAAGGCGACCGAGCGGATGAGTGTCCTCAATCCGGCAGGTCTCCTTCTTGGCTTCTTCGTTGGAAAGCGTGGTGATGAGAAAGGCCTCGTAGCCGGTCGGCAGGTCTCGCAGCCTGATTTTGAGCATCGATTCTGCGAAGGCACAGACCAGAGCGGTGACGGCGGCCTGGGCCACCACAAGAGATTGCAGATTGCGCTTGACCTTGCCGGGCATAATGACAGTAAGGCAGACCAATGTCTTTCCAGGATGGCTTTTCAGCAGTTCCTTCTGGAAAGAGGCACGTTCCTCACGGCTTGCCAGCAGTTGGTCAAGCGTAATCTCCATAAAACAAGACTCTATCGTGAAAGTTAGTCCTTGATGTTCATTATGACATCCATCACGGAACCGTCACGGTTCATCACCACTCCCACAACCTTGTCTCCGAACGGAAGCGGGTCAGGGACTCCGATGTGCTTAAGGGCCAGCTCCTTGAGGTCGTGGATGTCCACAATCTTCAGTCCGGCCTCCTTCAGTCGTTCCGCAATCTCCGGACGGCGCGGATTGACCGCGACGCCATATTCGGTGACTACCACATCGACTGTCGAGCCTGGGGTGATGAGGGTTGTGACCTCGTCCACCACGCAAGGGATGCGTCCGCGCATCAGAGGGCAGACAATTATCGAGAGAGCCGAGTCGGCGGCCGTGTCAGGGTGTCCTCCGACAGCGCCTCTGATGACTCCGTCGCTGCCCACAAGCACATTGACATTGAAGTTGACATCCACCTCAAGAGCCGAGAGGATGACAATGTCGAGGTAGTGGACGGCCGATCCGGGTTCGTCCGCACTGGCATATTCATTGGCGGAGACTCCCTTGTGGAACGGGTCGTTCTTGATGGATTCGGCGGCGACGCGGTCAAATGACTGGACATCTATGAGCCGTCCGATCAGGCCTTCCTCGTGCATCTTGACCATATGGGCGGTGATCCCGCCGAGCGCGAAGCTGGAGTGGATGCCCCTCTTGATCATTTCTTCACGAATATATTTGACTGCGGCGAGAGAGGCTCCGCCGGATCCGGTCTGAATCGAGAATCCCTCCTTGAAATAGCCGCTGTTGACTATCACCTTGGCGGCATTCATCGCAAGCAGGATGTCGCGCGGGTTCTTGGTGTCGCGGATGGCCCCGGAGGAAATCTTCGAAGAGTCCCCGACAGAGTCCACGAGGACGACATAGTCCACATCGTGCTCGGAGATGGAGTTCGGAGTGTTCGGGTAATCCACCAGGTCGTCAGTGACGATCACCACCTTGTCGGCGTACTGGGCGTCCGGCTTGGCGTAACCCAGGGACCCGCAGATGGACTTGGCGTGTTCAGAGCGGGAGTAACCGCTGGCGTTGCCCGCAGGGTCGCTGGAGGACGCTCCCAGAAAGGCGACATCGATGTGCAGGTCACCGTTGGCGATGGCGCTTCCCCTTCCACCGTGGCTGCGGAACACGACCGGCTCCGTCATCAGGCCGTGGGAGATTTCCTTGGCAAGCTCGCCGCGGAGACCGGAAGTGGAAATCTTTGTGATCACTCCGTTCTTGATGTGCTCGATAAGCGGAGCGTGCACGTCAGAGAGGCTGGAGGCGGCGAGGTGGAGGTTTTTGAATCCCATCTCGGCCAGTTTGCCCACGACCATATTCACAACCTTATCTCCGCCCCTGAAATGATGGTGGAATGAGATTGTCATCCCGTCCTTGAGACCGCTGAGCCTGATGGCTTCCTCCAGAGTGACCACCTTGGACTGAACCTTCTGGAGATCCTTGCGGAACGTGGTGTTCTTCGGGGTCTCTCCCGCATACACCTTCTTGCCCATAGCGGCCGCCTGAGCGTTGACAAGAGCCGCCCTTTCCTTTATATTACTCATAAACTTCCTCCTTTGTCAATATGCCCGAAGCGATTGCAAGGTCGATGGTGCGCTGCGCCCTGATGACTACAGGACGGTCAACCATCTTGCCGTTCACGGCGATGACGCCCGATCCGCGTTTCTCGGCCTCCTTGATGGCGGCGAGAATCTTCTTGGCCTTCTCGATGGCCTTCTCGGTCGGAGCGAAGACCTCGTTCACGATCTGGATCTGGCGAGGGTTGATGATGGACTTGCCGTCGAATCCGAGGGTCTTGATGAGTTCGACCTCCTTGCGGAAAGTTTCCATATCGTCGAGGTTTGAATATACCGTGTCGAGCGCGTCGATTCCGGCCGCCCTTGCGGCCACGACTATTGTCTCGCGGGCGTAAAGAAGCTCCGCTCCGCCCGGAGTGCGCTGGGTCTTGAGGTTGGCGCAGTAGTCCTCGGCTCCGAGGGCTATTCCCATCATCCTCTTGGAGGCCTTTGCGATGGCGAAGGCGTTGCAGATTCCCTCCGCACTTTCAATCGCGGCCATCATTCGTGTCCTGCCCAGACAGCCGATCTCCTTTTCGACCTTCTCGATCTCGGCCTCAAGCTCACGCACCTCGTCGGCGGTCTCGGTCTTCGGCATACGGATCACCTGCACGCCGGCCTTCACGACAGCCTCCACGTCCTTGTGGCCGTAAGGGGTGCTGAGCGGATTGATGCGGACCACCATTTCAGTGTCGCCGTAGTCGATTGATTTCAGTGCGTTGTAAACGAGCAGACGGGCGGCGTCCTTCTCGGCCATCGTCACGGAGTCTTCAAGGTCGAGCATTATCGAGTCCGGCCCGTAGATGAAGGCATCCTGCATCATTCCGGGGTTGTTGCCCGGAACGAACATCATTGTTCTTCTTAATCTTTCCATAATCGTAACTGATTAAGCCCAGACATCCTTTCCTGTCGCGCGCACGGCGGCTGCGGTCACCCTAGCGCGGATCGTGCAGTCGCGGGCTCCTTTGTCAACCGCTTTGATGTCTGCGTCCTCTAGACCGAATTCGGTGAGAGTCTCCTCGATGACCCGACGGATCTGTCTGCCGAACTGCGCAGCCACAGTACTGTCGAGGTCAATGTGCAGACCTTTCGTCTCCGCCGGGGCAATCTGGATCAAGATGTCACCTGATTCCAGCGTTCCGGCCACAGCATTCTTTACTTCCATAGCAAATTTGCGATAAAAAAGTCATTATTGTCCCTGAATGTCAGGGAACGTGTTAATAATTACGTTTCAATCTTAAATAAAACCAACCCTTGGCGGCTTCAATTTTTCAGGATAATCAGAATATTCCGAAAAATCTATAACTTCGCTTCCGAGCCGGACATTGCACCGCCAAAGGTATGACACTTTTTTCAGTTGACCAAATTTCCGCTGTAATATTTTAAATAATTATGCATTCTCTGCAATTGTACGCCGTTTGCATCCGGAAAAGCCTTAGAAGCTGTTTAAAAATAATTCCTCTTTTTCTTACGCGGCCTTTCCGGCCATTTTCATCTTTGTCATCGGTCACGTAGC
>CAVCPY010000017.1:0-3216 GCA_963604245.1 Eggerthellaceae bacterium
AAGCCGAAACTGTCTCGAAAATTCCGCATAATAAAATGCGGGAACCATTTTTTAACAGCTTCTAAGTATTCAATTATTACGGATGGTTTTGTGTCTTGGGGAAGTGGCTCGGAATTTGTAACAAAGAATTCTGCTATGAAGGCCTTTGCGAAGATATTCACGGCCTTGACCGTGATGCTGTCCATTTTCAGCGGCACCGCTGCCGCTGACAGTTACGACGTGTTTGTCCCGATCGCCAAATATCTTGGCCAGGGCGACGCGGAGAGGCTCTCCGCTTGGTTCGACGACAATCTGGAGATAACGATTATGTCCACGACCAACGACTCCAGCAAGAATCAGGCGAAGCAGATTCTCAAGGCCTTCTTCGACAACCACACGCCACGCTCGTTCGAGATCCGTCACACGGCTTCCAGGTCCAATTCCAAGTACGCCCTGGGCTTCCTGAACGCCGGCGGTGAAGTTTTCGAGGTCACGATTTTTGTCAGCGACTGCGGGGGGCGGTACAAGATCCAGCAGCTGAAGATCGACAGAATCCGTTGATTCCGGCTTTGGGGATTTTTTAAATGATGACAATCAGTTTCAGACACATACTTAGAACCTTATCTGTAACCATCATCCTGACGATCCTTTCTCTCCCTGTGTCTCACGCGCAGGCGACGAAGGTGAAGGGACGTGTAGTGGACGCATCCACCGGCGAGGGCATCCCGTTTGCGGGAATATATTTCCGGAACTCGACGGTCGGAGTTTCGGCTGACCTTGACGGCAATTTCTTTCTGGAGACCAGGATTGACTCCCTTTCGGTGCTTACGGCTTCTATTCTGGGTTACGAGGATCAGGTCAAAAGGGTCACGCCGCGCAGTTTCAATGAGGTGGTCTTTATCCTTAAACCGGTCGTGGATGAGCTCAGCGCAGCGGTCGTGAAGCCCGACGACCGTTATATGCGCTCGATTCTGAGAAAGATAGACGAGGCCAAGGAACGCAACAATCCTGAGCGGAAGCCGAGATACAGCTGTGACGTTTACACAAAGATGGAACTTGACATCACCAATCCGGAGAGCAGGATGATCAGCAGTTTCCTGCCGAAGGAATTCAAGTTCGTCTATGACTATATGGACACCTCGGTCGTGTCCGGGATGCCTTTTCTCCCCGTTCTCATCTCTGAGACGACATCAAAGTACTACCACCGTAAGGATCCCCCTTCCGACAGGGAGGTCATCAAGGCCACGAGAATCTCCGGGGTTGACAACGATCCCGTCCTCGCCCAGTTCACCGGGAATATGTATGTGAAGACCAACTTCTACGATAACTACATCAACATATTCCAGGTTGAGATTCCGTCGCCTCTGTCTTCCTCCGGAATGACATATTACAACTACTATCTGGTTGACAGCCTTCAGGTAGAGGGACGCAAGACCTATAAGATCCGCTTCCATCCTTCCCGGTGGGTGTCCTCGCCGACCTTCGATGGGGAGATGTCCATCGATGCGGAGGAATATGCCCTCAGGGACATTCACGTAAGACTCAAGAAAGGCTCCAATGTGAACTGGGTCAGGGATATGACCATCGATGTCGTGAATTCCAGGCTTGCGGATTCGACCTGGTTCTACAAGCAGGACAGGATGTACGTGGATTTCTCGCCGACGATGCGTGACTCTTCAAAGCTCGTGACATTCCTCGGCAACCGTCAGATTGACTATTCCAATCCGGATTTCGTCACATCTTTCAGAGAGGACAAGGATGACATCAACGCCCAGGTCAAGGCCGGAAAGGAAGTGATGAACAATGACGAGAGGTATTGGCAGAGCGTGCGTCCGTTCCCGTTGAGCGAGAAGGAGCGGGGAATCTACAATATGGTTGACTCCATCAAGAACGTCCCGCTCTACAAGGATGTCTATGCCCTTGCGGAGATGCTGGTCAACGGCTTCCTCAACACCAAGTACGTCGGTTTCGGGCCGTATTCATCGCTGTTCAGTTTCAACGAGCTGGAGGGAGGCCGAGTCCAGTTAGGAGTCCGCACCACCAAGGATTTCAGCAGCAAGGTCAGAATTATGGGATATGCCGCATACGGTTTCAAGGACAGGATGTTCAAGGGAGGAGGAACGTTCGAGTATATGTTCAACAACCAGCCGACCGGCAAGCTGATGCTCTCGTACAGGCACGATGCGATGCAGTTGGGCAAGGGCCCGTCGGTCTATGGCAGCGGAAGCTTTATGTCATCCGTGCTTGCCAAGGCCAACAGCCAGAAGATGAGTATGGTGAATGACTACGCCCTTTCCTGGCAGAAGGAGTGGTCGCAGAACTTCAATATGATTGTCTCGCTTGAGAGCCGGAGGATATTCTCGAATCCGTTCGTTCCGATGGTCGCCCGCGACGGAAGCATATTCAATTCGGTAGGGTACAACCAGGCGCATCTCCAGCTTCGCTTCTCGAAGGATGAGATTGTCACCAGAGGTGTTTTTGACAAGCATTATATGTACTCTAAGTACCCTGTCGTGACGCTTGACCTCATCGGATCGACCAAAGGGATAGGGAAGAATGAATATTCTTACTTCAGGCCTGAGTTGTCAATCCAGTACACTCTTCCGATTCCGCCTCTGGGGCTGTCGAAGTTCAATCTGAGTTCCGGCACGATAGTCGGAAAGGTGCCGTACCCGATGCTGAAGATTCACGAGGGCAACGGAACCTACACGTTCTCAAGAGACTCCTTCAATTGTATGAACTACTATGAGTTCGCCTCCGACCTTTGGACCACCTTCTTCTGGGAACACAATTTCAAGGGTTTTTTCCTCGGCAAGATTCCTCTGTTGAGGAGGCTGCAGTGGAGGGAAGTGGCTTCGTTGCGGGCGGCCTACGGTACAGTCAGACGGCAGAACAACGGAATAATCGGGGATGAGAAATCCGGAGCCGTGATGCTGTTCCCGGAGAAGATGGGCAAACTGAACCGCCCTTATGTCGAGATGGGGGCCGGAATCACGAACATATTCAGAGTTTTGCGGATTGACGCCTTCTGGAGGATGACGCACCGCTATGAGATGAAGGACGGGGTGAGGGTCCCGCATGACAACCGCTTTGTGGTCACATTCGGGCTGGAGTTCAAGTTCTAAGGATTACCAGAATCCGGCAGCTTCTTAGAAGCTGTTTAAAAATAATTCCTCTTTTTTTTTATGCGGCCTTTCCGGCCATTTTCATCTTTGTCATCGGTCACGTAGCTACTGC
>CAVCPY010000018.1:0-2563 GCA_963604245.1 Eggerthellaceae bacterium
TCTCGAAAATCCCACATAATAAAATGCGGAAACCATTTTTAAACAGTTTCTAAGTGTCGCTGGGGGGGGGTAAACAAGGAGGTATTTGCGTCTATGCTTGAGGTTTTTCTGTTTCTTTTCTTTTTTTACGTTTTTGCGCCGCATATTTGCCATCGGAATGAAAAGGATACTCATCATACTGTCAGCCTTTCTTCTCTTTCCGGCCGCCATAGCAAATCATAAGGTTCATAGATGTCCGAACATAACAAATGCGGCCGGAGGAGAAGACCGGACACTTGTGATGTTCTGGAATCTTGAGAACCTCTTTGATTGGAAAAGAGACAGTCTTAACGGAAGCGAGTCTGAGGCGGAGTTCACATCTTTCGGGAAAAGGCATTGGACGAGGCGAAGATTCGTGGCTAAATGCAACGCTGTCGCGAAGTCGATATACTGGGTGAAGGATAACGAGGGTTCACTTCCTGATGCCATAGGAATGGCCGAGGTAGAGAACCGTTTTGTTCTCGAAAGGCTTTTGGAGGACACTCCTCTCTACAAGACCGACTACAGCATCGTTCACTTTGACTCTCCTGACCCTCGCGGGATAGACGTGGCTCTTATTTATAGGAAATCCAGACTGGAGTTGATGAAGGCCAAGCCCCTGAGGGTCGGTGGAGGGGGCGATCCGCCTATGCTGACCAGAGATATTCTTTTGACTATATTCCGAATGCCGGACGGGGACAGCGTGGCCTTTCTGGTGAACCACCATCCTTCCAAGTACGGAGGCAGGACAAGCGACAGAAGAGCAGTGGCATTAATGAGGTTGCGTGAAGCTACGGACTCGCTTCAAAGGTCTGGATTAGGGAATATACTTGCGATGGGTGACTTCAACGACACTCCTGATAATCCGGCTTTCGGAATATTGACAGACGGGTTGCCTTACCCATTGACGAATCTGGCCGCCCCGCTTGCGTCGAAAGGGGAGGGGACGATAAGATATTCAGGCAAATGGGAGATGATAGATATGTTCTTCGCTTCGGAAAGCCTTGTGCTGAACGGGTATATTCAGGAGATGAAAGTCTTGAGACTGCCTTTCCTGATGACCTGGGACAACGCTCATTCCGGAGAAAAACCGCTTCGCACGTACACGGGGCCGCGTTATGTCGGGGGAGTGAGCGATCATTGTCCGATTGTTGTGTCGATAAGGTAGATAATCAATAAATAATTCTTAAATTTGCCTTATCGGAAGCCGTTCTGATCATTTGAACCGAGAGGGCTTAATTGAACGGACAAAACGTAAAAATCACATAATATGGAAATGAAAACCAAAATCAGAGAGAAATTCAAGACTCTCTTCGGTGCTGAAGGTGAAGTTTTCGCTTCGGCAGGACGTATCAACCTTATTGGTGAGCACACAGACTATAACGGGGGGTATGTGTTCCCTGGCGCCATTGATTGCGGCATTATGGCGGAGGTCAAGTTGAACGGAACCCGGAAGGTCAAGGCTTTCTCCCTTGACTATGATGAATATGTCGAGTTCGGCCTCAATGAGGAGGACAAGCCTAAGCAGCAGTGGGCAAGCTACATCTTCGGTGTGTGCAGGGAGACCGTGAAGCGCGGCGGAAAGGTTGAAGGTTTTGACACCGTCTTCGCCGGAGACGTTCCGCTGGGAGCCGGACTTTCCTCGTCAGCCGCTTTGGAGAGTACATTCGCATATGCCATCAACTATCTGTTCGACAACAAGATTGACAAGTTTGACCTTGCAAAGATCGGTCAGTCCACGGAGCATAACTACTGCGGAGTGAAGTGCGGAATTATGGATCAGTTCGCCTCTATTTTCGGAAGGAAAGGCAGTCTTATCCGTCTAAACTGCAAGACTCTGGAGTACAAGTACTTCCCATTCGATCCAAAGGGTTACAGATTGGTGCTCGTTGATTCTTGTGTGAAACATGAACTGGCCTCTTCGGCGTATAACAAGAGAAGGGAGTCCTGCGAGAACGCCGCGAAGGTCATCAGGAAGAACCACCCTGACGTCGAGTTCCTCAGTGATGCCAAGCGTGTCTGGCTCGACGAGGTCCGTGAGGAGATTCCTGAGGAGGACTTCCTTAGGGCCGAGTATGTGATAGGGGAGGTTCAGAGAGTCCTTGATGTGTGCGACGCCCTTGAGAGGGGAGACTACGAGACTGTCGGAGAGATGATGTACCAGACCCATTTCGGCTTGAGCAAGCTCTACGAGGTCAGCTGCGAGGAACTTGATTTCCTCAACAAACTTGCCCGAAAGTGTGAGGTGACCGGTTCCCGCGTGATGGGCGGAGGTTTCGGAGGCTGCACCATCAACCTTGTGAAGGACGAACTCTACGATGCGTTCATCGCGGCGGTCAAGGAGCAGTTCCCTGCCAAGTTCGGTCACGATCCTAAGTTCTATGACGTGGTGATCAGTGACGGAGCAAGAAAAGTGGAATAATATTTTTTTACTTAATACGACAAGGGTCGCACGGGATTGTTCCTCTGCGGCCCTTTAATTATCATATTATAGTGATGATGAAAAAATAAGTTGGTAAGTTTTTGTGAAGGATTTTTGCGGATA
>CAVCPY010000019.1:0-7781 GCA_963604245.1 Eggerthellaceae bacterium
GCAAAAATCCTTCACAAAAACTTACCAACTTATTTTTTCATCATCACTAAACGGTAAAAGGATTATGAAAGCATACAAATTCATTCTTTACGTGGCAGCTGCGGCGATGGCCGCCGTCTCCTGCAACAACATGGACCTTGAACCTAAGGGCATCATCGATGAGGGTACTTTGTTCAAGTCTGACTACGGCATCAAGAAATATTTCGCCGGCATCTACAACGAGCTTCCGATAGAGGATTTCAACTACAAGGCCTCGGACGATGAGAAGGGGTATTCGGTGTCCAATGCCGGAGGTTCCCATATCGGAAACATATGGCAGGCGCAGAAAGGTTCCGGCTCCGTGCTTTGCGCGGAGGCTACGGGACGCGGCAACGGAGATATGGCGGGTGCCTGGGGATACTGGCCTTATGGTGACATCCGTCTGATCAACAACTTCATCCATAATTTTCCTGACTACAAGGACAACTTCACGGAACAGGCCTACAACGAGCATCTCGGAGAGGCGTATTTCCTCAGGGCGTTCTTCTACTTCGGTATGGTCAAGCGTTACGGTGGAGTCCCGATTGTCGATGAGGTTCTCAACCCTACAGCTGATCTTGAGTCCCTAAGGCTTCCGAGAAGCACTGAATATGACTGCTGGAAATTTATCCATGACGACCTTGAGTTCGCGATGGAGAATATGTCCGCTGACAAGTCCGTTCCCGGGCGTGCCAACAGATATGCCGCGGCGGCCCTTATGGCCAAGTCGATGCTCTATGCCGGTTGCGTGGCCAAGTACAACCGGTACACAGGTGTGACCGGACCTGCCACCGAGGCTGGACTTATGGGCATGGATCCTTCCGTCGCGGCGGAGTTCTTCAAGTACGCCTACGATGCCTGCAAGTTCATCAAGGATGGCGGCTACAGCCTTCACACAGGGAACGACAAGGTCGCGGCCTACAAGCAGACGTTTGTCGAGCTTTGCTCCGACGAGGACATATTCGTAAAAATTTATGGTCCAAAGGCGACTACTGGTTGGAACATGTCGCTTTTCCACAGTTGGGACACTATGGTCCTTCCTAAGGGGACCAATATGGCCAACGATGTTGGTGCGGCCCTGCACCCTGTCTGGGATCTGATCGGTCTGTACGAGACTCCCGCTGTAGTGGACGAGAACGGCAAGCCTGTCCGTTTCAATGAGTTGAAGGATTTCTGGGATAACGATGTGATGGAGGCGCGCTGTAAGGCCAACTTCTTCTTCTCCGGGATGACCGAACCGGTTTCCAGAACAGTTCTGGACATCCAAGCCGGAGTTTACACATCCTATCCCGGCACTGCCAAGGACGGATGTCCGGACACCAATGTCGAGACTGACTACACACAAAAGTACCGTATCAGAGGCAGCCAACCGGGAACTGTACAGAAAGTCGGTGGCTATGGTGATGTCAAGATCTCCGGTGCCAACGGCTATGCCACCGGTGTCGGTGACGAAGGTTACAGCACGACGGGTGTGTTCATTCAGAAATATGTTGACTACAACATTGACCCGGCCCTGCGCGTGCTCTTCGGCAGCACTCAGCCTTGGAAGGTTTTCCGTTACGGTGAGATACTCTGCAATTGGGCTGAAGCCGCCTACGAACTTGGTCTTGAGACCGGTGACGAGAACCTCAAGAAAGAGGCTTTCGAGCACATCAATGAGATCAGGGACAGAGCCGGAGCACATCCCCACGAGATGGTGGCGTCTCCTGCCGACATCGGAGAGGAACTTTACGGATTCCCGCTTGACGAGAACCTGAAGTACATCCGCGATGAGCGCAAGAGGGAACTCTGTTTCGAGAACCAAGGTGAGTTTGACCAGCGCCGCTGGAGAATATCCCACGCCATTTACAACAACTACTATCCGAAGGTGCTCTTTGGCTACAAGGTGCTTGATGAGAACAAGTACATCTTCCTCAACGAGACGGAGGTGTTCGGAAGAGGCCTTACCTATAACAAGAACCATTATTACGAGAACATCCCGGGCGGAGAGATCAACAAGAATCCTAATCTTGTACGCAACGATGGTTATTAGTAGATGGTTGAACATCAATTAGAACAGAACAAAATGAAGAATATTGACATTTCAAGGATTCTGGTCGCGCTGCTTGTCGGTCTGTCGGCGGTGTCCTGTATGAAGATTGACAATTTCGACGCCCCCGCGGCCAAGGTCAGCGGAAGGATCATCGACAAGACCACAGGACAGAATATGCTTGTGGACCAGGGTGACACCCACATACGCATCTGGGAGAGGAGCTACAGCACCAATCCCACCCCTCAGGGACTTGCGGTCAAAATGGACGGGACCTATAACAACACGAAGTTGTTCTCCGGCACGTATGACATGCTTCCTTACGACGGAGCCTACTGGCCTTGCGACACGACTTTCAACGTCAAGATCGGAAAGAAGGGCGCGACTGTGGATTTCGAGGTTACCCCTTACCTCCATGTCGTGGACTTCAATGCTGAACTTGACGGGCTTGACCTCACCCTCAGCTGCCGTCTCCAGGCACCGGTGACCGAGAACCTCCCTCAGGTGGTCGAGATCCGTCCGTTCCTCAGTCTCAATCAGTACTGCGGCGCGGCCAACCACATCGACTATTACTACACCGACACCTATAAGATCGGCATTCGCAAACTTTGGAACAAACTGGGTGATGCGTCAGGAGAAGGCTTCGACACCTACTCAGTCACTCTTCCTGTCAAGGCGGGCTACACTTACTGGTGCCGTATGGGTGTGCAGGTCAACAACACTTTCAAGAACTGGAACTATTCCGAGATCGTGAAGATTCAGGTTCCAAAATAGTGTACGGCAAAATCTATGAAAAGGATAAGCATTTTTATTCCAGCTATTCTGGTTGCGGCGACCTTCTCCTGTAAGAAGGAGGAGGTCATCCCGGAGCCAGTTGTTAAGCCGGATCCTCCGCAACCGGAGGCGGTGTATAATGACCTTGGGTTCACGCCGCACAAGGACGGGGATCCGTATGATTCCTATGAGGGTCTTGTGATGGCAGGCTATCAGGGATGGTTCGGTGCTCCGGGCGATGGCTGCGGCCATTCCAGACACGAGAACACCAAGTGGTACCACTATCGTGAGAACGATGTGTTCAAGCCTGGTGTGCTACAGAACTCCATCGATTTCTGGCCGGACGTGAGCGAGTATGAGAAGACGTATGAGACGGAGTTCACTCTCCCGAACGGAGATAAGGCCCGCGTTTACAGCGCCTATGATGAATCCAGCGTCCTTCTTCATTTCAAATGGATGAAGGAATATGGAATCGATGGTGTCTTCATGCAGAGGTTTGTGGGTGAAGTGATCAACAACCCAGACGGCGCTGATCACTTCAACAAGGTGCTTGAGTCCGCGATGAAAGGCTCCACAAAGTACCAAAGGGCAATCTGTGTGATGTATGACCTCGGTGGCTTCTCCACGACCAACAACAAGGAACTTGTCCTCAAGGATATCAAGTCCATAGCGGACAAGTACAACATTTTCGACCGAGGCACCGGACAGAAGTACTACCTCTATCAGAACGGCAAACCGCTTGTCTCCTTGTGGGGCGTGGGCTTTTCCGGAACAAAGGCTTACACCACGGAGATGGTGTCTGATCTCGTGGACGGCTTGAAGGAGATGGGATTCAGCGTGATGCTCGGAGTTCCTACTTACTGGAGAGCCGGTGGCGGCGACACCGAGAGCGGCACGACCCTGAAGAACCTCATCAAGAAGGTGGATGTGATCATGCCTTGGTTCGTTGGACGGTATGACTACACTAACTTTGATTCTTTCAAGACCAACATCATCCCGTTGGATGTCTCTTGGTGCAAGACCAACAATGTCGGTTACGCTCCTTTGTGCTATGTCGGATCGTCTGACAGAAATATGCATCCGAACAACGGTGTGGTTGGACGTTTCAAGGGCGAGTTCTACTGGAAGCAGGCCTACTATGACATCTCAAAGGGGGCCAAGATGCTCTACATCGCTATGTTTGATGAGATCGACGAGGGTACCGCGATCTACAAGTGTTTGAATCAGAAGGATGTACCGAGCAATGTGGCGGCCACGGACTACTATGTGGTCTATCGTGGCGGCAGCTATTACAAGCGCTCCACTCCGATAGATGTCGATGAGTCCAAGGGAGAGTGGTGTACAAAGGTCAACGACCTGAACATAGGCTTCGTCGGGATTGAGGACGATCTTGGAACAGACTATTATCTCTGGCTTGTAGGACAGTCGAGGGCTATGCTGCGTGGCGAGATTCCGCTCGAATCATCAATCCCGGTAAGAAAATAATTAATGAATATATGAACACAAGCAGAATTATTATGATAATGGCCCTTGTGGCCGGAATCGCATCAATAGCTTCATGCGGCTGTCCAAAGTCGGCAAAGGATTCCGATGAGCCGGTTGTCGAACTGATGATGCCGAAGAATCCGTTCATCACGGATCTGTACCTTGCCGATCCTTCGGCCCATGTCTGGGAGGACGGAAGGCTTTATGTCTATCCGTCGCACGACATCGATCCTCCGAGAGGATGCGACCTGATGGACCGTTATCACGTGTATTCCACAGATGACCTGGTGAACTGGAAAGATCACGGTGAAATCCTCAATTCCTCTCAGGTTCCGTGGGGACGTGAGGAGGGAGGTTTCATGTGGGCTCCTGACTGTGCTTACAAAAACGGTACGTATTACTTTTATTTTCCTCATCCTTCCGGTTCTGATTGGAACAGCACGTGGAAAGTCGGAATCGCGACCAGCAAGTATCCTGACCGGGACTTCAAAGTCCAGGGCTACATCGAAGGTCTGGGCGATGCGTTCTCGATGATTGATCCCTGCGTGTTCATCGACAATGACGGAAGCGCCTACTTCTACTACGGTGGCGGCGGACGCATCGTCGGAGCGAAACTCAAGGAGGATATGACCGAACTGGACGGGGATGTTCTGAATATGCAGGGTCTCAAGGACTATCACGAGGGACCGTGGGTGTTCAGGCGTGACGATGTGTACTATCTCGCGTACGCCGACAACCATCAGGAACCGGGCATAGGCGGAGCCAACCAGCTAAGGTATGCCGTCAGCAGGAGTCCGCTCGGCCCTTGGGACTACAAAGGCATTCTTCTCAAGCCTACCGGCTGCGACACGAGCCACGGATCGATCGTGAAGTACAAAGGCCAGTGGTATCTCTTCTACCATAACTGCTCCGTCTCCGGCAGAGGAAACCTCCGCAGCATCTGCGTGGACAAACTCTATTTCAATGAGGACGGAACCATCAGGGAAGTAGCCCAGACTAAATGATGAACACTGACATATTCAGAAACTTATCGCCGCTGATCTCCGCGGTTTTGCTGTGGTCCGGTGCGTCTGCCGGGACATACGGTGATTATTCCTCCCGTCGGAGAGAGATTCCGATGAAGGAGGCTTATGGATTCTACGAAGATTCTACCGGAATCCGGATCAAGCCCCCTGTCAAGGGCGTTCCTCGGTTTGACATCACCTGGGAAGGACTTGGAGAAGATGAAAACTGGTCCATGCCGCTCGGCAACGGAGATGTCGCCGCCAATGTGTGGACTGAGAGGAACGGTGACATCGTGCTCCTGATTTCCAAGACAGATTCCTGGAGCGAGAACGCCCAGTTGCAGAAGATCGGTCAGGTGCGTGTAAGCATTACGCCTAACCCTTTCGTTGGGAAGGACGATTGCACCCAGACTCTTTCCATAGCCAAAGGCATCCTGACCTTGAAGTCCGGGAGGAATGTGGTGGATGTCTGGATTGACGCCAACAATCCTGTAATAAGGGTGGACTCCAGAACTGAGAGTCCGGTGAGGGTAAAGGTGACCAATGAACTTTGGAGAAAGAAGGACTACCATCTTACACAGGAACAGGTAAACGAGAATCTGTTCAATTTCTGGGAATGGCGCAGCGATCCGGACGGAGTGGATTTTCTGGCCGACAAAGTACTTTCGGCAACATTCGAGGAAACTGCTTGGTGTCATTTCAACAGCATTAGCCGCTACCCGACAGTGCTTCGCCAGGAGCATCTTGGAGACTTGGTCGGGAAATATCCGGATCCTCTTCTCCACAGATGCTATGGAGCCGCTGTCCGCGGCAAGGGGCTTGTCTCCACGGATGACACTACGATGGAGTCGTCCGCATCGTCGAAAACCAATTCAGTGAATGTCTATGTTCGGACTTCTTTCGCAGACTCTCCGCAGGAATGGCTGGAGGATCTGAATGAGGATATTCGTAAAATAGAGAAGATCAGCGGAGCCAAGGCTATCAAGGCTCATATCGATTGGTGGAAAGGTTTTTGGGGGCGCAGTTGGATTTATGTAAGCGGGGATTATACCGCGTGTCAGGTCTATCAAGGCTACACCGTGAACCGTTACCTGACAGCCTGCGCCGGCAGGGGGGCGTTCCCTATGAAATTCAACGGAAGCATATTCACGGTCGGCCATGAACTGCCTGAAGGTGCGGTGCCTACGACTTTGGATCATGATCCTGATTTCAGGGATTGGGGTTCCTGTTATTGGCATCAGAACACGAGGCATATGTACTATCCTCTTGTAGCTTCCGGAGACTATGATATGCTTATGCCTTGGATGAATCTCTATGTCAATTCATTGCCTCTCGCGACCGACAAGGTGCGTGAATATTTCGGTCACGGCGGGGCCTCCTACATCGAGACTATGCATTTCTGGGGACTTCCGAATCTTATGGACTTCGGCTGGGACAATCCAGACAGATACCCTCAAAGCCGCTATATGCGCTATCACACGCAAGGCGCCCTTGAGATTGTCTATCAGATGCTTGACTACTACGACAACACACAGGACAAGGACTACCTCGTCTCTTCAATCCTGCCTTTCTCCAAGGCTGTGATGACCTACTACAACGAGCATTGGAGCCGTGGAGAGGACGGTAAGATCCTTTTCGAGCCGATCCAGTCCATCGAGGTGTATCAGTATGATGTCGTGAATGCCACCCCGGACATTGCCGGCCTTTGGTCTCTCGTCGGAAGATTCAGGAACATTCCGTCGAACCTTCTGGACAAGGAGATGCTTTCCTTGTTGGACAACCTTGAGCGCGACCTTCCGGAGATCCCTATCGGAATCCTCCGGAACGGAAAGAGAGGCATACTCCCGGCCTTGAAGTACGGCAGGACAGACAACGAAGAGAATCCGGAGCTTTATCCGGTCTTCCCTTACCGCAACTATTGTCTTGGGAAACCCGGACTCGGGCTTGCCCGCGACACGTTCGAGGCCCGTCTTTTCCCGTTCGACAACTGCTGGGGACAGGACGGGATGCAGGCTGCCTTGCTGGGGCTTACGGACACCGCCAAAGGAGCTGTGGTCCATGCTTTCACAACTTATGGGGAACAGCGTTTCCCTTGGTTCTGGGCCAAGGTTGCGGACTACTCTCCGGACATGGACAACGGAGGTACTGGATCTATGACTCTCCAGCTGATGCTGATGCAGACTGAAGGCCGTACCATCAGGATCATCCCGGCTTGGCCGAAGGAATGGAACGCCGACTTCAGGCTGCACGCACCGTTCAACACGACGGTAGAGTGCCGTGTCCGGGACGGCAAGGTGGTACGTATGAATGTCTCTCCGGCATCGAGGAGGGCGGATGTGTTGCTGGAAACTGAAATTAATTGACTTAAGTTTCGCATATGCGAAACCCCTCCTTTCCCGTCACGGCAGTGACGGAGAAAGTCCCTCCCCCGAGGGGAGGGATTTAGGGAGGGGGTAACGTGAAAGGCCCTG
>CAVCPY010000020.1:0-3010 GCA_963604245.1 Eggerthellaceae bacterium
TTCCTTTTCTCATCGGTCGTGTACGTCCAGTACACTCCCTCTTCCAAAAGAAAAATAGCCTCAAAAATCCTGCATAAATCTCTACCAACTTATTTTTTATCGCTTACTAAGTCGAATGCGGCGGGCAATATTGCTTGCAAAATGCCTTCAGCCTCATCGCCACTGCAAGCCACCCTGGTTGCATATCGGCTGAAAAACTATTGCTTTAAGCATCGACTTTTTCAGCCACAGCGTGCCCTCACCCACCTCTATGGCATAGTAACGTGAAGGAGTTTTGTAAAAGGTTATCGCGCTTTGACTTTCTCATACGGTGGGAACATATGAATATCCCGCATTGATGACACCGGGGGATAATAAAGTATATCCTTTAATGAGTTCAAATCCTCCAACGTCCACTATAACCTGTATAATAGCAATGCTCACACCCCGAAGCCTCGTAAGTCCGTATGTCCAAAGGTATTCCAGGCCTGTTAAACATAACCGGATCTGAAGCCGCCTCTTTCTTGCAACAAGGACACAACGTACGGACAAGACGCTGCGCCACACAAGCGATCAATGTCTCGGAAAGCAAGTAGGGATGAATCCCCATATCAACAAGACGGGTGACGCACCCCCCAAGCACTGTTAGTGTGAAGCGTTGAAAACAGAAGATGTCCTGTAAGGGAACTGCGGACGGCCATCTCAGCCGTAGCCTCGTCACGTATCTCACCGAGCATAATGATGTCCGGGTTCTGACGCAGGAAAGTTCTGAGAGCCATCGGGAAGTCAAGTCCGATTTCCTCTTTCAGCTGCACCTGATTCACCCCATCCAGAGTGTACTCAACAGGATCCTCGATTGTGACGATGTTGTTGTCCCCACGGTTAAGCAGTTCCGACGTCGCGTAAAGCGTGGTACTCTTTCCGGATCCTGTCGGGCCGCTTATCAGAATCATTCCGTGAGGATGAGAGATTGCCGCCAGATAATCTTTGTACTGACGCTCGTCAAGCCCAAGTTCTGAAAGGGAAAGATGTCTGTCGTTCATCGTGAGAAGACGCAGCACTATCTTTTCTCCGTATATCGTTGGAAGTATGGATGTTCGGATGTCAAAACGCACACCGCTGCCTTCGTATATTATGCGGCCATCCTGCGGAAGCCGTTTCTCGGAGATATCCAGATTGGACATAATTTTGATGCGGTTGACCAGTGACGTGTAGGACGACTTGCGGATGACGTGCCGCTCCAAAAGTTTTCCATCAACACGGAAACATTATTGGCATTTTACACTTTTCCGAAAGTTCAAAACTTTCTATTAAGAAACTGTTTAAAAATAATATCTCTTTTTTCTTATGCGGCCTTTCCGGCCATTTTCATCTTTCTCATCGGTCACCAAAGCCGAAACTGTCTCGAAAATCCCACATAATAAAATGCGGAAACCATTTTAAACAGTTTCTAAAATACCAGCCGTGGCGGTGGGCATTACTTCTCGTACGGGGTATAGACTCCGAACTCGGCGAGGGAGAGGAGGCCGGTCCAGCGGGTGAAACGGACGCGGACGGCGTCGGCGTAAACCTTGTCGAAGCGGTGGATCTTCACGCGGCTCTGGGTTGGGGTGGTGCCGTTGAAGACTGGATGCCAGGTGCCTTTGTGGAGATATTCAATGACATATTCCTGCATCACGCCGGCCTTTGGTTCGGTCATCACCACCATATTGATTAGGCTGCCGGGGTCGAGTTCGACTTTCCAGAACGGCTCTTTGACTTCGGGGCTGGAGACCCAGCAGGTGCGGAAGTTGTCGTCGTTGGCGAAGTCCATTATGTCCATATCGTCGGACCAGGAGGAGTCGCACGGCTTGCCGACGGCGATGTTGATGTCGGTGATCGGCTCCATTGTCTCGGCCACATCGACGATGTGTCCGGTGTTCTTCCAGATCTTGCCTATGCGCTTCAGGGCGTCGATGCAGTTCCGGTCCATCAGGCCGTCACGGTTCGGGGCGGAGTTCAGGATGTAGGTGCAGTACGCGTTGTTGTACGGGATGATGTCCTTAGCTACGATTTCGTCCACGTCTTTCAGAGGCGAGGAAGGAAACTCGGTCTTCCAGAACCAGGTTTTCTGCAAAGGGTAGCACGCCATCGCCGGAAGCTGGTTGGTCTCAGGGGAGATCTTTTGGCCGGCACCCTGCTCGTAGCAGCGGATGTCCGAGTAGAACAGGGCCTCGGACGGGTATTTCGCCCCGTTCAGATCCATCACCAGACAGTTCGGCTGGATGCTCTTTATAAGATGGTAAAACTCTGGAAATGAGACATCTGAATATGAAATCCTACCCCACGGAGCGTCCCATCCGTCAAACATTATGGTGTTGACAGGGCCATATTCAGTGAGAAGCTCGCGGACTTGGCTTTTCAGCAGGTTTATTTTCTCCGGGGTGTACGGCAGGGTCGGACGGATGCGGTGGTGGGTGTCCAGAATCGAGAAATGGAACATTATCTGCATCCCGGCCTTGTGGACGGAATTGACGAGCTCGCGCAGAACATCCCTGTGCAGAGGGGAACTCATCACGCTGTAGTCAGTGGTCTTGGTGTCCCACAGACAGAAGCCGCTGTGGTGCTTGACGGAGACGCAGATGAATTTCATCCCGGCGCTTCGGGCTGCCTCGACCCATTGGTCGGTGTCCAGCTTGACCGGATTGAACACCTCCGGACTGAGGTCGGGATCGGTCCAGTCGGCAGTCTGGTAGGTCGGGAGGCCGAAGTGAACGAACATTCCGAGCCTCAGGTCGACGAACTCCTGCTGGAGCTGATGGAGGCTTTTCTCCTGCGCCGCCATCATCATCGGGACGGCCAGAAGGGTCAGAAGAGTTGAGATGTACTTTTTCATAGTCGCTAAGTTACTGAAAAATTAGTAACTTTAGGGCGTAAATGAATATCTTAAGTTTCGTATGTGCGAAACTCCTTATTTCCCGTCACGGCGGTGACGGAGCACACTCCCTCCCCCGAGGGGAGGGATTTAGGGAGGGGGTAACGTGAAAGGCCC
>CAVCPY010000021.1:0-7794 GCA_963604245.1 Eggerthellaceae bacterium
GGAATATAGTCAAAAAAGACACATAAAGATTACCAAGTTATTTTTTAACGCTTACTAAACAGCTTCATAGTCCGATTTTTGCTGACGAGACAAAAATACGAAATAGTTTTGTTATTTTTGTGTCATCAATCATTAAATCGAAAGACTATGGCAGAAATAGATCCTATTCAGGAGCGCCGTGAGCGCGAGGAGCAAGAGAGGAAGAACGAAAGCCTCAGGAAGACAATGTGGGTTCTTGTGGCTGTGGCTGCGCTGCTTGCCGCCGGCCTTGCCTACATCTGGTACTCGAAATCCAGCCTTGTGAAGGACCTTAACGCTGAGAAGGATGACCTTACCCAGCAGATGATAGCCCTCAAGGGTGACTATGACAGCCTTTCGTCTGACTACGCCTCAATCAACAGCCAGCTTGACTCTTCCAAGGAGGAGGTCAACCAGTTGATTGAGAGAATCCAGAGGACCGAGGCTACGAACCGCCGCAAGATGCGCCAGTACGAGAAGGAGCTCGGGACCCTGCGCAGCATAATGAAGAACTACATCGTCCAGATTGACTCGCTCAACACACTGAACCACAAGTTGACGGCCGATGCCGCCGCTGCCCGCCGCGAGGCTGCCGAGAGCCGCGCCGAGAACGCTGACCTCAAAGGTAAGGTTGAGGATCTTGCCGGTCAGGTGGCCGCGGGTTCCGTGATCAAGTCCAGAGGCTTGAGCGTCGCCGCCTACAATGGCTCCGACAAGGTTACCGACCGTAGCAGCAGGGTGGTAAGGCTTCTTGCTTCCTTGAGCCTCGTCGAGAACGATCTGGCTCCGAAGGGACCGGTGAGAGTCTATCTGCGTGTGAAGGATCCGGACGGAATCCTGCTCACCAACAGCACCCAGACATCGTTCTCGTTCAACGGACAGCCAATGGTCGCCTCCGCTTCCCGCGAGGTGGACTACGAGGGCAAGGAGGTTGACTTGAGCATCTACCTCAACGACATCCCTTCCTATCAGTCAGGAATATACACGGTCGAGGCCTACACCTCGCAGTCTTTCCTCGGCAAGACGGAGCTGTTGCTCAGGTAATCCGTGATCTACATTCACGTTCCTTTCTGCGGCAGTTTCTGTACCTACTGCGATTTCTATTCGGAAATATGCCGTGGCGGCCAGACGTTCAATGAATATGCGGACGCCGTCCTCGCTGAGATCCGTGACCGTCAGAAGGAACTGGAAATGAATATGTCCGCTCAGAATGCGGTCAACACCCTATACATCGGAGGAGGCACCCCATCGGTGCTTCCTCTTGATGTTCTGTCCCGGATTGTCGGTGCGGTTTCCCAGACTGAACGGTCGCTGAGTTTGTCGAAGCGACAGGATGGTTCGGTGTTATCGACCGATGAGCAAGTTTCGCCGGCCGCTTCGGCGCTTCGACGGGCTCAGCGACTGAAGCGATCTGTCACTGAACGACTTTCTTTGGTCACTGAACAGCTTTCTCCGGTCACAGAGCCTGTCGAAGTGACCACCCCGACAGAACTCTTCGATGAGTTTACCGTCGAAGTGAACCCCGAAGACATAGTGGAGAAGAGCAGTGAATATGTCCGCGGACTTCTGGCCATTGGTGTGAACAGAATCAGTATGGGCATCCAGTCTTTCGATGACGGAATCCTCCGTTGGATGAACCGCAGACACGATGCGGCGCGAGCCGTTGAGGCCTTCCGGATTCTTCGCAGGTGCGGATTCCTGAACATCAGCATCGACCTGATTTTCGGCCTGTCCCAACTGACGGACGAGATTTGGAAAGACACGATAGAAAAGGCCTTGGAACTTTCTCCGGAACACATTTCTGCCTACCAGCTGTCAATAGAGGAGGGAAGTGCCCTTGCCAAGATGGTAGCCGACGGGCGTTACGTTGAGGCTTCTGAGGAACAATGCCGTCGGCAGTACGACACCTTGTGCCGGTGCCTTGGCCGGTCCGGCTATCATCATTACGAAATCTCAAATTTCGCAAAGCCCGGCTTCGAAGCCGTCCACAACAGCGCCTACTGGCGCAGGGTCTCGTACATCGGCCTTGGCCCAGGCGCACATTCCCTGACCGGCAACATCCGCTCCTGGAACAGCCAGGAACTTCCACACCGTCAGCCGGACGGAACCTCGTCCTGCAATCAGGATGTAATCTCGTCCTGTAATCCGGGTTTGACACCGTGTCAAGCCTCATCCCAGAATCCGGGCGGAACGTCATCCTGTAATCCGAGCTTGTCTCTGCATCAAACCATAGACAGGAATCCAAGCGGAAAGTTGGTCACATACTCAAGAAGCTTCGAGACCCTCTCGCCGGAGGACATTCGCGTCGAGAAGATCATGCTCTCCCTCCGCACAGACAAAGGCCTGGAGGCTACGGAATTATATTCATTGGCAGACAGCACCGTCATTGACACCCTTTTGAGTGAAGGTGCACTTGCTAAACTCGGTGACAGAATCCGTATTCCCGAAGACCACTTTTTTACCTCCGACGAGATCATCCGCGAGCTGATTTAAAAGCATTCTCGGTTTGTTAGAATATCCTTGGGCCGAAAAAATCTTCTGGCAAAAGTCTGGATCAACTTGTTCGGATTACCGATGCGGGTTGTCGGGTTGAGCGCCTTGCGGGGAGCTCTGAGCGTAGATTGTGTGCCTCAAGGAGTGGTATCTTCGGGGGTATAACCGAAAAAATTTCTGTTTTTATCAATTGTATATGTTTCTTTCTGTTGCCTTTCATTTAGAATGGCTAACTTGCGGTCGTGTTCCGTGAGGGATCGCGGGACATTTTGACAAACAGACACAATTCACTACAACTATGGATACTTCAGAGAGAGACGAGGCCGTCAGGCGGAAGGCCGATGACCAGACTACCATTAACCAAGGGACCATTGGACAGAGGTCCATTGAACAGGACACCATTGAACTTGAGGCAATAGACCGCGAGATTGTTGGACGAGACCTAAATGGCAAACAGTCTTTTGAACAGGAGAAGGTTATTGACAAGGATGCCACAGATTGCAAAGCCGCGGAGAACGCCTCTGATTGCCCAGCCGCCGTATCAGAGGAGGAGCAGTACCTTAAACGCTACCGCCACTGCCGCAGACTGATTGAGAACGACGGCCGGTTCATCGGGATGACCGACGAGGAGAAGGACGCCTACGCGCAGCGTCTCGCCACGCCGGAGTACCTTGACCTGACCTGCGACTGGGCGTTCAAGTACCTGTTCCAAAACCATCCGGATCTGCTTGTCTGGCTCCTGAACGACATCCTTCAGGAGGATATCACCTCTGTCGAGTTCCGGAACACGGAGCTGACGGAGGTGTCCCCGCAGGACAAGAGGGTGATCTTCGACCTCCTCTGCCGGACGCCGGGTGGGACGATCCTGGTCGAGATGCAGAGGGCTTCGCGTTTGGACCAACGCGACCGTCTGCTCTACTACGGCTCAAGGCTGGTGACCAGGCAGGTGAAGCGCGGTGATGAGAAATATGTCCTTGCGCCCGTCAAGGTCATCTGCATCATAAACTACGAGGATGAGCATCCGAACTCGCCGGAAGGAAAGATCCTGTACCATTACAGTCTGCGTGAGGTCGAGACGGCCGAGCCGTTCGGCGACCGGATGTCGTTCTACCTGTTGGAGTTGCCGAGGATAATGCGTTACACTGATGAATATGACAGTCCTGTGGCGGGCTGGTGCCGGATATTCAGAAATTTCGCTATATTTGCGAAGTCGAGGTCGGAGAGAGACGCCGGGTTTGAGAGGCTGGAGCTGGCGATGCGTGTCAGCGGCCTTGACGACAAGGAGATTGACAACTATTTCAGCGATATGATGACAGAGAAAGAGATGCGCCCGTACATTGAAGGGGCCGAGTATCAGGGCTACCGTAAGGGCTTTAAGGCCGGTGTCGAACAGGGCACGGCGGAAGGCGTTGAGAAGGGCATAGAGAAGGGTATAGAACAAGGTGTAGAGAAAGTCGCCAAGTCTTTGTTGGCGTTAGGCATCCCGGTTGAACAGATCGGGATAGCAACGGGACTGTCTTCGGAGAGGATTGAGGCTTTGAGACAGGACTAAGAAGTTTTTTTTCACCTCAAAAGAACAGTTCAAACAAACCAAAACAGCTTCTTAAGCGATTATTCCGGTTTTAGTGCCAAGGGTGATAAGAATTAGATTATGCCTTTGTGGTAGTTGGCCAACAAAGACATAATCTAAATGATATGATTGTCTGATTGAGAAACTTATAGATTCCGAACTACTTGACAGTGAACCCGACAGGGTCGCCAGAAGCGGAGCCGGTGGCTATTCTGTGGAAGAACTCGGCTGGATGATCGAGCCGGCCACGATGTTGGCCACAAGGGCGCGGAGACGGCCTACGCCGCCTTTGTCCTCGGGGTGAACCCTGTGGGTCAGCAGGATGACGGCGGTCTTGCTCTCAAGGTCGATCACGACGGAGGTTCCGGTGTAGCCGGTGTGCATTATCGTGGTCTCGGGATTGAACAGGTCTCCGCGCGGGCCGCTGTGGGAACTCTTCTTGTCCCATCCGAGCGCCCGTCCTACCGAAGGATCGTTCTGTGACGGGATCGTGGTCATCAGCCTTACCGTGGCAGGACTCAGGATTCTGGTGGATTCCAGGGAGTTGCCTTTTTTGTCAACGAGGCAGCCTTCATTCATGATGGCCGCGCAGATCACGGACAGGTCTTCGGCGTTGGAGAACACCCCGGCGTTGCCGGAATTGCCGCCCATAACCAGTCTGGCCATCGGGTCGTGGACTTGCGCCACAAGAGGATTGCCGTCGGCCTGTACCTCGGTCGGAGCGCAAAGTCCGGCCAGTTCGGCCGGATTGTCAACCGCAGGATGGTAGATCAGAGGAAAATAGCAGGTGTGCCTCAGCCCGAGAACATCGAAGACCTGTCTTTGGGCATATTCATAAAGCTTCTCTCCCGTCACTCTTTCGAGGATTCTTTGGAGGGTGACGAAGTTCAGGCAGCTGTACATAAAGTCTGTCCCCGGGCGGAAGTTCCGCTTGACCTTGGTGGCGATGTACCACTCCAGCTTCTCGGGATTGTCGTCACCGAATTCCTTGACGAACGAGTCGGCGTTGATGTACGGAGTGAGGCCTGAGGAGTGGGTCAGGAGGTCGCGGACGGTGATGCTCACGGTCTCTCCGCTCTCCGGATCAGTCCAAGGATTGAAGTCGGGGATGTACCTGTCCACGTTGTCGGTGAGACGGACGTACCCGTTCTCTATCAACTGCATAAAGGACAGTGTGGTACCCACGCACTTGCTGACCGAGGCGAGGTCGAAGATCGTTTCAGTGGTCATCGGCTCCACGGTTGGTGTCACTGACTTATTGCCGTAGGCCTTCAGCCACACAATCTCGTTGCCTCTGACTACGGAGAGCACGGCTCCGGGAATATCCTTGGCCGTTATCGCGTCGTTTATCACCCTGTCAACCTGAGCGAGTTTCTCCGGATTCATCCCGTGGCGTTCAGGAGAGTCTTGACTTAACGTCCCTTGGGCAAAAGCCGGAACCGCCAGAGCCGCAGCCAATGCGACACTTATCAACTTATTCATCTTGAACATATTCCTAAATTGTAGAAAAGAGTCCTGCCCACAGGGTGCGGAAGTCTTGTCTTTGCGACGACACGCGCCGATCCTTAGAAGATCAGCGTGGCCCGGATCGGGAAGTGGTCGGAGATGAATGCCCTCTCCAAGTACGGCTTCGTGATGGTCTCGTACTCGGTGCAGCTGCTGAACCCTTTGAACCAGATGTAGTCGATGATGTAGTCGTCCGAAGCCTTGCCCCATTCGTTGTAGGTGTTGTGGTGATCTGTCTTTACGGCGACCTCGCGGGCGTCCTGCATCACTTTCTTGAGGTCATCGAATTCCGGACGGTCTGGCCTCATATTGAAGTCACCGGTCAGAATCATCGGATAGTTTTCCGGGTTGATGCTTGCGATTCTGTCCACAATCAGCTGAAGGCCGTTCTTGCGGGCCTCCCAGCCGATGTGGTCAAGATGGGTGTTGACATAGTAGAACTTCTTACCGCTGGCCTTGTCCTTCAGCAAAGCCCAGGTGGCGGAGCGGAAGCAATCGGCGTCCCAACCCTTGGAAGGTTTCTCGGGAGTCTGGGAAAGCCAGAATGTCCCCCATTTGATCAGTTTGATGGCCTTCTTGTTGTAGAAGATGGACATATGCTCACCCTTGTGCTTTCCGTCCTCGCGTCCCACGCCGACCGACTCGTAGCCGGTACAGTACTCCTCAAGGTACTTGACCTGAAAGTCAAGGGCTTCCTGAACTCCGAATATGTCCGGTTTCTGATCCATTATCATCATCGCCGAGGCCGGGTAGCGGTACTCCCAGGAATTAGTCCCGTCCTTTGCCGTGCCCATACGGATGTTGTAGGAAATCACCTTGATGTCGGCAGGTTTTCTGCTTTTTGCGTCCACGCTGAACGGCAGTGCCATCATTGCTGCCATAAGGACAAGAATCACTCTTTTCATAACATTATCTCTTTAATATTTCATTCAAGAACATATGTGGATTGCAAATTTAATAAATTGTGCTAATTTTGCCTTGGAAATGACTGAATTAATCGGTGAATATCCCTGTGTTGCCACCAGTCCGTTCAGGAATCATCACAAAAAAGGCATTGCGTTTATGGCAGATAAGACATTCAATGAATATGGTAAGGAGCGGGCAATCGACCTGCTCTTTGAGGGCAGCGGCTATGCCCGTCAGGAAAGAGTGACTTTTGAGCCTTCGGCCGGAAGCACCTTGTGTTCCGTCTCAAGGCTTTCCGTGGAGGGGATGGACTTCGACCTGACCTATTTCCCGCTCAAACACCTGGGGTACAAGTCGGTTGTGGCGGTGGCAGGAGAGATTTATGCCGCGATGTCGCACCCTCGGCTGCTGTCCGTCAGACTTGGAGTCTCCGCCAAACTGGATTTCAGTCACATCAAAGACTTGTGGCTCGGAGTCGTCACGGCCGCCAAGGAACACGGATTCTGTGCCTTGGCTCTGGATTTGGTTCCGTCTCCTAATGGTCTGACAATCAGTGTCAGCGCAGTCGGGGAGGAATTCAAGCTGACCCGGGGGCGCACAGTCAAGGCCCGGAGTATGGACTTGGTCTGCGTGTCGGGAAGCCTTGGAGCGGCGTTTCTCGGCCAGCAGATTCTGGAGCGTGGCAAAAAGGATTTCGACAAGACCAATGACGACTCCGTCCAGCCTCAACTCGAGAAGTACAGGATGCTGGTAGGCAGTTATCTTAAGCCGGAACTCAGCGCTTACGTGGTGGACAGGCTTGAGGAGGCGCAGATTTATCCTTCAAACGGCTATCTTGTCTCCCGCGGTCTTTCCGATGCAGTGAAACGGCTCGGGAGGGACACCGGTCTCGGGGTCAAGATTTACGCCGACAAGATTCCTTTCGAGGGCAACAGCTTCGCTTCCGGCAAGGAACTGGACATTGACCCGGTTTCCGCAGCGATGAACGGGGGGGATGATTTCAGGCTGCTGTTCACGATTCCTATCCTGTCCGCAGAGAAGTTCCGCCGTGATTTCCAGACGTTCGACATCATCGGACATCTGGCTCAGCCGGAGGTCGGCGCGGTTCTCGTCTCGCCTGACGGCCTTGAGCATCCAATCCTCGCCCAAGGCTGGAGCGAGGATGAATCCAATTAATGATTTAAGTTTCGCATATGCGAAACACCTCATTTCCCGTCACGGCAGTGACGGAGAGTGACGGAGCAAGTCCCTCCCCCGAGGGGAGGGATTTAGGGAGGGGGTAACGTGAAAGGCCCTGAGGG
>CAVCPY010000022.1:0-20017 GCA_963604245.1 Eggerthellaceae bacterium
CGTTACCCCCTCCCTAAATCCCTCCCCTCGGGGGAGGGACTTGCTCCGTCACTGCCGTGACGGGAAATGAGGTGTTTCGCATATGCGAAACTTAAGTTCATTATCGCATAATAAAATGCGGGACTCATTTTTAAACTGCATCTAAGTGATTCCTCTGTGTCCCATCATAGGGTTGACCTCGTGAAGGGCTTCGCCGCGCTTCTCGGGGCGCTTAAGAAAGGCATCCTCACGGATGAGCATAGCCTTCTGTCAGAACCCGGTGTAGTTCCACGGGGTGATGGCTCGAAGCTCCTCCTTGACTGAATCCGAGACATCAAGGCTTCCGATGAAGTCCTCGATGGTCTTCTCGTCGATGGCCGCGCCGGTGCGGGTGAGGTTCTTCAGCGTCTCGTACGGATTCGGGTAGTTCTCCCGGCGTAGGATTGTCTGGATGGCCTCGGCCACCACGGCCCAGTTGCGGTGCAGTTCCGCGTCGATGGCAGGACGGTTCAGGATAAGTTTCCCGAGACCTTTCTTCAAAGACGCAAGGGCGATCATTCCGTGTGCGACAGGAACCCCGACGTTGCGCTGCACGGTGGAGTCGGTCAGATCCCTCTGCAGTCTGGAGACAGGGAGTTTCATCGACAGGAATGTCAGCACGGCATTGGCCATCCCGAGGTTGCCCTCTGCGTTCTCGAAGTCTATCGGATTGACCTTGTGAGGCATAGCCGAAGAGCCTACTTCGTTCTTTGCGACCTGCTGGTGGAAATATTCCAAGGAGATATATGTCCAGATGTCCCTGCACAGATCTATGAGGATGGTGTTGATTCTGCGCAGGCAGTCGAAGATCGCGGCGAGGTTGTCGTAATGGTCGATCTGGGTGGTCGGGAAGGACCTCTTGAGACCAAGGGAGGCCACGAAACTGTCGGCGAACGCCGGCCAGTCAATGTCAGGGAAGGCGACCTTGTGGGCGTTCATATTGCCGGTCGCGCCGCCGAACTTGGCGGGCCAGGTCAGCTGGCCGAACTGGCGGAGCTGCTCCCCGAGCCTTGCGACGAAGACCTGGAACTCCTTCCCGAGCCTTGTCGGAGTGGCCGGCTGGCCGTGTGTCCTGGCAAGCATCGGGACATCTTTCCACGCCTCGACATCGGCGGCAAGGATAGAGATCACCTCTTTCAGCGCAGGAACATATTCATTCTCAAGAGCCTCCTTAAGCATCAGCGGCTGTGAGGTGTTGTTGATGTCCTGTGATGTCAGTCCGAAATGGACGAACTCCTGCCAGCGGGATATCCCCAGAGCCTTGAAATTCTCTTTTATGAAATATTCAACCGCCTTGACATCGTGGTTGGTGATTCTTTCTATGTCCTTGACTTTCTGCGCATCCTCCGGAGTCATCGTCAGGTAGAGCCCCCGCAGACGGGAGAACAGTTCATCGCGGCTCATCCCGGAGCCTTCGCCGAAGTCAGAGAGCTGGGGCAGAGGGATTTCACACAGGGCGATGAAATATTCCACCTCCACGCGCACACGGTTGCGGATGAAAGCGAACTCGCTGAAATACTGTCTCAACGAGGCTGTTTTGGCAGCATAGCGACCGTCAATCGGAGAAACTGCCAGAAGGGAATGAAAGTCCATATTCATTATAGATTACTTATCTATGACATACACGTCGTCGCCGGGTTCGGCCAATCCGAAGTTCTCGCGGGCGAACTGTTCCAAAGAGTCCTTGCTGTGCGTCAGTCCGTGAATCCGGCGGTCCATGTCCTTGATCTCCTCGCTGTACTTCCCGATCAGCCTCTCCTGGTTGCGGATCTCGAAACCGGCATTGATCCAGCGGACGATGTTGTTCTGGTTGACAAACCCCACCATTACGATGAAAAAGGCGGTGGCGCAAATGGCATAACGGACAAAAGAGCGCCTTTCAGCGTTCTTGCCGTCCAAATCCCGATTCCAGATGTCCTTGAACTTTCCCACAGCAGTAGAACAATATTTGCACAAAAATAGTTATTTTTGTAGAATTAGAAATCATTTAATATCCAAAAATATGAAACCTACACTTCTTGTACTTGCAGCAGGCATGGGCAGCCGTTACGGCGGCTTGAAGCAGATGGACGGACTCGGCCCCGGCGGCGAGACCATCATCGACTATTCAATCTACGATGCGGTGAACGCCGGCTTCGGCAAGGTCGTGTACATTGTCAGGGAATATTTCCGCAAGCAGTTCGAGCAGACCGTGAAGGAGAAGTACAGCGGCATAACCTGCCCTGACGGCACTCCTCTGGAGTTCGATTTCGTGATTCAGGAACTGGACAAGATCCCTTCCCGTTTCACCCTTAACCCTGAAAGGCAGAAGCCTTGGGGGACTGCCCACGCCGTGCTGATGGCCAAAGACGTCATCCGCGAGCCGTTTGCCGTCATCAACGGCGACGACTACTACGGCAAGGGATCTTTCAAGATCCTCGGCGACTGGCTCAGGGCTCACGAAGGAGCCACGGGAACGTGCAGCATCGTCGGCTTCGAACTTGACAACACCCTTTCCGAGTACGGCAAGGTCTCCCGCGGAATCTGCTACTACGACAGGGATCTACACCTCACCGGCATCGCCGAGCACCTGAACATCGGCAAGGAGGCTGACGGCAAGGTCTATGGCGACAATTCGGTCAACGGAGAGACACACGTCGAACTCGACGGCAAGGCTCTTTGCTCAATGAATATGTGGGGCTTCACCCCTGACTATTTCAAACTCAGCGAGGAAGTGTTCGCGTCATTCCTTGAGCAGAACATTGGTGAGTTGAAGAAGGAGTTCTATATCCCTTATGCGGTTGATGTCCTGATGAAGGAGCGCGGCTACAAGTGCGAGGTTCTCTCGACTGATTCACACTGGTTCGGCGTGACCTACAAGGAAGACCGTCCGGGAGTTGTGGCCAAGTTCAAGGAACTCGCCGACAAGGGAGTCTATCCTACACCTCTCTGGAAGAAATAATGTCTTTCCTTGCGCCACGCAAGGTCGAGAGGAACTACGACCTTTTGTCCGGCTGCGCCTGGTACACTCCGGGCGTGGCCGGCGTTTTCGCCATCCTTGGCTGGTTCCTGGCCGGGATGATTCTCGGTAGTCTGCTCAACATCGGATTGCTGACATTCCTGCCTGGTTTCCCGCTGTACTACAGTATGCTTATCGTCTATCCGGTGCAGTTCATCCCTGTCCTGATGTATGTGAGGCTCAAGAGTATGCGGAACTCGACATTCGACAGAGGGTATGCTCTGGACAGCAATCATTTCGGGTCCGGGGGCGGAGTCTTCACGGCCATTCTTATGGCTTTCGGGACAATCGCTCTGGCGCTGATGCTTGAACCGTTGATGGCTCTGATGCCGGATATGGATGAGGCCTTGGTCAAGACTATGGAACAGCTGCTTGACGGGCCGCTCTGGGTCAGTCTGCTGAGTATGTGCGTGTTCGCCCCCGTGCTTGAAGAGTGGATGTGCAGGGGGATCGTGCTGAGAGGCCTTCTGAACTATTCCCGCAAGGGAGAGCCTGGTGAGGATGGAAGCAGAAGAGGAATGAATCCGGCTCTGGCGATAGCGATCTCGGCGATCTTCTTCGCCACCATCCACGGCAACCTCTGGCAGGGGTTCTCTGCGTTCATCCTCGGAAGTTTCTTCGGCTACGTCTATTACAAGACAGGCTCGCTGAAGCTCACGATGCTGATGCACTGCGTCAACAACACGGTTTCGGTGCTGTCATCCAAACTGCCGGCGTTCAAGGATCTCGGGGCGGACGCAAGTCTTCTGGACATTGTCCCGACGGGGGTCTATGTGATTATATTCATAGTCAGTGCGGCAGTTTTGTTCTTGGCTGTCAGATGCATCTCAAAGGTGAATCTTAAGTCGGCCCAGGGCAACTGTGATGTGATTCCCGGCGCCGATGACATCGACAATGGAGAAACTGTATGATGATCCGGATGTCGGGACGGTAGTCCTTCGGAAAAATGTACGCTCCCGCAGGGTGACACTTCGCGTGAATCCCCGTAGGGGCGTTACTGTTGCCATTCCATACTTCGTTCCGTACAAGGCCGGACTGGAGTTCTTTCTGGCCAAAAAAGACTGGGTCCTGAAGGTACAGGAGCGGCTGCGTGAACGGATCGGCTCCGAGCATATTCCCACTGCGGAAGAGATAGATGCATTGCGGAAAGTTGCGAAAGATGTCCTCCCGGCGCGTCTTGCTGAACTCGCGGCAAGATATTCATTTGAATATAACTCCGTCCGCATCAAGCACAACTCCTCGAACTGGGGGAGCTGCTCGCGCAAAGGCAACATCAACCTGAACCTCAACCTCGTGCGCCTTCCGGACGAGCTGCGGGACTACGTCATTCTCCACGAACTCTGCCACCTTCGTCATCCCAATCACGGTCTCCAGTTCCACGCTCTCTTGGAATCCCTCTGTCCCGATCACCTCGCCAAGCAACGGGCCCTGCGCGGCTACCGGCTGTACTGACAATTATCCTTCCTAAGAGGGTCGCCCATCGGATTTTCATTGTCAATAAAAATAATCGACAACATTTTTACGCTACGAATATAAATATTATATTTGCAGTGCTGATTAGAATGAGTCATGGACAAGGAGATTCTGAAGACAATCATCAAAGAAGGGCAGGAAGATATTCTTGCTGTCGAACTGTATGAGAGGCCTTTTGAGTTTGAGGAAAACGGACGCTATGTGATGGTCGGCGTGCGTCACGCCGGGAAGTCATATATGCTGTACCAAAGGGCAAGGCAGTTGCTGTCTGAAGGACATAGCATAAATGAGATGCTTTATCTCAATTTTGATGACGAGAGGCTTTTCGGCACTGTCAAGGCGGAAAACTTGGATGAGATTCTTCAAGCGTATTCTGCGATGTACACTTCCAAGCCGGTATTGTTCCTTGATGAGATCCAGAACATTGATGGATGGGAACATTTTGCCAGAAGACTTGCCAATCAGAAGTATCAGGTCTATGTTACAGGCAGCAATGCAAAAATGCTCAGCCGGGACATCGAGACTGTGCTGGGCAATCGTTATCTCGATGCTGACATATATCCATATTCATTCGAGGAGTATTTGGGAGCGAAAGGAATCACTTTGGAAGAGAATTGGATGTACGGGCGGCAGAAGAACGATGTGGTTTATGCTTTCAATGAATATTTCCGTTGGGGTGGTTTCCCTGAATTAGTGATGTATCAGAACAAGCGCCGGTGGCTCAATCGACTGTACGAGAAGATTCTTCTTGGTGACATCGTGCAAAGGAACCACATTCAAAACGAAACGGCGGTCCGACTTACAATCAAACGCCTTGCCGAATCAGTCAAGCAGCCGATTTCGTATAACAGGATCGCTCATCTGATACAATCTGTCGGTTTGCGTACGACACCGGCTTCTGTTATGGATTATGCAAAGTTCGCAAAAGATGCCTGCCTGATTTTCAGCGTGGATAATTACGCATCTAAATTTGCGGAGAAAGAAACGGTGAAGAAGCATTACTTTGTTGATAATGGCTTGTTGAATATATTCATAAATGATCCGGAAACATCACTGCTGGAGAATCTTTGCGCCATACATCTATATAGACGTTATGAGGATGGCATTTATTTTTGGAATAAAAATGTCGAGGTGGATTTTTACATTCCGGGCATCAATACTGGCGTACAAGTCTGCTATTCCACAACAAAGGATCTGAATACCTTTGAGCGGGAGGTGTCTGCATTGGAAAGTCTAGACAGGATTCACCCTCTGGAAAAGATGATGGTCATCACATTTGACGAGGAAAGGGCCATCACTCTGCGCTCAGGTAAGACCGTAGAGCTGATTCCAGCTTGGAAATGGCTTCTGACGGATAGTCCCGCAATCTTAGGATAGCTCAGGCAGTAGAATGACAAAGTGACGGGGCGAATAAATATTAAAACTCATCTCAAATAATTGTTATTATCAAGATTATTTCAGATATTAGCAATAACTATTTATTGACAAGAATATTCAACATTATAAAGTATGAGAATAAAATGGATTTCGGCCATAATGTTGGCCGTATGATGCAAGTATGCTTTATCGCTGATGCTGCGGCACTCAATCACTCAACTAACTCGGAAACACAAATCATGACAGTATCCACTACTGACACGGAAGTTGATTTGATGACATCAATCAGAATTTTGGTTGCGGATAAACTAAACATCAGTTTCGATATAGTGCAGCCAGAATCTGTTTTCAGTTCTGATTTAGGTGCAGACTCTCTTGATATGTTCGAGATCTTCGATGAATGTGAAGAGCTTTATGGCATTAAGTTAAATGCGACAGATCGCGGAGCTGTAATTACTGTATCGGACTTACATAATTTGGTACAACGAAAAATTCGTGAATAAAGCACTGCTTTTTAATGAACAGAGCGGCCTTCTTGCTTGTTATTTTTGTTCTGGTCACAGTTCCTATCCATGCAGAGACTGTGGTCAGGGGACGCGTGTTTGACAACAAGGGAAAGAAGACTTTGGAGTTCGCTAACGTGGGGATTTACAGGTCGAACAGTAAACTGGTCGAGGCTTGTGCGAGTGACGGTGACGGAAACTTTGAGATCAAGGTTCATAAAAATGGTGACTACCAAATACTGGTCACATTTCTCGGATGCGGAAGCTGGGGCAAGATGATTCACTGCACCGGGGGAGAACTTGATCTGGGAAAGATATGCCTCAAGGAGGACAATGAGGAGTTGACCCCGGCAGGAATTTTAGCGAAGACATTGATAAAGATGGAATCTGACAGGATCGTCTACGACGTGTCAGCGGATCCGGATGCGGCGAGGATGAATATGTCGGCGTTTATGTCGAAGGTCCCTGGACTGAAGATGTCAGTCAGGAACGGAGATCTGGAATACGGCCACATTCCATTGGAAAAGATCCTCATAGATGACAAAGAGAACGACATGATAAGCAAATCCCGGCAGTACCCGATGAGTTTCATCAAGGCGGACTACATGTCAAAAATCGAATTGATCCTCCCGAATTCTCCTGAGTACAACAACTCCGCACCAATGTTGGTGATCACGCTGGACAAACCGCTCCCATTCGGAGCCGCAACCCAACTGATGGGATATTCTTCATCACATAACAGCCATGACTTCACTCCGGACGCGGTCGTGAACACCCCTTTGATCGGAATCGGACTGAGATATTCCATCAACTATGAGGACAAGCCATCTCTTACAAATGAATATTCAAGGACTTCATTCGGTGCCGATGGTTCCGCACCAAGCTCGTTCGAAGGGAATGGTACATCGAATAATGATTCCAAAGGACAGAACCTGAATATGGATCTGTTCAGGACTTTCCTAAAAGACAAACTGAAGTTTAACGTGAGCATCGGGACGAACAGGCAGGACGGTCATGAACGAATGGAAGCCGAATCCTTCATTATGCGGTCGGAACAGATCAAAGAGACTTCCGTAACTTCCTCTACGAAAACAACAACCTCCCCCTTTAGGTTGAACGCCGGATTCCGTGCCAATTACGACTGGAGACGGGGTTGTGGTGTCACCGTAAAATACACTATGAGAAATTCCGAAAGAATCTCCTATGAGAACCTCTTTCATAAATCTTCGGGAGATCCACTTTACAATCACTCCACCAACTCCGACTTGCAGCATAACATCTCCGCCAATCTTAAGCTCAGGGACAAAAACAGAAAATGGGGAGCGAAGATTGAGGCAGGATACATGTTCAGGGACTATAATGACAGGACCGATTATTGGAACGGGATCATAGGCGGCATGGATTATAAGCAAGAAGTGGCATACACCGACGCAATGGCTCTCGGGAATCTTTTCAGGAAGAAAATGGGAATCAGCATAGGTATGAAAGCCGAATATGTTGATAACAAAGGAATGAACTTGACTTCATTGAAGTCTCTTGACTACAACGAGTTCAACCTGATCCCTATGGTCGGACTCTCCTGGAACTTTCTGAAGGACTACAAGCTTACATCATCTTACATATGCCGGAGCAGGCGACCGCGTCAGGAACAACTGGATCCATATTCAGACACTTCTGATCCTTATAACATCAAAACGGGTAATCCTGACCTCAAAGGTGAGGTCAGTCACTCTGTGTCATGTGGGTTACAGCGAAATTTCAAAGTCAAATGGCTCAACCAGCTAACTGTCAACGCCAGTTACGATGTTACTCCAAACGCCATTCAAAGGATATCCACAGTGAATGAGGACAATGTAAGGACAACCTCCTACGCAAACATAGGCAGGCATTCATCATCGAGCATATCACTGGCCGGCAAATTCCGGCCGACAGACAAGATCGATTTGAACGTGCAGGTAAGTCACAGATGTTCGCTCTACGAGATTTACGGAGAGAAAACCAACACGGTCAACTCATTCAGCCTTTCGGGAAACGTGTCCTTAAACCTTGATTTCGCACAAGTCGAACAGAGCCTGCTGATGCTCCCGACCGGTATCACAGCACAATCAAAAGACCTGCGGATTGAGCCGCTTATGAATCTTACCGTCTCCAGATACTGGGGAAAGGCTAATTTCGGGGGCACGATCGGAATTGAAGATGTGCTTCACGGACGTTCATATCTGAAATCCACAATTTTCTCATCTGGATTCGTCCAGAAAACATGGACGCAGCGGCGTGGACGTATGATTTACATTTCACTCTATTGGAGGATCGGCAAGTTCAGGCAGACCGAGAGCGTGACACATTCATCGTACGATTTGAATTAAATTTGAATATTCGGAAAATATTTTGATTATCTGAAAATTATGCCTATCTTTGCACGCTTTTCCGCAGGGTGCGGGGAAGAAGACGTTATTAATCATCAACAAAATTTTTTGCGAAAATGGCAGAGTATTTACAAGCCGACAAAAAGCAAGAGATTTTCGCTAAGTACGGGAAGTCTAATACGGACACCGGCTCACCAGAGAGTCAAGTTGCTTTATTTTCCTACCGTATCAATCACCTCACGGAGCACGTGAAGAAGAACAAGAAGGATGTAGTCACCCGTCGTTCCCTTCTCCGTCTCGTAGGTAAAAGGCGTCAGCTTCTGGACTACCTCCAGGAGATTGACATCGAGAGATACAGAAATATCGTCAAGGAGCTCGGTCTCCGTCGATAGATTCGCGATAGGTACAGAAAAGGGATTGGCCGCGCTCGATGACGCAGCCGTCCCTTTTTTATTAGGAAGACGCTGAAGTTTTCAGATATATTTTGTTGAGGACACGCGGTAAAAACAGTAAAATGAACATCATCACTAAGAAGATCGAGTTATCCGACGGTCGGGTAATCGAGATTGAGACCGGCAAAGTCGCCAAACAGGCTGACGGTTCGGCGGTGGTCAAGATGGGAGGCACGATGCTCCTGGCCACCGTTACCTGCGCTAAAGAAGCAGCAGAAGACACAGACTTTCTTCCACTTCAGGTGGACTACAAGGAAAAGTTCTATTCCGCGGGACGTTTCCCGGGCGGATTTATGAAGAGGGAGGGCAAGGCCTCCGACTACGAGATTCTTATATCACGCCTTGTTGACAGGGCTCTCAGGCCTTTGTTCCCGGAGGATTTCCACCTCGCCGTGTTCGTCAACATCTGGCTGATTTCGGCCGAAAAGGACATTCAGCCTGACGCACTTGCCGGACTCGCCGCATCAGCGGCCCTGGCTGCCAGCGACCTTCCTTTCCTCGGGCCTATCTCCGAGGTACGTGTGGCAAGGATTGACGGGGAGTTCAAGATCAATCCTAACTTCAGCGAGATGGAGAAGGCTGACCTTGAGCTTATGGTTGCCGCCACGGAGGAGAACATAATGATGGTCGAGGGCGAGATGAAGGAGGTTTCCGAAGACGTGATGCTTGAATCCATCAAGTTCGCCCACGAGGAAATCAAGAAGCACTGCCGCATCCAGAAGGAGCTCAACAAGGAGCTCGGCAAGGATGTAAAAAGAGACTATCCTCACGACGAGGAGGACGAGGAACTCAAGAAGAAGATTCACGACTTCGCCTATGACAAGTGCTACGCTCTTGCCAAGTCAGCGAAGCCTAAGCACGAGAGGGAGGACGGCTTCGAGGCCATCAAGAAGGAATGCATCGAGTCCCTCGGACTCACCGAGGAGGAGCAGGAAGGGAAGAAGATGATGATCAACCGTTATTTCGGCCACGAGCAGAGGGAAGCCCTGAGGAATCTCGTACTCGACGAGGGCCTTCGCGTGGACGGTCGCCAGACCACCCAGGTACGTCCTATCTGGTGCGAGGTTGACTGTCTGCCTTGCGCTCACGGCTCGGCTATATTCACCCGTGGTGAGACACAGGCCCTTGCCTCCGTCACCCTCGGAACAAAGATGGATATGAAGGAGATGGACGAGGTTCTCGTACAGGGTACCCAGCAGTTCGTCCTCCACTATAACTTCCCTCCGTTCGCCACCGGCGAGGCCAAGTCCCAGAGGGGCGTGGGCCGTCGCGAGGTAGGTCACGGGAATCTGGCATTCAGGGCTCTCAAGGCCGTTATGCCTAAGGCTCCGGATTTCCCTTACGCAGTGCGCGTGGTTTCGGACATCCTTGAGTCCAATGGATCTTCGTCACAGGCATCCATCTGCGGCGGCTGTCTCGCCCTTATGGACGCGGGTGTCCAGATCAGCAAGCCTGTGGCAGGTGTGGCTATGGGGCTTATCACTGACGAGAAGAACCCTAACGGCCGCTACGCCATCCTCACCGACATCCTCGGCGACGAGGATCACCTCGGCGATATGGACTTCAAGGTGGCCGGCACCAAGGACGGCATCACGGCGACCCAGATGGACATCAAGGTTGACGGTCTTTCCTACGAAGTGCTCGCCAAGGCTCTCAAGCAGGCCCATGAAGGCAGAATGCACATTATGGGAGAGATGATGAAGTGCATCGACAAGCCTCGCGAGGACTACAAGCCGTTCGTTCCGAGAATCAAGTCCTTCGAGATTGACAAGGAATTCATCGGCGCCGTCATCGGCAAGGGCGGTGAGACGATTCAGAAGATTCAGGCCGAGACCGGAGCTGTCATCTCCATCGACGAGATTGACGGCAAGGGTGTCGTGGACATCGCCACAAACGATGCCGAGGCTATGCAGAAGGCCTACGACTGGATTCAGAACATCTGCGCCGTTCCGGAGGTCGGCCAGACCTACCACGGAAAGGTCGTCTCAATCCTCGAGTTCGGAGCTTTCGTCGAGATTCTCCCTGGCAAGGAAGGCCTTCTCCACGTGTCCGAGATTGCCTGGAACAAGACCGACAAGGTTGAGGATGTCCTCACCGTCGGTCAGGAGGTTGACGTGAAACTCCTTGAGATTGACGCCAAGACCGGCAAGATGAGGCTTTCAATGAGGGCTCTTGAACCGAAGCCGGAAGGCTATGTCGAGCCTGAGCGTCGGCCGCGCGGTGGCAACGACCGCGGAGGTGACCGCAGGAACGGTGGTTTCGACCGCAGGAACGGCGGAGACGACCGTAGAGGAAGAGGATTCGAGCGCCGCGGCGATGACCGCAGAAACGGAGGCTTCGACCGCAGGAACGGAGATGACCGCAGGAATGGCGGCCACAGGAACTTTGGCCCGAAGAACGACTTCAACGCCAACAACGAAGACCACTCCGACAATCTTGACAAGAACACGGAGGAGTTCTTTTAATGAATGTCCTACCTCTATCAAACGAGGTGATAATTGAATATGAATCCCCGAGACCGTTTGAATTGGCCTCGGGGATTTTTCATCAACAAGAAGAAACGCAACATCGCCTCGCAATATTACTATCATCTTTTGCAGTCACAGAACAAGTCGGCGGTGGAGAATGAAATGTTTGGGGAGGAATAGAGGATGGAGAAGGTGCGCTTTGATGATTTCATCAAGTTAAATCGTGGCTTTGATTTACCTGATAATTTAATAGAAGAAGGAATCTTGCTATAGTATCAGCAGGATCGCGAACACGTAAAGCAGGAACCCTTGAAAGCGGAGGCGGCTTTTGGTGCTGGAGCGCAGCATCTCTTCGGTCGGATCGTCACCGGTCATCTCGAGCAGAGTCTCGTCAGATGGGATGCGGCCGTGTGAATATTTCCGGATCAACTGACCGTCGTTGAACCAGGTCGCTCCGCCGTTCGAACGGTTGAGGGTGACGAGAGCTTTCCTGTCGGCGAAATATGTCGAGCCTACCAGTCGTGAATGCACTTCCGGCACGACCACGGGCAACTTGTCAAACTGTTCCCTAGTGCAGGAGACAAGCAGCAGGGGAGTGAAGCCGGCTGCCCGCGCCCCGTCGAGAGCGTCTGCCGTCTTTGTCCAGAATGCTCCGTTGGCCTTGGCCGGGTCATAGACGGAAACCGCAAGCACATTGCCGTGGATGGCCTTTTCGTCCTGATATATGCCTAATGAATCCGTGAAGGAAAGGGAGGGATTGTTGTCCCCGATGTCCGTTCCGTGAATCAGGATGGTCTCAGTGCGGACAAATGTCCACGTCGAGTCCGGAAGGTGGTCGAGGTCGAAAGCGCCTTCCTGACCGTTCTTCTCATAGATGATGGTTGATTTGTAGTTGCCGGAAGCTTCCACCTCCTCCTCGTCCTCTTCTTCGGCCGCCAGCAGTTCGCTCCCCGGGGTGAATTCGGTGTAATCCACAAGCGGGATTGATGTCAGTGAATAGGCAGCAAACAGAATTATAGATGCCGCCACGATGCCGAAAGAGGCATATTTCCGCTTCCTGTTCTTTCCGAAGTGTTTGAACGGCAGGAAGGCCATCATTGACAAAACTAATAGAATCAGGTTCTTAAGGAAGGTCTGGAGGTTGGTCAGATGGATGACCTCGCCGAAACAGCCGCAGTCGGTCAGGCTGACAGGATTGAATATTGCCAGAAACAATGTCAGCACCGTGAAGAAGATGATCATCGCCGAGGTGATGACGGCAACCTGTTTTCTCCACACTCCGCTGATCATCGCGGCCCCGAGCAGCGCCTCAAGAAGAGCCATTGCCACGGCAGTCGCCTTTGCGGCCGGAAGCAAGAATGTCAGGTGGAAAAACCTGAAATATCCTTCCATCACAAGCCCCGCCCCGACCGGGTCAAGCAGCTTGAATATCCCCGCAAGCAGGAAAACCACCCCTATGATGAATGCGCACAGCCTTTTGAGCCTGAAGAGAAAAGCGTTGTTCATTTTGCTTCGATATGTTCGTCAATAACTTCCTTAACCTTTGCGAATATCCCGTCCGGCGGCAGCATCTGGCCGAACTCGTCTGAGCAGTCTATCCTGATGAAATCCGGTTCAAGAGCCGCCTGTTGCCTGTAGATTGTGCGGACTTGCTTCTGGAACTTGATGTCGGCTTCGTGTATGTCCTGCGAGCCGTGGAGATAGTCCCTGTCGCTGCCGGTTCTCGCCGACTCCAACCTACTCTCGACGAATGAGATTGGAACGTCCAGGAATATGTTCAGATCCGGTTTCGGCAGGGCGAAGTCTCCATATTCAGTGTCCATTATCCATCGGCGCAGGCTCTCCCTCTCCTCGGGATCGGGCAGTTTCGCACACTGGTAGGCGATGTTGGAATAAACGTACCTGTCGAGCAGCACCGAGCCGCCTTCCGACAAGGTCTTCTTCATCTGCGCAGCCGCCCCGTGCCTGTCCTCGGCGAACAGCAGGGCCACCAGTTGAGGGTGAACCGTCTCGTTGCTTCCGAAATCCCCGCGCAGAAACCGGCTGATAAGATCCCCATAGACAGGGGCGTCATATCTTGGAAAGTGAATATATTCCAATTCCGGGCATATCTTTTCGAGATAAGCCTTCAACTTCTTGACTTGCGTGGACTTGCCAGCGCCATCCAACCCTTCCAGAACGACCAGCATAACGATTGATTCTTCTGATGGAGATTTTGAAGTAAACCAAAACTTCTTTCAATTCACAAATATATTCAATTTTTGTCTACTTTTGTTCAAAATAAATGTCATAATGGGGAACAAAGCAGACAGAAATATTCAGGTGATGGGCATTGTCAACCTCACCGATGACTCTTTTTTTGCCGGCAGCCGCAACCTCCGTACAGACGGCACCTTCGATGAGGGACTTTTCCGCGGCCGGATTGCGAATATGCTTGCCTCGGGTGCTGACATCCTTGATCTTGGAGCGTGTTCGACCCGACCGGGTTCGGATTCGATAAGTCAAGAAGAGGAATGGAGGAGACTTGAGCCGGCGCTTCGTATTCTTGTTGCGGCGCATCCGGGTGTCGGGATTTCGATCGACACTTTCAGGCCTTCCGTCGTGAGCCGCGCGTTCGACATCATCGGCCCTTTCATCGTGAACGATGTCAGCGGCGGATGCGAGGATATGTGGAGGCTGCTGGGACAGCTTCAGCTGCCGTATATCGCTATGCACACCCGTGGGACGCCGAAGAATATGCAGAGTCTTACGGACTATGACAATATCACCGATGCCGTCCGCCGGTTCTTCGTCGGCATCGCCGCCGAGGCTGACAGGAACGGAGTGAAGGACTGGATTCTGGATCCCGGATTCGGGTTCGCCAAGACCGTGGAGCAGAACTGGCAGCTGTTGCGCGAGATGCCCGTCTTTGAGGAATTCGGCAAGGAAATCCTTGTCGGTCTTTCCCGCAAGAGTTTCCTGTTCCGGCCTTTGGGCATCACTCCGGCTGACGCATTGCCTGCCACACAGGTCGCTGACTTCATCGCCTTACAAAACGGTGCGGACATCCTCCGCGTCCACGATGTCGCCGAGGCTGTCCGCACGGTAAAACTCTACCGTCTCTCACGAAATAAATAATTATTTTCAGCCAGATGACCCCAATAACCGGAGCGTTTGGCTGATTATAATTGTATTTTCAGCCAAATTAAAGTTTTTTACTTTCTTTGTGGCTGAAAATAACATTGCCGCGTCGCTTGGAAACTGGACTATGCAGGAGAGCGGCACCTCTTTATTGATCTGATTCCGTCGCAGTTTTACTCCGGCCGTCCGGAACCGGAACCGGAGACGAATAAGGTTCAGTACCAAAATCTCATTATTGCGAAAATCCAGAGCGTGTGATTGCAAACGCCCTGGATTTCCGGTACGATAAGACCGTTCCTTCAGATGGATAGTCACTAGTCAAGCGTCTGCTTTATTTCTGTTATCACGAACGCTTCGATGTTGTCCCCGACCTTAAGGTCATTGAACTTGTCGATGCCGATGCCGCACTCCATACCGGCGGAAACCTCCTTGGCGTCATCCTTACCTCTCTTGAGAGAGGCAAGTTCGCCGGTATAGACCACGATGCCGTCGCGGATGAGCCTGCACTTCGCGGTTTTGGAGATCTTCCCGTCCCTGACAAGACATCCGGCAATCGTTCCGACCTTGGAAATCTTGAATGTCTGCTTGACTTCGGCGGTGCCGGTGATGTCTTCCTTCTTGATCGGCTCAAGCAAGCCCACGATACCGTCCTTCACATCGTTGATCGCATCATAGATGACTGAATACAGACGGATTTCGATTCCCTGCTCGTCAGCCAGCTTTCTCGCGTCGGTCGAAGGACGTACCTGGAAGCCGATGATCACGGCGTCCGAGGCCTCGGCCAGAATCACATCGGATTCGGAAATCGCTCCCACAGCCTTGTGGATCACATTCACACGCACCTGTTCGGTCGAAAGCTTGATGAGAGAGTCGGACAGAGCCTCCACCGAACCGTCCACATCACCCTTCACGATGACATTAAGCTCCTTGAAGTTGCCGATGGCGATTCTTCGTCCGATTTCCTCCAGGGTCATATGCTTCTGGGTCTTGATGCCTTGGATGCGCAGGAGCTGCTCACGCTTGTTGGCGATGGCCTTTGCCTCTTTCTCGTCGCTCATCACGTTGAACTTGTCTCCCGCACTCGGGGCTCCGTTGAGACCGAGGATGGAAACCGGGGTTGAAGGGCCGGCCTCTTTCACTTTCTGCCCTCGTTCATTGAACATAGCCTTCACGCGGCCGTAGTAGCTGCCGCTCAGCACCATATCACCGGTCTTGAGCGTTCCGTCCTGCACGAGCACGGTGGCGAGGTAGCCGCGTCCCTTGTCAAGGGAAGACTCGATGACGGCGCCGACACCGTTCTTGTTCGGATTCGCCTTGAGGTCAAGCAGATCGGTCTCAAGGAGTACCTTCTCAAGAAGCTTGTCCACATTGAGGCCTTTCTTTGCGGAGATTTCCTGGCACTGGTATTTTCCGCCCCAAGCCTCCGTGAGGATATTCATTTGTGACAGCTGCTGGTAGATTCTTTCCGGCTGTGCTCCCGGTTTGTCGATTTTGTTGATTGCGAAGACCATAGGAACGCCGGCCGCCTGTGCGTGGTTGATGGCCTCGACAGTCTGCGGCATAACCGCGTCGTCTGCGGCGATGATGATGATCGCAAGGTCGGTGAGCTGGGCTCCGCGGGCACGCATTGCGGTGAACGCCTCGTGCCCAGGGGTGTCCAGGAATGTGATTCTCCTTCCGTCAGGAAGTTTCACATTGTAGGCTCCGATGTGCTGGGTGATGCCGCCGGCCTCTCCGGCGATGACGTTTGATTTGCGGATATAGTCGAGCAGCGATGTCTTGCCGTGGTCAACGTGGCCCATCACCGTGATGATCGGCGGCCTTGGCACGAGGTCTTCCTCGCGGTCGGTATGCTCGCTGCTTCCGGCAATCTCCTCGGTGAGGTCTGCCGTGACGAACTCGACCTTGTAGCCGAACTGCTCGGCGACAAGCACGAGGGTCTCCGCATCGAGCCTTTGGTTGATGGACACCATCATTCCGAGTTCCATACAGGCCTTGATCACCTCGTTGACAGGCGTGTTGTTCATAAGTGTCGCAAGGTCGTTGGCGGTAACGAATTCCGTGACCTTGAGAACCTTCTTCTCGGCTATCTCCTGTGCCATCTCCTCCTGGGACTTGGCTGCGGCCTGTTCCCTCTTCTCCTTCCTGTACTTGGCTCCGAAGTTGTTCTTCTTGTTGTCGTTCATCCTGGCGTAGGTCTCCTTGACCTGCTTCTGGATTTCTTTCTGCATCGCCTCCTGCTCCTCCTCGGTCATTGCAGGTTTGAAACGGTCCGCTCCGCGGCCTCGTTTCTTTCCGCCCTTGCCTTGCTCCTGAGCCTGCTTGGCGTTCTTGTTCTTATCCTTGCGGGAGGAACTGTTGTCGGCCTGCTTGCCTTCCTTCGCCACATCCACCTTCTGGCTTCCCTTGGCAATCCGCTCCCTCTTCTTGTTGCCCTTCTTGGGTTCGAATTGGGATAAGTCTATCTTGCCGAGAACTTTAAGCCCGGGAGCGGAATTCGGCTCCGCCGGCTTTTCCTCCTTGGCTTGAGACTGCTGTGGCTGAGGCTGTGGCTGCTGCTGCCTGGCCTTCGCCTGTTCCTCTCTCTCTCTTGCCGCAAGCTTCCTCTCGTGCCTGCTCATCTGCCTTTCTCCGTTGTGTGCGTCCTTTCCCACCGCCGGGGTTGTTGGCGTAGGATGGGCTTCCTTCACGTTCTCGGCTTTCTTCTCCTCGCTTTTCGGCTTCGTCTCCGTTTTCGGCTCCACGGCCTCTTCGCTCTTGATCACCTTGGCGTCAGCATTCTCATCCCCGGAATGCTGTTCTTCAGGTTTCGGTTCCGGCTTGACCTCCGGTTCCGGCTGCTTGACGGGTTCTGCGGCCGTAGCGTGAACTTCCGGCTCAGGCACCGCCGGCTTGACTTCCGGCTCAGGTTTGGTCTCCGGTTCCGGCCGTGGCTGCGGCGCAGTCTCCGGTTTTGCCTCGACCGGCGTAAAGATGGTTGTCTTGATGACAGTCTCCCTGACCGGCTCCTCTTCTTCCTCTTTTGCGTTCTCCTGCTGTTTTTTGGAAGTCTTCTCGAGAATCTCGTTGAGTTTGATGTCAACCTTTTCTGAAGCCTGCTTCAGCTCCAAATCCTTTCCGAACTGCTTTTCGATCTCCGGGAGAAGGTCTTCCGAAATCTTTGCGTTCGGATTGGCTTCGACCTCAACCCCCTTGCTGTTCAGGAAGTCCACAAGGTTCTGAAGTCCGATATTGTAAGTCCTTATTATTCTGTTTAGTCTGATTTCTGCCATATTCAACCCCTTTAAATTGATTGCCCGATGTCCGTCTGCAGCGGACTAATCTTCAAACTCGGCCTTCAGTATTCTGAACACCTCCGCCACGGTCTCGTCCTCAAGGTCGGCCCTCTTTGCGATGTCCTCAGGCGTGAAAGCGAGCACGCTCTTGGCCGTGTCGCAGCCGATTGACTCCAGACGGTCGATGACCCACTGGTCGATTTCGTTGCTGAACTCGCTCAGGAGAACGTCCTCCTCTTCCTGGGCCTCGTCCTTAGGAAGCTCTCTCCAAACCTCAATCTCCCTTCCGACAAGCATTCCGGCGAGCTTGATGTTGCATCCGCCGCGGCCGATGCCTTTCTTCACCTCGTCAGGCTGCATATAAACCTTGATCTTGTCCTCTTCCGAGTTCCCGAGGTCGATTGACGATACCCTCGCCGGGTTGAGGGCTCTCTGGATGAGAAGCTGCGTGTTGTTGGTCCACTGGAGCACATCGATGTTCTCGTTGCGGAGCTCGCGCACGATACCGATGATCCTCGATCCCTTCACGCCGATGCAGGCTCCGATTGGGTCTATCCTCTCATCGTAAGACTCTACCGCCACCTTCGCGCGCTCGCCGGGAACGCGGACAACTTTCTTGATGGTGATTAGGCCATCGAATATCTCGGGAACCTCATGCTCGAAGAGTTTCTCAAGGAACTCGTTGGTTGTCCTGGAGAGAGTGATGTAAGGGGTCGTGTTGTTCTTCATCTCCACGGTCTTGATGATCGCGCGGATTGTGTCCCCCTTCTTGAACCGCTCTCCCGGAATCTGCTCGGCCTTAGGCAGGTGCAGCTCGTTGTTGTCGTCGTCGAGGATGATGACCTCCTTCGACCAAGTCTGATAGATCTCACCTGTGAATATCTCGCCGACCTTGTCTGAATAAGCCTTGAAGATATTGGCCTTGTCGATGTCCATAATCCTTCCCTGAAGGTTCTGCCGGATGTTCAGGATTCCTCTTCTTCCGAAAGACGAGAGGGAAAGCTTCTTGGTGTAAACGTCACCGATCTCGTAGTCGTCGTCGCCGGTCTCGGCCTTGATCTGGTCGAGGGTGATCTGGGTGTTGGGGTTCTCGACCTCCTCCACGATGTCGAAATTCTGGTAGATCTCGCAGTCTCCCTTGTCCACGTTGATGATGACATCGAAGTTGTCCGCTGATCCGAAAGTCTTGGCGATCTGTGTGAGGAACACATCCTTGAGCACACCCATCATCACCGGTCTGTCGATGTTCTTCTCTTCCTTGAAGTCCTTGAAGGCGTCAATGAGAGTGATTTCTTCTTTCTTTTCCATATTTATATTCTTGTATATTCTTATTTCTTGAACACAATGTGCGGCACGACGGAGTTGATCTCCCCGAACCCGATGCGGTCCTCGTGTTCCACGATTTCCTTTTTCTTCTTGCCTTCCACCGCTTCTTTCTGTGAGTACCGCAGGCATATCCCCGCCTCGTCCGCCCCCGTGAGGACTCCGACTATCTTCTTCCCGCCTTTCAGCCTTGCCTCCACCGCCGAGCCTATCGCTTTCTCGTATTGCTTGAGAACCTTGAACGGCTGGTCGAGACCGGCGGAAGTGACGGTAAGGGAATAGTCTTCCACATCCTTGTCGAAGGCCGCAAGGAACGAGTCGTTGACGCTGACGCAGTCTTCGAGGTCGATGTCCCCGGCCTCCTTCTCGATGGTGAGCACGACATCATTGTCATTGCTGACAGTCACATCGACTATGAAGCATCCGCGGTTCCGCACGGCCTCCTCAATGCTGCTTATGATCTGTTCTTTCCGCATAAAGTCTGGTTTTCAAAGCGAAAGATAGGAGACGCTTTCGTCCCCTATCTCTCACAACGATGCAAAGATAAGAATATTCTGGCGAATATGAAAATAAATTGCTTACTTTGCAGACCGTTTAGTGATGATGAAAAAATAAGTTGGTAAGTTTTTGTGAAGGATTTTTGC
>CAVCPY010000023.1:0-4757 GCA_963604245.1 Eggerthellaceae bacterium
TATCGGCTATCTCTTAATGTTTGACAGCACAAGCGCATAGCCGCACGGCCCCGGATTACTCCGGGGCTTTTTTTTTACACCCAAAAACACTTCTTTGACAGGCTGGCGGAACCATTCCTGATGCCGCTTTTTTAGAAGTAGGACTCGTGGTGACGGATGGACTCGTTGGCGGTGCGGGTCTCAAGAGGGGTATAGAGGTCTGTCATCTGGAGGGAATGATGGCGGGCTTGGTCTCGTACGGAAAGCAGGTCCGTACGGGCCTTGATCAGATCCGTGATGCCTGTGTCCTTGAGACTGTAGAACTTGTACTCGGAAGGGAGTCGCAGATCTTTCTTCAGATGGTAGGTCCAGAAGTCACCGAAATGCTTTGCCGGATGGTGTTCAGGTCCCGGACGGAACCCGGAACTGAAAAGATACCAGTCAGCGGGGCTTGACAGCACATCAAGGTCGAGCATCAGTTTGAGGACACAATCCGGAAGGGTTACCACGGCATCCTTCCGGTTCTTTGAATATTCAGCCCTGACGGAGATGGTGCCTCCCTTTACCGAAATGTCACCTATCCGGATGTGGCTCATCTCCTTAGGACGTATGAAGCAATAATAGAGAACGTAGCAAGCCAAAAGATAGTGGCGGTTGCGGTCGCTGCAATATTCACGGATGGCAAGCATCGTCTCCTTCGGGATGACGGTGCGGTTCTTGGCACACTTGCGCTTTCCCTGAACGGCGGTAAGGTTTGCGGTGAAGTCCTCGCTGATGTAGTTCTTCTCCATCAGCCATCCAGCAAGGCTGCGAAGCCAAGAGAGGTAATTGTCTCTGGTTCTGGCAGCCTTCCCGCAATCGAGCCAAAGCCAGTCGAGGAACTTTGAGACAACAGATGACTTTAGTTGGTAGATGTAGCATACGGGCTTGACCTGCTCCTTGTTCCAGGCCCGGAACACATTCAGGAACGAGGTATAGCCGTTGTAGGTCTTGACACGCATAATGTCCGATTCCGTCAATTTGTACAAGTAACGGTAATATTTTTCACAGACATCATCAAAAAGAGTGTATTCCTCCGGATTGTTAAGGGATAGGTAGGGATTCCAACCCTGCGAAAGTTGCTCATTGATGTTGATCACCATATCGTTGGCATACCTTCTGCGTGCGGTGACGCCCTTGATTTTAGGGACAGAGACCCTCACTCTCCGCAATAAGTCTTGAAAATCAAGAACTTACAGCGATTACGAACAAATTTACGAACAAAAGTAAGTTTGTTCGTATTTGTTTTTATTAGCCCTTATTAAACTCGAAACCTCTGCGAGTTTTCGATTCAGTAGAAGTATAGTTCATCATCTTCTGATGACGATGTGAATCAAGAGAAAAAGAATAAACGACAGCAGGGCTATTGCTCCCGCCCACATCAACGCCTTCTGCCACCAGTGGAGGATGTTGACTTCCTTCTCGATGACGGTCTCTATGGTCTGGACTTTCACTTCTTCTTTGTAGCGGTCTTTGTAGGTGAGGTAGATGCCCATTGAGTCCACGACTGCCTTTGCGGTGAGGCGGTTGTCTTTGAGTGCCAATGTCTGTTGGACTCTTGCGGATTGGCGGAGCGTCCGGATTTCTTCAATCCTTGCCCGGCCTGTGGAGTCGCAGCGGATGAGAGCTTCAACTATGGAGGAATCCGGCTGGACTTGGACGATGGTGTCACGGACGGTTTCCGTGACTGTGACTATGCGCTCAGTGTTCTCTGTCTTTTGCGGATAGAGTTTGGGGCAGCAGCCCGAGAGGACGGTGAGCGAAGCTGCCGTGAGAGCCGCAATTATTACTGACCTTTGAGCTAATGGAAGTATTTGTTTCATTCTGTTCGTGTTTTAGTTGGTTCGCTTGGCTTTCTCTCCTATCTGCTCCCTCAGCTGCCGCACCTCCTCCTGAAGCTGGGCATTCTCCGTGCAGAGCCTATCCACCGAAGCCTTGAGTTCCTCGTTTTCCCTGCGGACGGCGACTATCTCGGCGTTCACGGCCGTGATGTCGGCGAGGAGTCTGCGGTTCTCGGAGGAGAGCAGGTCTATGGATGCCTGGAGATCTTTGAGGAAGTCGTTGCGTCGTTTGCGTGAACCGGCAATCCAGCCGACCGCTGCGGAAACGAGCGGGATGATGTAGGTTCCGATGAACTGGAGGATGTCTGATTTATCCATAAGGCAGTGGGTGTTTGTCGGTAAAGCGATTGAGTGTTAAGCATCTTTGAAAATACAGATAGGGTTTTGTAGGATAGCATCGTCAGTTTTCAGAGAAGTAGAGTTTCATCTCCGCGAGTCTGCGCTTCTGGAGCCCTGACAGCACCTTGCCTTTCGCATAGACCCAGCGGAGGAACTCGTCCATAATGGAGTTGTCGTCCGGATTGACCTTGACTTTCATCAGAAGCGTGGACCTGCGGAAATTCCCTCCTCCGACATTGAACACGAAAGAGACCAGCGCGTCGAACTGGCACTGCCGCAGATTCAGATGCCCCGCATTGACGATGCCCTCCGCCGTCTCGATGTCCTGCCTCAGGAACTCTTCCGCCTGTTCCAATGTGATGACCATTTCCGGAACGACTCCGGCGGTATGGCCATAGCCAACAGTCCAGACTCCCGCCGGACATCTGTATGCCGTCAGCCGTAGCCCTTCGGACTGCCTTATCAGTGAATATGCTTTCTCGCTCGCTTTCATAATGAACAGAATATGACGCCGCATTGCGCGGCTGGTGTGTAATCGTGTGTTTATTGCAATTGCTTGATAAACCAAAGCCCCGTCACCGGAGTCCGTCATCTCTGACGATGATTCCTGGTGACGGGGCTATGAATCATTCACCGGACTTTCGCCCTGCAATCTGTCAGCCCCGGGCTACAGCGAAATCTCCCCGAGTACCTCGCCGGACTTCTCTCCGGTCTTGGTGTTGATGAAGAAATACTTCAGGAACACTTTCGGAGCTGCTGCGGTGACTGTGCCGTGAACCGCCTCGTAGTCGGCCTTGAGGTCGATGGCGGTGTCAACGACCGTCCTCGGCGAGCCTATCATCACGGCCTTGCTGTAGGCGCGGGTCACGCCGTTGCTCTGCGGAGCGGAGGCCATAATGACGAGCTTGAGGTCGGTGGTGACTGCCGGAGGGTCGGGCAACTGGAAGGTGAACTGTTCAGCGGTGAGCGAGAGGTCGGCCTCGCAGGGAGCGTCGACCCCGACAAGCACGGGCGGAGTGGAGAGGGCCGTGCCACCTGCCTTGACAATCCAGAAGTTCAGCCTCGAATAGAGGTTCGCCCCGGAAATCTTGCTCGAAGTGCCGAGCACTGACTTGCCCTTCTGGGTGTTCGCGAGCGAGTTCCAGGAGAGGATCTGCTCGTTGGTGAGATTCTTCCAGCTCTGGGAGAGCTGCTTGAACACCGCCTTGACTGCGGACTGGGCGGCTGTCTTGAAACCTCCGCCGTAGCCACGGTTGCGGATGTACTTGCGGCCGCGCACCTTTGCGGCGGTCACTCCCTTCGCGGAGCCTGACATCTCCTCGAAGGCGATTGATGGGATGTACTTCATAGAAAAATGGTATTAAAATGGTGAAAAATATGGTGTTATCTTGTCATTCTGAAAGTTCGGATGATGTCTCGGAATTTCCGATACTGCCGGTGTCGTCAGAACCATCTGAACTGTCTGCGCTTCCGTCCCTCACCGCGAAGAAATGCAGGAACGTCCCCTCGTTTGCGGTGAAGCCGGCATTGTCGGGATTGGTGCTGGTGAAGTGCCCGGCGCTGATATGCCCAATCGAGAGCGGATGCCCCTTCGTGTCGACATAAGGGTTGCAGTGGACGACCGGAACTGCCACGTCCACATCGGACGGCATCCCCGTGATGTCGAATGCCTGCTCAAGCGTGGAGTCGTCAGTATTGAACTTCTTGAATGTCAGAAGGCAGAACACATAGCCGTCCTTTACCATCAGGCACTGATGCTTCAGAGCCGTGCCCGGGAAGTTGTTGGTGATTCCCGTGGTGACGAACCCGTCGGAGACTATCTCCGTCCTCTGACCTCCCTTCGCATAGGCCGAGCAGACGATGAAGCGCAGCGGCCCGTACTCGTCGAAAGCGTCCACCTTCTCGATGTAAAGCTTATTCTCTGCAATCCGGCTGCGGAGAACCGTCCCGCGGAAAGTTGTCTCGTATTTGCTGAACGGACGCGAGTCGATGAGATAGACGCAGGTGTCGCCCGACTTCTTCATCAGAAGCGAGCTGAACTCGAAGACTATCTCATCGGCGCTTTTCCACGTCTCGGAAGTCGGGTCAACCTCGAACTGCGCGTTCAATATCGTGAGCTTCTCCGTCTGATAGTCCTTGAAGGAGACCTGGGCGATGCCTATGTTATTGGATATTGACGTAATCATATTCTTGATAATCAGTTTGTCATCAGAAATCTACCATAGCCGAGGTGGCGAATATCAGTGAGTCCTGGTCATAAGTGGCGCAGCGTCCCGACAGGTTCCACTCGATGTACGAGAACCCTCTGTAGATGTAGAGTTCATACAGCCCGATGGCCCATTTGCTGCGGCCGTTGCCACGGCCAGGGAAATAAACCCTTCCCGCAAGGTAAGAGTCCGGAACGTCTTTGAAATAACCTCGGATGCCGTTTATATACGAGTGGTTGACCGCGTGGACGTCCATCATAACGATGGCGGAACCCGGAGCCTGCTCGATGTAGAACCTGTCAATCGTCGCGTTGATTTCGAGCGAGGAGATATTGTCAAGGGTCAGTTCGTT
>CAVCPY010000024.1:0-5731 GCA_963604245.1 Eggerthellaceae bacterium
AAACTGACGACTTAATTTTTCTGAAAATTGTAGCAGAAATATTTGCTTTTTACATAAAGTTCCTTGCCAGCTTAGGATATAAGGATCAATTATCATCCGGCTATATAGCAAGCGTTGTGGCATATTATCTCTATAAAAGATCCGAGCAAAAGCCAAGTTCTGGCGATAGGAACGCTATTTCAATGTTTGTAAAATTGGCTCAAATCAGGGGATTCTTTTCAGCTGGGCTGGATGGGAAGTTGACTAGAACCAAGGACTTGTTGGACACGTCATCTGATTTCTCTGATTTCCTCAATAAAACATATGCGGAATTCGAAGGCTTTAAGGTTTCGCCTTCAGATGTAGAGTGGTTTGTGGAGAATGTGCAGTATGGCGCTAGTTCGATGCTCCCGTTGCTTCAGCTACTGTATCCGAATTTGAATTACAGCACTACTGTTTTCCATATAGACCATATCTATCCAAAGTCTAAGTTTGTCGGAACAACAGCAGGGCTGCCGGATAATTATATCGGAAGGCAGAACTATCTGTTTAATCTTCAGCTTCTTGAAGGTGTGGCAAACGAGGAAAAGAGAGCGAAGGATCCGGAAGTTTGGCTTAAATCCCAATATGCAGATCAGAAGAAACGAGAAAAGTATCTCTCCGATAACTTCATTCCGAAAGATTTTGTGCTTGATTGGGATAAGTTGCCGCAATTTGAAACAGATAGAAAGGCTCTGTTGAAGGTCAGACTATTGGAGGCTTTTGGAATTGACGATAAAAAGCTAGAAGCAAAAGCGATAGCTACTCTAGAGGATTCTACATTAGATGCTCCTGGCGATTTGTTCTAGATACTCCGTAATTCCCTCCACGTGTGTATCAACTACCGCCTGTTTACCAATCCGGCTTTGAAGAAATTCAAGGTCGGATTGATTGTCCATAAAGAACGATTCCGTGAGAACGGACGGGCAGAGGGTGTGCTTGAGGATGTAAAAGCCTTCCTCGAAGTCGGCATCGCCGTCTGACCAGTCTGTTCTGATGCGGCGGCCGGGGAAATTCTTGATGGCGGCTTTACAGAGGCAGGTGGCGAGCTGGTCCGCGGCTGTCTTGCCGACGGATGTGTAAACGCTCCAGCCGGTGGCGTTCATCCATTTGGTGCCGTTGCCGGCGGCGTTGACGTGGATTGATACGAGGATGACGTTGTGTTTGCCGTGGACCAGGCACTGGGCGTTGGCACGACGGCAGCGTTCCGGCAGGGGGATGTCGTCATCTTCCGGCACCAGCAGCTGCGCATCGTGGCCCCGGTCCGTCAGATCTGCTACGACTCTGCGTGCTATTTCTCTGGTATAGATTGCCTCGCGGAATTCTCCGTTGGGACTGCGTTTGCCGGGCGTGAAGATGCCGTGGCCGTTGTCGATAAGGATTTTCATATTACCTGTAACTTTATGCTCAGGAATCGACAATGCCTATATACAAGAAAAGGGAGCCGGCAATGCCGATTCCCAATTACAAAAATACGAAATTGTACGGATTATTGATGTCTCAAAATATCTCGTTATCTTTGCTGACGAAACTCCCGGTCAACCGGTATGTTTCAAATCGCACGGGTCTGGGAATATGCCTTTGGTATAGCTCCAGACCTTTTCTTAGTCAAGAGTGGAAAATTAGTCAACTTTTAGTCAAGTTCGGAAATGATAAATGCCCCTCAGATAACTGAGAGGCATTTTGATGCGGTGCGGAAGGGACTCGAACCCTCGACCTCCGGCGTGACAGGCCGGCATTCTAACCAGCTGAACTACCGCACCTTGCGAATTTGCATCCGTTGATTCTGGTTGTTTTCCCGAATGCGGATGCAAATATAGGCATTTTTCTTTTACCTGCAAACTTTTTTACTTGATTTCTATGATTTTTTTAGTCTGACAGGCTTCCTGCTTCTGAACCTTAGGAATGTTGACCTTGAGGACACCGTTTACAACAGATGCATTAATCTTCTCTCTTTCAACATCATCAGGAAGCACCATAGTCTGTTGGAACTTTGAATATGAGAATTCACGCCTAAGATAGTGTCCGTGCTTCTTTTCTTCATTGTTCTCCTCCTTCTTCTCCATATTGATGACAAGATCTCCGTTGTCGTCAAGGCTGACCTTGAAATCCTCCTTGGTCATTCCCGGAGCGGCGAGCTCGATGTCGTAGCTCTTCTCATTTTCTAATACATTGACCGCAGGTGCCGTGGCGTTTGTCCTGCCCATCCAATCATTGTCAAAGAAATCGTTGAAAATGTTTGGTAACCAATTCTGGTTGCTGTACTTTTTTGATACTGGTAACATAATTGAATCTCCTATTTTTGTTTTTAATCATCTTTTTCGCCCCGCTCTTTCAAGCGGGACATTTTAATTTGAATCAATCTGCGTGCCGACACCAAAAAGTATCAAAAAGACGACAAAATGTCACGAGAACGTGACGTTTTGTCGCTTTTATCTGTCATTATGTCGAATATATTCCTAAAAAGAATTGTTGAAGTTCTTGGCCAGACCACCTGCGCTGGTCTCCTTGTAAAGGGATGGAAGGTCCTTGCCGGTCTGTTTCATAACTTCGACTACGTGGTCAAAAGACACACGATGCTTGCCGTCAGAGAATGCGGCATAGAGGTTTGAATCCAAAGCCCGCGTGGCCGCAAAAGCATTCCTTTCGATGCAAGGGATCTGAACCAGACCACAAATCGGGTCGCAAGTCATTCCAAGGTGATGCTCCAGCCCCATCTCGGCCGCATATTCAATCTGGGAAGGGCTGCCTCCGAACAGTTGGCAAGCGGCGGCGGAGGCCATTGCGCATGCGACACCGACCTCTCCCTGACAACCGACCTCGGCACCTGATATGGAGGCATTGCGCTTGACTATGTTTCCGATGAGGCCGGCTGTGGCCAAAGCGTGAAGTATCCTTGAATCCTTGAAATCATGCCCTTTGGCAAGGTGGTACAGAGCCCCCGGCATAACTCCGCTCGAACCGCAAGTCGGAGCTGTCACGATAATCCCTCCGGAGGCGTTCTCCTCGCTGACGGCAAGGGCGTAGGCATAGACAAGCCCACGGGTCTGAAGCGTCTGCTTGTAGCCGGTCGCCTTGACATAATACGTCGGAGCCTTTCTCGGCAGGTTCAGAGGTCCGGGAAGAACGCCCTCGTGGTCAATTCCCCGTTCGACAGAGGCTTTCATCGCCTTCCAGACCTCTTGAAGGTAATCCCAGATGTCCGGACCCTCGCAAAGATCGACATATTCCCAATAACTGCGGCCTTTGTCCTCACACCATTTCTGGATCTCAGCAAGATGGTTCATTTCATAGACATCCGGAGACGAGAAGCGGTCGCCCGGCTTTCCTTCGGAGAGTTCTCCCCCGCCCACACTGTAAACCGTCCATTCATCTGTCTGATTGCCTCCTGCATCGAAAGATTTGAAATTCATTCCGTTGGGATGAAAAGGAAGGAATATCTCCGGCTTCCAGACAATATGAACCGGGGCGACCGGCTGCAAAACCTCAATAATAGCCACATCCGTCATATGTCCCTTGCCTGTGGCCGCAAGGCTTCCATAAAGCGTCACTTCGAACGAAGCGGCGTCAAGATGCCGTTCAGCGAAATCCTTGGCGGCCTTGTTCGGGCCCATAGTGTGGCTGCTGGACGGGCCTTTGCCTATCCTGTAAAGTTCTTTAAGCGATTTCATAATTCTCGTTCACAAATATTCCTGTGCTATCTCCCTTCTACCAAGATTTCACCGCCCGCACGGCACATTTCTGACAAAGACGGGCATCTCTTGGAGTGATGCTGTACTCTGTGTCACGCAGAAGATAACCATTGCCAAGGACAGATTTACCGAGGGTCGGCTTGACCAACGCCTCAAACCAAACGCAGGCGGCGATGTAGCGGCCGAACTGCCTTGTCAAATGATAACCGTCACGGGTAAGCTGATAAACCTTGCTGGCAGCAGAAACCTCATTCTGATTGTTCAAACGTGTTCCTCGGGCAATCTGAATAGCGTCCCCGCAGGGGATAACTACCGGAAGGCCGAACTCTTTGGAAGCGCGGTTCACGCAATCCACAATTCCCGAATACATCCTGTTCTGATCGTTGCCATAAAGTCTGAACAAGTCGTGGGAGGAATTGGACGCATATGCCCAGGTCTCGTGCCAGACGATGGCGGCTCGGGGGTTGAGAGCCTCTTTCCTTATTATCTCTCGCAGCCGTGGAATCCATTTCCCGTAAGTCTCATAGAGTCCCGAACACCCGGACGTCTCCTGCATCGTGATGATGTCCCAAGGCTCATCCTTAAGTCCGTCAAGCAGGGTGGCGTTCCTGCTGACCAGCTCCCAACGATTCTTTGTGGATTTGGAATAAACATAGTCTGCAAGGCCCTCGGAATATTCATTGCAATGCCTTTCCAAAGAGCAACCGCCGATGTAAAGTCTCGCCACTATGACATTGTGGATGCCGGCGGCCTCCAGAAGTCCGGGGAGATATTCAGTGCCATCGTCCGAAAAACTGTTGCCGACTGCAAGGATCCTGAGCGTGTCAGGATTCTCGGGGAGTGGATAATTCACAAACCGCTCCTGCGCGCATAGCCCCAGAATAGCGGAGAATGCTAAAAGAAATGTAAGAATATGTCTCATCCTTTTCTGTATTTTGACCACGAAGATACGACTTTAGAAACTGTTTAGCGATGATAAAAGAACAACTTCTCTAAGATGGATGATTATATTCAGAAAGTCAACCTGAACAGGTCGCCCTGGGTCTGGATGAACAGGCCGCCCCTGTAACAGGCGCAGTCCTCAAGCTCGCCGAAAGTGGCCTTAGTCAGGTCAATGACATTCCGCATCGCGCGCGTGTTCAGATCCCAGACATAAAGTACAGAAGGTTCCTTCTCCGTCCCGAATCCGGTAGGCATAAACAGTTGGCCGTTCTTGATGAAAAGCCCCTGACCTATCGGATTGAAATCAGCCTGATACGTGTCCTCGATCAGATAGTTCTCCAATAAGTCATCCTTTGTCAATGTCACGATTCCGTCAGTGGACTCATTCAGTTTCGGAATGCGGAACTTCACTATGCGGTGACGGTTAAGGGCATTGGTGTTGTCAACGGTGTTGCCGTAGCCGTAGAGATAGTTGTTGTCCGGATCGATGACCCACTGAAGGGCATAACCGAAAAGGTGGTCGGAGTCCTTGAAGTAGATTGTCTGGACCAGTTCGGATGACTTCAGATCGTTTGCGACACGCTCGACGTAAAGCACGTCCTTTCGGCCGTTGATAGGGTTCCTGTTGCACTGGCTGATGTACAGAAGCGGGAAACAGTCCTTTTTATCATAGAAGGTTCTTCCGAAAGAGGCCACATTGGCGTGATTCACCTTGTCGTAGCTGGCAAGTTTGAACGGCTTGCTCTCCAATGCGATCTTCTCTCCGTCGATCCTATAGACGGTCAGCCAGCCGGAATTCTGGCAGCTGAAGATGCAGTCACCCCAAATGTCCATCCCCTGATAGCCTTCCTTCTCCACTCCCTGAAGTTTCATCAGGTGGTCGCACTTGAACGTGTGCTCCGTCAGGTTAACGGGAGACCCCGTATAAGTGTACTGACAGGAAGATGACGGCTGCGCCACCAGCGAAGCCGGAACCAACAATGATGCCAAAAGAATATATCCTTTCATACGTAAATAATTATCATATAAGGTGCCTGTAAACAGGCGTTTAACTATCAACTTTAAGTCTCGGACAAACT
>CAVCPY010000025.1:0-18956 GCA_963604245.1 Eggerthellaceae bacterium
GTCTCGAAAATCCCACATAATAAAATGCGGAAACCATTTTTAAACAGTTTCTAAGTAAAACAATATGAAGACAGCTAATTTAGGAATGGCCATTCTGGCCTCGATGTTCATTGGTTTCACAATCTGCTCCTGCGGAAACGGCGGTGACATAGCTCCGGAAGCCCTCAGGTGCGAGTACCAGGAAGGAGATGACATCCTCATTGACACGCAGACGCCAAGGCTCTCGTGGATAAACAGCACCACTCAAACCGCTTGGCAGATTCTCGTGGCCACCAGCAGGAAAGCTCTCAAGGAAGACGAGGCTGACATTTGGGATTCGGGGAAAAGGGAAGGAGGCGAGTCTCATCTGGTCGCATATTCAGGACCGGAGATGGATTCTATGGAGGATTATTGGTGGACTGTCAGAATCTGGGACGCGGATGGCAAGGCGTCAGCGTGGGCTGAACCGGCCCGCTGGACTACAGGAATGTTCAGCGACAGTGACTGGCAAGCCCGGTGGATCGGCGCTTCCTGGCAGGATGACAGCGCTCCGGAGGCGGACAATTCCGCTCCCATATTCAGAAAAGAGTTTACTGTCGGCGACGGGCTCGTGCGTGCGAAAGCTTTTGTCTGTGGGCTAGGTTGGTTCGAGATGTCCATCAACGGCGGCAAGGTCGGCGACGACTACTTTGTTCCTGGGCTGACCGACTACACGGCAAGGCCGGAGCTTCTCACAAACCCGAGAATCCCGCTGGAGCCGGAAGTCACAGCCTATCGGACACTGTACCTCGCCTACGACATCACCGAAATGCTCGACAAGGGCGGAAATGCTGTCTCGATGCTTCTTGGAAGCGGGTATTTCCACGAAGGATTGTTCAACAACAACACCATAGCGAACTACGGTTACCCGAGATTCATCCTTCAGATGAAGCTTGAATATTCAGATGGGCACATTGAATATGTCTGCTCGGACACCACCTGGAGGGAGGCGCATTCTCCGGTTGTGTTCAGCAACCTCTATCAAGGAGAGGCCTATGACGCCAACCTTGAGATTCCCGGGTGGAACAAGGCCGGGATGGACGACTCCTCTCTGGATCAAGCTGTCCTTAAGGACGCGCCGCAAGGCAGACTTACCGCCAATATGGGGCCGACAGACAAGGTTGTGGAAGTCCTGAATCCGGTCTCTTTCGAGAAACTCGAAGATGGGACATTCAAGGTCGATTTCGGCAAGGTTATTTCAGGCTGGGTCAAATTGGACGGGGTCAATGTCAGCAAGGGAGACACTATTAAGGTCAACCATCTGTCTGAGTATCCTGCCGGCAGGTGTGAGTATGTCTGCGCTTCCGACAGGAAGATCTCGTTTAATCCTAAGTTCACTTGGTATGTTTTCAGAGAGGCCATCATCTCCGGAGTCAAAGATCTTGAAGCTTCGCGGATAGTCGCCGAGGCGGTAGGGTCCGACGTGAAACCCAACGCTGAGTTTGACTGCTCGAATCCACTGTTCTGTCGGATCGAGGAGATCTGGAGACAATCCCAGATTGACAATATGCACTCCGGAGTGGCATCCGATTGCCCTCATAGAGAAAGACTTCCGTACACAGGTGACGGTGAGGTCGCAATGCCTATGGTTCTTGCCAATTTTGATGCCGCCTCATTCTACAACAAGTGGATCGGTGATGTCAAAGGAAGTCAGAATCCGGAAACAGGTTATGTGCCGAACGGTGCTCCTTGGGAGCCTTGCTGTGGGGGCGGTCCTGCTTGGGGAGCCGCCATCTGCGTCATGCCGTGGGAGTTTTACAAACATTATGGAGACAAGGATCTTCTTGCAGGCTGTCTTGGTCAGATGAAGGCGTTCGTGCGCTACTACGACACCTGGCGGATAGAGGACGGAACATCGTCGTTCCACAAGCCTACACCACAAGGGGCGCCTCTCTATTGGTACAACCTCGGCGACTGGGCGCCGGCTTTCGGTCTGCCGAAGGATGAACTTGTCCACACATTCTTCTACTGGTTGTGCGCAGACATCACAGCGAAGACAGCCAAGGTACTTGGTGACGAGAAATGTGCGGCGGAGTATTCGGAAAAGGCTGACGGAATCAGGGATGCGTTCAACAGACGTTACTACGATCCGGAAACCAAGAGCTACGGAGACTTTGGAGGCAACGTCTATGCTCTTTATATGGGCGTCCCTCAGGAAAGACTTGAGGATGTCCGCGCCACACTCCGTGAAGAGTTGATGGGCAAATACAACGGCCACGTCAATGTCGGATTCGTCGCGCATAGGTTCCTTTACGAGACTCTTGCCCTCAACGGTATGAATGACGTGGCGTGGACCCTGCTGAACCAAAAGGATTTCCCGAGTTTCGGATGGTGGCTTGAACAGGGGGCTACAACCACGTGGGAGCAGTGGAACGGAACCGATTCGCGGAACCACCCGATGTTCGGTGGTGGCCTCGTCTGGTTCTACAAGATGCTCGCCGGAGTTCAGACGGATCCTGACGAGCCTGGCTTCAAGCACATTATCATCCGTCCTATCCCTGTGAAGGAGCTTGATGATGTCTCCTACACGACGCAAACTCCTTACGGAACACTTGTGTCCAAAGTCAGGGTGAACGGAGACAAGGTACGGATGGAAGGCCGCATTCCTTTCGGAACCCGCGCCACGGTCTATGTTCCGAAGAGTACGGAAGCTGCGATCCTCAGGCCTCTTGACGACAGCAGCTACGATGTCCACGAGGTCAGTCCGGGAGAGTACTCTTTCTGAGAACCGTGCTGGCATAGGTGGGCTGACTTATTGATTTTTAAAGAAGAACCCACGTCGAAAAAAATTTGCATTCTGAAAGGATTTGTGTAAATTTACAAGATTTGTTTTTGACAGGTTTGGAACACGACTATGGGAGGCAGGAAAAAAGTGATCATATTCGCTGGTCTTGGAGGGCTGGCGATTGGTGTGTGCGCCATACTGGCTGTCGGAGGGGCGATGAGCCGCACTTCCACCAACGAATACTGCATAAGCTGCCACTACCACGAGCAGGCTGACGCGGACTGGAAGAAGTCCGAGCATTACAACAGCGGAAGCGGCGTTGTGACCGACTGCGCTGCCTGTCATCTTCCTCCCAAGGAGAACGGCTACCTGCGCTACTATATGGTCAAGGCACGGATCGGAGCCAAGGATCTCTGGGTCAAGATGACCAAGGACACGGACGAAATCGACTGGGACTCAAAGAGAACCCTTGAGCACGGGACGAAGATCGTCTATAACGAGTCCTGCGAGAAATGCCACGTCAATCTTTTCCCTTCAGGAATATCCGATGACGGGATCACCGCCCATCTCTACTACGACGAGAACGCCAGGAAACTGAATCTCCAGTGCATAAGCTGCCACTTGAACACCGGTCACGATATGCCTGGCTACGAGCATAAGAGGCTGGAAGGCAAGGTGATGGACACAGGAGGAGGTGAGAAATACGACAGCGCTGCGGTGGTTGTGTCTTTTGCCGACTTCACGGAGACGGTTCCCGGCACTACGGCGGCCATAAGAATGATTGCCGTTCCCGGAGGGGAGTTCACGATCGGCAGCCCTGACAACGAGCCGTTCCGCTCGGCGGATGAAGACCCTCAGAAGAAGGTCCGGATCTCTCCGTTCTTTATGGGTGAGGTCGAGGTGACCTGGCATCAGTTCTGGGCGTTCTACAACGAGACGATGTCCGAGGGCAGAACCCCGCCGGAGAAGATCTACGCCAACAACAACCGTCCGGATGTGGATGCCGTAAGCGGCCCGACCCCTCCTTTCGGATTCCCGGACCAGGGTTGGGGTATGGGCGAGAGGCCTGCGATCACGATGACGCATTACGCGGCGGAGACCTTCTGCCAGTGGCTTTCTCTCAAGACCGGACGAAACTACCGTCTTCCGACCGAGGCGGAGTGGGAATATGCGGCCCGTGGCGGCACCCGGACCCCGTACTTCTTCGAAGGAAGCCCGAAGAAATATTCAAAGGAAACATTCTGGAACAGGCTTTTCGGGGCGGACACCACCTCGATCGCAAGTTATGTGGTATATTCAGAAGACAGTTTCGGCAAGACGCAGGAACCATCCGAGGTGAAGGCCAATCCGTTCGGACTCAAGAATATGCTGGGCAATGTGATGGAATATTGCTCCGACCGGTATGCGCCGGACGCATATTCAAAGATCACTGATGGTGCGCTTGACCCGAAGGGGCCGGAGAGCGGAGATGAGTTCGTGGTGCGCGGAGGGTCATATTCAGATGACGCGTCGCTGGTCCGCTGCGCCGCCAGAAACCACACTAAGAACGATGACTGGCTCCGCACCGACCCGCAGAATCCGAAGAGCATCTGGTGGTACTCCGACATTAAGGGTGTCGGTTTCAGAGTGGTATGTGATGTGCCGGAAGGTATTTTGTAAATAAGTAAGGGAAAGATTCCCAAGCTATCATCTCAAGGAATACTAAATTTAATAACATAAAGACAATCAATAAAATGAGCAACAAAATGGACAGAAGATCCTTTCTTGGCAAGAGCGCCAAGATTGGTGTAGGTCTTGTGGGCGGAAGCGTTCTGCTGTCCGCCTGTGCCAGTGGTGACAAATCCGGCAAGATGACTCCCCTAAGGCAGCCGGGCGAGTACTATGTTCCCGAACTTCCGGACAAAGCCATTGAAGGAAAGGAACTCAAGGTCGGAGTGATCGGTTGCGGCGGCCGCGGAAGCGGAGCGGTCGAGGATTTGCTGAACGCCGCTGACGGAATCAAGGTGGCGGCTCTCGGCGATGTCTTCGCTGACCGTCTGAACAGTCTTCGTGACAGCCTTAAAAACAACAGGGGACAGGAAGTCCCGGAGGATCACTGCTTTACCGGCTTCGATGCCTACAAGCAGGTCATCGATTCCGGTGTTGATATGGTCATCGTCGCCACTCCTCCTGTCTTCCGCCCGACACATTTCCAGTATGCCACTGAAAAGGGTGTCCACTCTTTCCTTGAGAAGCCTATCGCCGTTGACGCCAAGGGTTACCGCCAGATAATGGCAACCGCAAAGCAGGCCGAGGCCAAGGGTCTCTGCGTCGTGACCGGAACCCAGCGCCATCATCAGAGACCTTATGTGGAGTCTTTCAAGAGGATTCAGGAAGGAATGATAGGAGAGATCACCGGCGGCAACGTTTACTGGAATCAGGGAATGCTCTGGTACAGGGAGCGTCAGCAGGGTTGGAGCGATATGGAGTGGATGATTCGTGACTGGGTCAACTGGAAGTGGCTCTCCGGCGACCACATCGTGGAGCAGCACGTGCACAACATCGATGTGTTCAACTGGATGATCGGCAAGCACCCGATTGCTGCGACCGGTTTCGGCAGCCGCCAGCGCCGCGTCACCGGTGACCAGTACGACAACTTCAGCATTGACTTTGAATATGAGAACGGAGTCCATCTGCACAGTATGTCGCGTCAGATTGACGGCTGCTCCAACAACATCAGCGAGCGTGTCCACGGTACAAAAGGCTACTGGAGCTCATCTGATTTCGCCATCCGCGACCTTAAAGGGAATGTCCTTTGGCAGTTTGACGCCGAGGCCGAAAAGGCTCAGTTCCAGCAGACAAACCCGTACGTGCTTGAGCACGTGGATTGGGTGAACCACATCCGCAAGGGCGAGACCCACGTGGAGGCGGGGGAGTGTGGAATGTCCTCTCTGTGCGGCGTGATGGGCCGCGAGGCCGCCTACACGGGCAAGACCGTCACCTGGGACGAGATCAGCGCATCCGGTCTGGATTACCTTCCGGAGAAGCTTGAACTCGGCAAGATGGAAATGAGCAAATATACGGTCCCGGTTCCGGGCGCCGGCAAGTAACCGGTCACTGAACTTGTCGAAGTGCCGGAGAACTGGGAAATGTCATTAACAATAAAGTAATTAGTTATGGACAGAAGAAGTTTTCTGACAACAGCGGCGGCGGGGACGGCGGCATTGGCCGCCGCCTCGCTGCTGCCAGGATGCGCCGCAGCTTCGGGCGACAGGAAAAAGGCCGGGAGCGACCTTGAACTGAAGCTTTCCTTCCAGGAAGGAATAGCTCCGGGCGAGAGTCTTGCGGAGAAACTGGACTTTATGGAGAGCCTTGGGGTCGTGGGGTTCGAACCGGGAGGTCGCGATCTGGCTTCCCGTGTCAAGGAGATTCAGGATGCCCTCGGCGGACGCACCATCAAAGTCTCGGCGATCTGCGCCGGCTTCGAGGGCTTCATCCTCGCCGAGGATCAGGCGGTCAAGGAATTGTTTGACAAGACGATGCGTGAGATAGTGGTGGCTGCCGGCGAACTCGGCTCTACCGGTGTCATAATGGTTCCGGCCTTCAATCATCAGACCCCGTGCAGACCTCACACGCTGGACACACGCAAATTCCTTTGCGAGCAGCTCCACGACCTCGGAGAGTTTGCGCTTGAGCACGGCACGACCGTGATTCTTGAGCCGCTGAACAGGAACGAGGCGTTCTATCTGCGTCAGGTGGCCGACGCCGCGGCGATTGCCCGTGATGCCGACAGCAAGGGAGTCAAGGCTATGGGTGACTTCTGGCATATGTCCGAGGAGACTTCCGACTACGGAGCGCTGATGTCCGCCGGCAAGGAATACCTCCAGCACGTCCACATCGCCAGCCGCGGCCGCCGCGTTATGCCGGGTGAGGACGGAGAGAAGGACAGCTATGTTGACGGATTCAGAGCCCTCAAGGAGCTTGGCTACGACAAGTATGTCAGCTTCGAGTGCGGCACGAAAGGCGACCGCGCCACGACAGTCACCGAGGCTGTGAACCTCCTGCGTCAGCAGTGGGCGGAGGCGTAATGTCTGCCCTGGGCCATTCGTTCGGCTTGCTCGCGGCCTCTGTCTATGTCTGCCTTCTGGTGGGCGTCTATGCTTTGCGTGACCGCTGGCCGCTGTTCAGACATCTTGCCGGACGGAAGGCCTGCATAATCTCGATTTCGATTGTACTGTTCCTGCTCCTCATCTTCGGGCTGACCCCACAGGATGGGAGCGGGAACGGCTTTTCCGGTGTTTTCGGGTTCAAGACTATGAGCCGGTCGCCGATTTTCATCCTTGCGTTGTTTCTTCTGGCGACGGCTGTCACTCTGAATGCAATCGAGGATATTCATCACTTCGCAAGGCATCGTCTCGGAGTGACCTGCGCTCATCTGGGGCTGTCGGTGATTCTGGTGGCCGGACTCTTCGGCACCGGGGGAACAGTCCGGGCAAGCGTGGAGGCTCATCCCGGCATCCCCATCCACTATGGTCTGGATGAGCGGACAGGCGAATCCCGCAAACTGCCTTTTGAACTGACCCTAAGGAGTTTCGAGGTTGATGAATATGCCTCTGAAGCTTCCTTGACTCTTCCCGACGGACGCACCTCCGAGGTCAGGATTGCCGTTAACCATCCTGCCCGAGCCGGCTCTTGGTGGATTTACCAGACTGATTACAGGATGGACACGGAGAGGGGGGAGTTCACGAGCATATTCAAGTGTGTCCGTTCCCCATTGTCGGAGGTTTTCCGCATCGCATTGTGGCTGATGCTCGTCTGTGCTGCGGCGATGGTGTTCTTTTCCGGATTCAAACCGCGCTTCGGAAAGTGGACACTCTCTTCCGGACAAGATTCTTCCGAGGAGATATTCAATAAAAAGGAGGCTCGGTGATGAGTTGGGATTCGTTTGTCTGGTTCGCTTTGGCCGCTTCCTTGTTCTGGATTTCCGGCGCAGCGGTTTCTGCGGTTTCCAAGCACAGGTTGACGGCTGCTGTTCTGACCGGATGTGGTTCGGTCATATTCATTGCTTTCATTGCCGTGGTGTGGCTTTCCCTCGGCCGGCCGCCTCTTCGCACTATGGGGGAGACCCGCCTCTGGTTCAGCCTGTTCCTTTCTCTTATCGGTCTTGGGGTCTATATTCGCTGGAACTACCGCTGGATGCTTCCGTTCGGCTGCCTGATGGCCGTGATGTTCGCGTGCATCAACGTTTTCAAACCGGAACTCCACACCGAGGAACTTATGCCGGCTCTCCGCAGCCCGTGGTTCGTCCCCCACGTCATCGTCTATATGTTCGCCTACGCCGTGATGGGTATCGCCACCATCCTCGCCGTCCGCCTTCTCTGGCTCTCCCGCCGCCCGGTCACGGAATCAGCCGTTCCGGTCACTGATCCAGCCCTCCAGGTTACTGAACCAGTCGAAGTGACCTCCCCGGAGACACCCCAACCGCACAGACAGACAGGCCGCTCCCCGGAGGACGACCTCCGCCTCTGCGACACCCTCGTCCGTATAGGCTGGGGATTCCTCACGATGGGCATCGTGATGGGTGCGCTTTGGGCAAAGCAGGCCTGGGGCGACTACTGGACCTGGGACCCCAAGGAGATCTGGGCCGCCGCCACCTGGCTGTGTTATCTGCTTTATCTCCATCTGCGCCAAGGTCAGGGGTATGCCTTGTCTTCAGTAACAGAATCCGGCGAAGTGAGCCACCTGTCCCGCGGGTCTGTCTGCAGCTCGCTTCTCCTGCTGGTCTTCTCGTTCATCCTTCTCCAGATGTGCTGGTGGGGTGTCAACTATCTTCCTTCCGCCCAAGGCTTCAGCCTCCACACCTATTGATTATTTTAAACAGCTTTTTAGGCCGCGAATGAATGCCAAGCAAGAATATTCATAAGAAGGGTTTTGTTCCGGTTTTGCCGGAAGGCTGCGACCTTTTGCAGGAGCGCATCCTGCTGCACTGCTGCTGCGCACCCTGCTCCACCGCCATCATAGAATGGATGGTTGGCGCTGGTCTGCGCCCGGGGATATTCTTCAGCAACTCTAACATTGTTCCTTTCGAAGAATATTCCATCCGCAGCGATGAGCTTTGCCGCTATGCCGCCGCCCACGGGCTGGAAACCATTGATGATGAATATGATCATACGGCGTGGCTGGCCTTTGTCCGTCGGCTGGAAACCCAACCGGCCGCTGAACCGCCACTATCGGTCGCCGAACTGACTTCCCCGGTCGCCTGTCCTGTCGAAGCACCCGGATGGACGGAAGCCACATTGCCCCCGTTCGCCGAGTCAGTCGAAGAACCCCGGCAGTGTCGAGACCTGTCGCAAAAACCACACGGCCGCTCGCTGAACCTGTCGTATCGCCCCTCCATCCGCATCGCCGATATGCCCGAGCGCGGCCTCCGCTGTCAGGAATGCTTCAAGTTCCGCCTTCTCCGCGCTGCCCGTTACGCCTCAGCACACGGCTACACTCTGTTGACCACGACCTTGGCATCCTCACGTTGGAAGAATCTGGAACAAGTAGATGCGGCAGGACGTTGGGCCTGCGACGAGGTGAACGCCTTCGGTTTGGGAACGGACTCCGGGCTTGGCCCCGAGCTCCTTTTGAGCGGGCGTTTAACTCGGAACCGGTCGGGTAAGGATGTCTATATCCTTGGATCAGAGCAGGAAGCGACAAGGCCTGTTTCTGGAGGCAAAGTATTGTGGTGGAATCAGAACTGGCGCAAAGGCGGTCTTCAGGAGCGCCGTAACGCCCTGATCAAAGAATGGAATATGTACAATCAGACTTTCTGCGGATGCGAGTTTTCCGGGCGGCGCTGATCGCCTGATCCGTAGGTTGTCAGCCTGGCGGTTCGTCCACGCAGCCTGGGATGGGGTGGGTGACCTGCATTCACGCTCCAGGATAAAAATAATTTCTCTTTTTTCTTATGCGGCCTTTCCGGCCATTTTCATCTTTCAAAGCCGAAACTGTCTCGAAAATCCCACATAATAAAATGCGGAAACCATTTTTTAAACAGTTTCTTAGGGCTGTCAGCCCGGTCATTTCCTATACAGAGCGAAGAGGGCGGAGCCGGAGCCTGACATCGAGGCGTAAACGGCACCGGAGTCGTAGAGGGATTGCTTGATGGCGGCCAGTTCGGGATGAGCCTTGAAGACGGTGGTCTCGAAGTCGTTGACCAGTCGGCCTTTCCACTCGGGGATGGACAACGCCAGAACTGTTTTAAGGTCTGACATCCCGGCGGATGTGTAGGCCGGGTCAACCGGAGATTCCGGTGCGGTGTTGAGTTCAGAAGTGCATTGCGAAACAGGTAGCGACGAGTCTGTGTTCCGCTCGGCCCCATCCGAGTGGTTGTGATGGTATAGCCTGTCATTGATCTTCGGCAGGCAGGATACTCTTTCCCGGGGAACAATCCCTTTATAGGCCTCGGCGGTGGAGACAGCGATTCCTTCCGGAATCAGGACTTTAATCTCATAGGCGGAGAGGTCAATCCCGTAAGGCTCAAGAACTTCCCCACGCCCGGACCCGACCATCGGACGGTTGTGAACGAAGAAGGCGCAGTCGCTGCCAAGTCTGGAGGCATATTCAGAAAGCCTTTTAGCGTCAAGCTCAAGCCCGCAAAGATCGTTCAGAACCTTGAGAGTGAATGCCGCATCGGCCGAACCACCGCCAAGCCCGGCCCCCACAGGAGCCTTCTTTTCAAGGAATATCTTGACTGGCGGCAGGTCAAAATCCTGTGCCAGAATATAGTAGGCTTTTGCGCAAAGATCCTTCAGCGGATTCCAGTCCACGCCTTCCTCCCGGGCGATTGTGATCATCATCTTCCCATCCTCCGAGATTCTCTGCGCCAGCCTTCCATCCTCCGACCGTGTCACATTACCAGACAAGGCCGCTCCTGTTCCGTCTTCATTGGCAGGTTTGCAGTGATCGGTTGATGAGCCTGCTGAACCGGCCGGAGTTTCTTGCGGGGCGCTGAACTTGTCGAAGTGCCCATTCTTACCGCCGTATTTTGCGAACAGCGCAGCAGACGTCCGGCTGTAGTCATCGCCCGTGATGATTTCAAGAGTGTCTCCGAAATCAAAGCACGGCACAAACAGCGTCTCGATGTCGTGAAAGCCATCGGCACGCTTCCGCAGGACATTCAGTCCCAGATTCAGTTTGACATTCGTCTTGACAATCATATTCATCCATCACTTTGCGGCCGTGGAGTTCAACCAGTTGATAATCAATTAAGTTTTCAATATCCTGGGGGCAGTAATCACCCCAAGGAGAAGGTTCATTACGCTGTGTTATAGTCACTTACGCTCCACGGTCTTACAGTCCCCTGATGGCGTTCTCGACGAGTTCGGCGACGGCGGAACGGGAAAGACTGCCTTCCTCCCCATCCTCCGGGATGTTTTCCAGTACAGGAGTCACGAATGAGATCATCTGCATCACCTTGGCCTCATCCTCAGGGATGCCTCTGGACCGCATATAGAACTGCTCGTCCTCGTTCAGTTTCCCGACCGTGGCCCCGTGCGAGCACTTCACGTCATCGGCGTAGATTTCCAGCCGAGGCTTGGTGTTGACCCTTGCCGTGTCCGAAAGCAGGATGTTGTGGTTCTCTTGAAACGCTTCGGTTCTCTGGGCATCAGGCGCGATCACTATCTTTCCGAAGAATCCGCATTTCGCCTCACCGGAAGCAAGTCCGTTGAAAACCTGTCTGGAGCGGCAGTCTCCCGTACGGTGATGCATCGTGATGTCGAACGTCACCTCATCGTGGCCGGAGCAAAGGTATATCCCCGAAAGCCGTACTTCGGAACGCGCCCCGGTCAGGTCAACCGTCAGCGGAAGGCGCGCCGAGACCCCCGGCAGCACAATCACGGTCAGATCCAGCGCCGCATCCGCTCCCACTTCAATGTTGGCCGGGATATCCGTCACTTCGACACGCTCTGTGACCGGTAAGGCCGTTTTGGCGGTTGGTGAGCTTGTCGAACCAACCGCCAAAACGGAGGCAACGTCGGCGGAGCTGAGCACAAAGACTTTACGAATATGCTCTCCGTCGGCGACCTTCACTCCCGGGACTATCTGCGAGGGAACGTAATTGCCGTGGTCTATGTTCTTAGAACTGTTCAAAGCCATTCTTTTCAATCTTTTCAATCAGTTCGTAACCCCCGGTAGCCACGATGCGGCCGTCCTTGAGGACGTGTACCACATCCGGCCGGACATATTCAAGAAGTTTCTGGTAGTGGGTGATGACGATCGCTGACTTCTCCGGGGTGTGCAGCGCATTCACGCCGTCCGCCACAATCTTGAGCGCATCCACGTCCAGACCGCTGTCCGTCTCGTCGAGGATTGCGAGGGTCGGGTCGAGCATCGCCATCTGGAAAATCTCGTTCCGCTTTTTCTCGCCGCCGGAGAAACCGACGTTGACCTCACGCTTGGCGAACTCAGGCTTCATTTGCACGAAAGCCATCTTCTGCTTCATAAGTTTCAGGAAATCACCGGCTTTCATCGGTTCCTTCCCCTGTGCCTTGAGTTTGGCGTTGATAGCGGTCTTCATAAAGTTCGTGATGGAGACCCCGGGAATCTCGATCGGGTACTGGAAGGACATAAACAGCCCGGCCCAGGCCCTCTCCTCGGGCTTCATCGCCAGCAAGTCCTTGCCGTCAAACTCGATGGAGCCGGATGTGACCTCGTAGTCCGTCTTGCCTGTCAGAACCGAGGACAGGGTGCTTTTCCCTGCCCCGTTCGGACCCATCACGGCGTGGATCTCCCCGCGGCGTATCTCAAGGTTGATGCCCTTGAGAATCTCCTTGTCGGCAACGCCGGCGTGAAGGTCAGTTATTTTCAGTAGTATGTCTGTCATATTCATTGTGTTTTCAATCATTTCTCCTCGTTGTACAGCCGGTACCAGGTCCATAGAGACCAGATGCCGTTGAGCAGGTAAAGCGCACTGACAATCGGCATAAAGACGAGGCCGGCGCTTAGGTAGAGGGTGATGTTCGTGATGTTCACCACCAGCCACACGATCCAGCAGTCCCACTTCTTCTGGGCGGAGAGGAACTGCGCCAGAAGCGTCAGCATCAGGCAGTAGGAGTCAAGCCACGGAGTCGGGTCGGGCGTGAATATGTCCGTGAACCAGACTCTCCCAAGCCTGCTGAGGACGAATCCCCAGACGGCTCCGGCCATCACCACGGCTGTGAGCGCCACGCACCAGTCCCGCATCGAAAGGTGCGTCACCTTCAAGGCCGAAGCGTCTTTCGAACTCTGTTCCTCCGGCCGCGGGTGGGTCCATCTCCAGTGTCCGAAGGCGTTGATGCCGAACGCTATAGGCTGAAGAAGCATCGCCGAGTACAGATGCCTCTGCCAGAACAGGGCGAACAGCAGGATGTTGTACAGGTAGCCGACCCAGAAGTTGTACTTGCTGTTGCGCCCGGCCATCACCACGCAGGTCAGCCCCGCAAAGACTCCGAGCAGCTCCAGGAAGCTCACCCCCGTTCCCCCCATCGTGAACGCTATGTTCTTTATGTCGAAGAAGTTCATAAACATATTCATTTATAATAATTCCTCTTTTTTCTTGCGCGGCCTTTCCGCCCATTTTCATCTTTCTCATCGGTTACGCAGCTACGGCTACGCACCCTCTTCCAAAGCCGGAACTGTCTTGAAAATCCCACATAATAAAATGCGGGAACCATTTTTAAACAGCTTCTAACCCACGGAGCCTTCGAGGGAGACCTGCAGCAGCTTGGTGGCTTCGACGGCGAACTCCATCGGAAGGCGGGAAAGCACCTCGTGGGCGTAGCCGTTGACGATGAGGCCGACGGTGTCCTCCGGCCCGAGGCCCCTCTGGTTGCAGTAGAAAAGCTGATCGTCGCTGATCTTCGATGTTGTGGCCTCGTGCTCCACTATCGCTGTCGGATTCGCGCTCCGGATGTCAGGGAACGTGTGCGCCCCGCACTGCGAGCCGATCAGAAGGCTGTCGCACTGCGAGTAGTTGCGCGCTCCGGCCGCCCCGGCGTTCATCCGGACAAGCCCCCGGTAGCTGTTCTGGCTGTGACCCGCTGATATTCCTTTACTTACGATACGGCTCTTTGTGCCGCGTCCGAGGTGGATCATCTTCGTGCCCGTGTCCGCCTGCTGGTAGTTGTTCGTCACGGCGACCGAGTAGAACTCCGATGAGGAGTAGTCGCCCTTCAAGATCGTGGATGGGTACTTCCAGGTTATCGCCGAGCCTGTCTCGACCTGCGTCCAACTGAGGTGCGAGCCGCTGCCCTTGCATATTCCTCTCTTGGTCACAAGGTTAAGGATGCCGCCACGCCCCTGCGCATCGCCGGGATACCAGTTCTGCACCGTTGAATATTTCACATCGGCGTCCTTCTCCACCACAATTTCCACCACTGCGGCGTGAAGCTGGTTCTCGTCGCGCATCGGCGCCGTGCAGCCTTCCATATAGCTCAGCCGCGAGCCCTCATCCGCCACGATGAGCGTCCTCTCGAACTGCCCCGTGCCGGCGGCGTTGATTCTGAAGTAGCTCGAAAGTTCCATCGGGCACTTGACTCCTTTTGGAATATAGCAGAAGCTTCCGTCGCTGAAGACCGCCGAGTTTAGGGCCGCAAAGAAATTGTCTCCGACAGGCACAACCGAGGCGAGGTATTTCCGCACAAGGTCAGGGTGTTCCTTGACTGCCTCCGAGAAGCTGCAGAATATGATTCCTTTCTCCGCCAGCGACGCCCTGAATGTGGTCGCCACCGAGACCGAGTCGAAGACAGCATCGACCGCCACCACTCCGGCCAGAGCCTCGCGCTCCCTGACAGGAATGCCCAGCTTCTCGAAAGTCTCCTCCAGCTTCGGGTCTATCTCTTTCGGCCGGTCTGCATTCTTTTTCGGGGCTGCGTAGTAGATGATGTCCTGAAAATCAATCTTTGGCATATCAAGATGCCCCCACTGCGGCATCTCCATCCCCTGCCATTTCCTGAAGGCGTCCAGCCTGAACTCCAGCAGCCACTCCGGCTCTTCCTTGAGCCGCGAGATAGTGCGTATGATGTCCTCGTCAAGTCCTTTTGGGATAAAGTCCTGGCTGACCTCCGTGACGAAGCCCTCCTTGTACTCCTGCGCGGTGACCTCCTGAATGATCTTATTTTCTTCCTTAATGTCCATTCCAATAAGCAGTTTCACCCTCATAATCCGCCATGTTTGAACACAAAACGGCCTTTCGGGGATATTACCACAAAGATAGCATATTTTATTCCACAAGAAAAGTGTATTTTTGCAAGGACGGACTTGTTAATTTTTCAATATACAATGGCAAAGAACAAAGATATAGATAATCAAGACACAAATGAGGAGGCTGCGAAAAGAGGCCTGCCAAAAAAGGAAATCACAAATTGTGATAACCAATTCTTCCAACGCAATAACAATGGGAGCAAGAAAGAAACCGTATTAATTTTTTGAATATATGAACGCATTCGGACGGAATTTCAAGGTGGAGATCTTCGGGGAGTCGCACGGGACGGCGATCGGAGTTGTCGTGGACGGTGTCAGACCGGGGATAGAGCTTGGCATTGAGGACTTTATGCCAGACATTCTTCGTCGCAAGAGTGGAGCTAAAGGTACTACACCGCGCATCGAGGCGGACGAGCCGGAAATCCTTAGCGGAGTCTTTGAGGGGCACACTACTGGTGCGCCGGTTGCGGTCATATTCAGAAACAACAACACCCGTTCCTCTGATTATGAGGCTCTTAAAGCGGTGCCGCGCCCCGGGCACGCTGACTATGTCGCTTCCGTCAAGTGGAACGGCTTCAACGATCCTCGCGGTGGCGGACATTTTTCGGGAAGGATAACCCTTCCGCTGGTCGCCGCCGGAGTCATCGCAAAGAAAATGTGTCAGGGGCTCAGCTTTGAGGCTGGTTTGATAGAGATCGGAGGAGAGACAGACAAGTCCAAATGGAACGATCTTCTGGACAAAACCTCCAAGGAAGGCGATTCGCTTGGCGGCATTGTCGAGTGCCGGGTTTCCGGAGTTCCCGTCGGCCTTGGAGAGCCGTTCTTTGACTCGGTGGAGTCCCTGATTTCACACGCTGTCTTCTCCATCCCCGGAGTGCGGGGTCTCGAGTTCGGCGATGGTTTCGCAGCGGCAAGGATGAAAGGCTCGGAACATAATGACTCTCTTGAACTTAAAGATAGTTCTGTGACTACTGCAAAGAACGGTGCCGGCGGAGTCAACGGAGGCATCACGAATGGCTCACCGATAGTCTTCCGTGTCGCCTTCAAGCCGACCTCCAGCATCACGAAATCCCAGACCACCCTCAACGTCAAGACCGGCGAGCAGACCACCCTCAGTGTCCCCGGCCGTCACGATGTCTGCTTCGCCCTCCGCACCCCCGTCATCGTCGAGGCCGTCGCCGCCATCGTCCTCGCTGACCTGAAAATCCGTGGCGTCTAACCCCTTGATAATGAATAGAAACGAAGATGCCCTGGTGCTGGATTCCGCACCAGGACATCTTCGTTTTGCTTGAAAGTCAGCCGTTTACCTGCCACGGCTCTCTGCATATTACTTTGCGCCTTTGCGTCGGTTGCAGTCCCGGCAGAGCATCTGACAGTTGTCGGCCACAGTCCGTCCGCCCTCCTTCCAAGGGGTGATGTGGTCGGCCTCCATCTCGCTGATGTCAAGGACTTCTCCCTTGCGCGGGCAATCAGGGTTGGCGCAATGCCCGCCCTGCCTCTCGTAAACCTCCCTCTTGGTGTTGTCGTCAAAGGTCCTGATGTCAAGATGACGCTCGTCACCGTCGAAGATGTATGAATATATTCCTGATTTCCGTTTGACATCGCTGTCCATCATCAACCGGGCAACTTGCTCCTCCAGAGCTTGCGTGTCGAACGTACTTGTTGAATATTTTTCATAGAGATCTCCCCACGGAACGCCTTTCATTTCCTTGCGATATTTCGGCAACGTTACTTTTGCCCATTCGATAACCCTTTGGAAATAAAGCCATAACTTATTGGCGTTCTGGTCGTGCTGATGCTTGGACATATAGACTTCGATGTTTCCGTGAGAGATCCATCGAATGGCGGTCTCAAGGTAGTCCTGACGAATCGGAGATCCGGTCAAGTACTTGTTTGCCAAGCCATAGGCGGCGCAACCAGATTTGCTGAAATACCGCTTGGCGTCGGACAGCCAAGAGCCGGAATAGACAGCGTTTCGTAGTTCCTGATCGGTCAGTTTCTCTCCGGCGATGTTGATGGTCTTGAACCATTGGAGTTTCTCGCTGTCAGAACCAGTACAGATGTAGATCATCAATTTGTAGTTCAGCAGCCTATCCTGTTCGTCATTCTGGAGGTTGTGGAAAGCGCGGAAATCAAAGCTGAAATCCCCACTGACATATTGACAAAGAGAGATGGTACGCTGCTGTCCGTCAATGACCTCGAAGGTTCCGTCTTCCCTTGTCGCCCAATACATCACGTTGAGAGGAAAGCCTTTCATCACCGTGTCAATCACAGCGTCGCGCTGCTTCTCCCCATAGACGAACTCCCTTTGGTACGGCGGCCTGATGTCCAATAGCCCTGAATATCCACGCACCCCGTCCTCGGCATTATCAACGTAACCGTCAGCCAGCTCCCTGACGGTTATCTCTTTCAGTGTTATGTCCATAATTTACAGCACTTTAATTCTCTTTTTGATAAGAATCCGTACATATTTGTCCACACCATTGATTGTTGGTCTTCCCAAATCATACTTGTTGTCGCAGCCGTGATTCAATTCTCCGACAATCTCAAACTGGTCTGGATTGTACTGATAAAGGTACGTGATCGGAACACCCATCACACCCTCATAATCACAAGGTATATCATTAACGAGATCCACATTAATCGCGTCATAGTCATCGTACCGCTGATAACATTCCGGGCTGTATTTCTGCCAAAGGATAATCGGCAGATTACGCCTTTTGTTGATAAGGTTTGTGAACCAGCAAGAATTTCCTAGACTTCTCCAATTATTCCCTTTCTCGTCACGCCAACTTCTGGTAGAGCGCATCTCATATTCATCGGGGACTATGAATTTCATATTGCCATATTCCATCCCCAACCATAGTTTGTCCTCTTTGATTAACGGGAAGATCTCTTTGTATTTCAGTGCGTTTTGATTGCCGATAATTATGAACTTCTTATCATAGTCGATAAGTTGGGCGACATATTCACGAAAGAGACTGAACGGTGGGTTCGTGACGACAATGTCTGCCTCTTTGAGCAGCTCGATGCACTCCGGACTACGGAAGTCGCCGTCTCCTTTAAGTTTGTGGATTCCAATTTCTTCCGGGCTTGGCACACGGTCTCCGTTCCGGTCGCCGAAATATTCAAGCCAGATCGCGGACTCGCAGTCGTTCCGGCTGAACAGATCCATATCCTGATTCTTGTAGCAGGTTGTGATGAGTTTCTTAAGTCCAAGAAACTCAAAGTTGTAGGAGAAATAATGAAAGAAATTGCTGACTCTCGGGTCATCACAGTTGCAAAGGACTGTCTTTCCTTTGAAATGCTCCTTGTAATGCCTAAGTTCATTCTCAATGTCCGAAAGCTGGGTGTAGAACTCATCTTTCTTCGCGCTCTTCGCCTTGTTAAGGTTATTGTTCCCGGCCATAATGATTGATAGTTTCAGAGCATTACTATCAATCACTTATCCCTGATGGAACGGACTCTCGTAAGCGGCTTCATCCACCGTCAAGCCTTATCCTACTAATAGTCCTATCCTATTCAGTGACTTAACGCAACAAGAAAGGTGTGAGCCTCTTATTGCGTTGAGCGAGGTAGCGTAGGAAGGCACCTCTTTCCCCTAATAAGATACCCACACCCTAATCGGGTGCGAGCATTGCTAATTCAGGAGAATAGAGGCTTCCTTTCACGGAACCCTCAAAATACCATTATTCGGTTGTTATGCCTTTAAAAGTTTCCTACGCTTTAGCTCAACGCGAAATAATAGCAAATGCTGCATTAATAAATATGTCCTTGCTTCAACGGGTTGCCCCCGCTCCACATTTGTCGGCCTTTGATCCGCATAGTGTTGCCTACATCAAGACCGGCAAAGACAAAGGTAGTAAAATGTGACGACTAATCAAAAGGTAAAAATCCCGTGGCACTTAGAAGCTGTTTAAAAATAATTCCTCTTTTTTCTTATGCGGCCTTCCCGGCCATTTTCATCTTTGTCATCGGTCACGTAACTACTGCTACGCTCCCTCTT
>CAVCPY010000026.1:0-9123 GCA_963604245.1 Eggerthellaceae bacterium
TCCCGTCACGTCAGTGACGGAGCACACTCCCTCCCCCGAGGGGAGGGATTTAGGGCGTGGGTAACGTGAACTGATCATTCACGGCCGATGCTCTCCGAACGTGAGATAAGGCATTTTGTCACAGGCACTTTATTAATTGCAAAAGTTGAGTGTGTGATTTGAAATAACATTCTTTAACAGTCATTATCAATGAAAAAGATCATTTTAGGATTGGCCATTGCAGGAGTCGCCGCATCGATGACATCCTGCGCACAGAAACAGAACACGTTGACCGCCACCGAGAAAGCAGAGGGATGGGTACTGCTGTTCAACGGCGAAAACCTTGACGGCTGGCGCGACTACAACGGAGACTCCCTGACCAACGGCTGGACGGTAGTTGACGGCTGCATCCAGGCATCCGGCAACGGAGCAGATGAGTCCGGCTACATCGTCACCGACAAGAAGTACGAGAACTTTGAGCTGTCCTGGGACTGGAAGCTCACCCACGGAGGCAACAGCGGAATGCTCTACCACGTTGTCGAGAATCCGAAGTTCAAGGTTCCTTATGTCACCGGCCCCGAGTATCAGCTCATTGACAACGAAGGCTGGGAGGAAGTGAACGCTCCGGCGAAACTTGAGGAATGGCAGAAGCTTGGCGTTGACTACGCTATGCACCTTCCTGACTACAGCAAGATGAAGGTCAACCCTCAGGGGCAGTGGAACAACTCCAGAATCGTCTTTGACAACGGTCACGTGGAGCACTGGCTGAACGGCGAGAAGATTCTCGAGTTCGAGGCCTGGACAGACGACTGGTTCGAGAAGAAAGCCAGCGGCAAATGGGGCGATGCCACAGAATACGGTCTCGCCCACGAGGGTGTGATCTGCCTTCAGGACCACGGCGACCCTGCCTCATTCAGGAACATCAAGATCAAGGAACTGCCTCACAAGTCAGGGCAGGAGGTCGAACTATTCAACGGCAAGGATCTGCACGGATGGGAGCTGTTCGGAAGCATGCGCACAGGCGTGGATGAGGAAGGCAATCTCGTCACCGAAAATGGAGAGGATCTCCGCTACGGCTACCTCGGAACCCGTGAATATTACAAGGACTTTGACCTGACGGTCGAGTTCAAGCAGTGTTCGAACGGCAATTCCGGTCTTTTCTTCCACTCATTCGTGGAGGGAGGCTACCGGAACAACATCGTGAACGGTTGGCAGTGCGAGGTCGCCCCTAAGGGGAATGACACCGCAGGAATCTACGAGTCATACGGCCGCGGATGGCTGATTCAGATTCCGGACGAGAAGGAGGAGATTCTGAAGGAAGGAGAATGGAACACCCTCCGTCTGCGTGTCGAGGGCGACAACGTGAAGACTTGGCTGAACGGCGAGCCTATGGTGGACATCAACGATGAACTAATCGGATCGAAATCCGGCCGCATCATGCTCCAAATCCACGACGGAAACAACATCAAGGTTCTCTGGCGCAACTTCCGCCTCACAACCTTGTAATAGTGGTAAGAAAAAAATGGAACCGGCAGATTTTGGTTATGTGCAAAATTTGCCGGTTCGATTTTTTCCTACAGTCCGGGGTTGAATTCAAGTATGGACTCATCCAACCACCTTGTACCGACAAGAGCCTGATAGTCACCGGTGTCCCTGCCGGAGCGGAAATTGCGGAAATAACGGTTCTCCGAAAGTATCTTTCCATCTGCCGAGGTCAATGTCAGGGTCACGATGCAAAGGCCATCAGGTACATCGGAGACATCAAGGACCGCTGTTGTCGTGTCTTCCGCGGGACTGACGACAGCGGTTTTTGAATACACGGACTTGCCCTCCCGGTTGACTGCGGAAACATTTGCGGTCAGATTATTCAAGCCACCGAGACCGGAATTGACAACTTCAACCTTGCTTGATGCCGGATTAAGCTGGATATGAACCGATTCGCAGGCTTTCCTCACAGCGGCGCAGGCGGCTGTCGGACGGAACCAATAGTCGTAGGTTTGCCAGGCAAGACTCGGCCAGGCACTGTGCGACATCCAGATCAAAAGTCCCTTGCGTGCCACGTTGTTCGCCTCGTACATCGCACGGTAACCATCATAGTTAATCCACTGGGCATATTTTGCGAATGACTCGGCCGACTCCAGAACCCGGTCGCCGAAACGCCTTCTGACCATCCCGACAAAGGCTGTGTCGCCCTGGGCGCCTGTCCTTGTGAAATCGTGCTGTCCCCACACATCGTCAGCAGGCCAGAGATGGTCCGGGGTCAGCATCCGGGATAAACTTTCATATTCCACGATGGCAGGCATCCCCCTCTCAGTGTGGAACTTGGAGGTCGGGTTCTCGAAATAGAACGAAGGTTCCACGGCGCGGTAGGGACCGTGGCCGCTGACCCCGTCATCGGCAGAGCTCGGGATGTATGCAATGTCGGAATGAAGTGTCCTGACCGTTTCGGCAAGGCCAGCGTTCAAGGCCGCCGGAGGATAGCCCTCGTTACGGCCGCAGTACAAGCCTATGCTCGGATGCTTGCGAATCAGGCTCACATAATCACGGGCATTGTCAAGGAACATCACGTTATCGTCGGGATCAGGACCGTCCGCCGGATTTGCCAGCCAGAAATCCTGCCAGACTACAATCCCGTACTTGTCGCACGCATCGTAGAACTCATCGTCGCCGGTCTGGCCGACCCAGTTGCGGATTATGTTCAGATTCATTTTCTTGTGCAGACGGACAGCGGTGTCATATTCATCGGCCCCGTAGCGGAGATTATATTCGCTGAATCCCCAGTTGCCGCCTTTCGGGAAGAAGCGGCGGCCATTGATGAACATCTTGAGGTCGCTCATCAGATCGCAGTAGGTAAACTCCCTTATGCCTGCAAGCCATTCGATTGATGTCATCGCTTCTGACGCTCCGTCCTGTATGAATGAGACTGTCGCCTTGTGAAGTGTCGGTTCGCCGTAGCCGTTCGGCCACCAGAGTCCTACTTCACGGTTCCGCAGTTGAGGATACTCATCCGGAGTGAATATGATTGTTCCGCTCTGCCCCGCCCTCAATTCCACTTTCTTCAAGAACTCGATGTCGCCGATGGTTCCGCGCAGAGTTCCGCTGACTGTTTTCTCCGGGACACTTATCCTGTCGAAGTGACTGGCATTATCCAAGCGTCCGAGAGGCTCTGAGGCCCCATACGCCACCTTGACCGAAACTGTCATCGATGCGAGGCCGTCCGTTATCCTGCTCTGAACCAAAGGATCGCTCAAAGTCACGGCGTTTTCCTTCTCAAGCCGCACATCGTTCCAGATTCCCATATCACGGCCTCTGACAGTCGGCATCCAGTCCCAGCCGACAGTCGCGTGGAATGTCGGATTGTCCGCCCCGAGCTGGCCGCCGTTGAAGTCGGGGCTCTCGGCATTCTTCTCTTTTACGGCAGCGAAGTGAGCAGGCTTGATGATGTGGACGGCGATGACATCATTCTCGCCTTTGATCAAGTCTGTGACATCAAAACGCGCCCGCTTGAAGGCTCCGGCAATGTTACCGACCCGCTTTCCGTTCACATAAACTTCCGCTTTCCAGTTGATTCCATCGAACACAAGAACCAAACGACCGTCACCTGAACGTTTTGTCGCTTCGACAAGTTGAGCTGTCGAACGGGGAGTCCATCTGTACCAGAAATCAGAATTGAAGAACGACTCGGAGATCTGAAGATTATTGTCCGCTATTCCTGGATCCGGAACAGCACCGGCAGCGATGTAGCTGTAGAGAACCGTCCCCGGCACAACAGCCTGAAGCCAAGACGAGTCATCATATTCATTTGTGGAAATCGCCTCGCCGCTTTCCGTGACCGCAGATGCGCGCTGAAGTTTCCATTCCGGCTCCGCACCATCAACCTCCTCGGGGCCAAGCACTTCAAATTCGCTCAAAGCAAAATGGCCGCTTTCGTCAGCGCCCTCCATTGAAAGGCGGACATAGCGAGCTTTTCCTACCGCCCTTAATGAATATGTCAGCGAATCTGACTGCGGAAGGCCGGCGATTCTTTTCCAGTTAGACGCATCGTCAGAGATTTCAACGCTTCCACTCTTGGCCTTATGAATCCAGTGGAGACGAATCCCGCTGATTTTTCTCTTCTCGCCGAGATCCACACTTATCCACTGCGGCTTGTCGTCAGCGCTCATCCAAGCACTTGAGTAAACCCCGGACGGCAACACGTTGAACCCACGAGCCTCCTTGGAGTCATACGGGCCGGTGTCAGAACTTTTCCCGAATACCGGCTCAGCGGAGAAATCCACCGCATAGATGACCCAGAAAAATGCTCCGTCCATATTGAACTCAATCTTGAAATGATTGAAGCCGGCGGCACCGTCAAGAGGAATCTCAAGTTCAAGCCTACGAACCGGACGGGTAATGGTTTCAGTCTGTTTGTTAGGGTCGGTGATGACCTCCGGATAACGTTCAGTTCCCGGCAAGCCGGAACTCCCCGCAAAGCCCACCTGCTTCATTTCAGTCCGGGAATCTCCTGCCAGACAGGTGATTGACCATCCATTTACCGGCTCCTGATAGACCACATAACCACGCACACGCACGCTGCGTGCGGAAAAATACCGGCCGTTCCATTCATATTCAAGGAAATTTGTCGCCCCCTCCAGTCTGTTGCTTGAATACGGACCGGCATCCACCGTCCATTCCCTCTCGCGACGAGAGAGTTCTCCGCTGGCGGTGCTGACCTTGAGCCAGGCGGGTTCATCTGTCTCCACCACCCCGTCAGTGACCAGCTGAGCAGTTAGGTTGTAGTCATAGGAGGAGGAAGCACTAGCAGCCTTATTCAAGGCAATATTCACAATCGCATCGTTGGATGTACAACCAAGCATAGCCGCGACAACAATAACCGCTGCGGCATAGAGCAATTTCTTGGCACTCATAATTTGCTATTAATCGGTGAGGGCGGAGGATACAGGATTCGAACCTGTGGGGCCTTTCAGCCGACTTGTTTTCGAGACAAGCACCATAAACCGCTCGGACAATCCTCCGTGTTCTTCGATGCAAAATTAATAAATTTCGGGATAATAATCAATTTCCTTCACTCAAATTATTCCTTCAAGGACAATTTCCTCACAGACAGCGGAATCCGATGGATGGACTCAGGCTCAATGCCCCGCTTTATAGCCTCTGTCAAATTCCGTAGAGTCACATCCCTTACCTGCTTGGCCAATTCGCACTCCCAGACCACAATCACGTTCCACCCTAAAGCCTCAAGCTTGGCTACCTCCTGAGCATCACGCTCTTTGTTCCGACGGATCTTCTCCTGCCAGAACTCCACATTCGAGCTCGGCATCCGGAACTTTTCGCATCCCGGATGCCCGTGCCAGAAACAACCGTTTATGAATATAACCGTGTGATACTTCCGAAGCACTATGTCCGGACACCCCGGCAGCCTCTTGGAATGCAGCGAGTACCTGAACCCTTGGGAATGCAGCCACCTCCGCGCCACCATCTCCGGCCGCGTGTCCTTTCCCCTTATCCGCGACATACAGTAATGCCGCTGCTCTTTGCTCATAGTGTCAGACATAAATCCGTATTTCTGACGAATATCTCTTCCGTAAAGCGCAAGTTCCAAGGATAGAGAATGGCGGCTGGCGAGGCCTCCGGTGTTTTACATTATGTCCAACACCTCTTCAATGACCTGCGGGAAATGTTCCATCTCGAGAATGTGTTCCTTGGCGGCGATGTCTTCGGGAGTGTCATCAGGGGTGATCGGGGTCCGGAACTGAGCGATGACCTCACCTCCGTCCACCTTGCCGCTGACCCAGTGGACCGTCATTCCGGTCTCGGTCTCCCCTGCCACCTTGACAGCCTCGTGCACGTGATGGCCGTACATCCCCATACCTCCGAACTTCGGAAGGAGCGCCGGATGCAGGTTGATCATCCTGCGGTCATATTCACGGATAAGGAAATCCGGAATGACGAGAAGGAAGCCGGCAAGAACAATGAAGCCGATTGAATATTCCTTCATAAGCGGCAGAACCACCTCCTCCCGGTTCAACTCCGCCTTAGACAGCACGCGGGTCGGAACACCGAGCCTCTCCGCCCTTTCAAGAGCGGGGATTCCGGCCTTGTTGGCCACCACCAATGCTATGCGCACCTTGTCGGAGCCTTTGAAGTACTTGATTATGTTCTCACAGTTCGTTCCGCCTCCGGACACGAATATAGCCAAATATATCATATTCACTAACAGTTATTTGTCATAAGATGCCGGCATCCGGCGGATGTTTATGTCGCTTTGAGGGAACGGTATCTCGATGCCGGCCTTGTTCAATGCGTTGTAGATCCGTTCGTTGGCGGCGGCGATGTAACCTGTGCGCTGCTCGACAAGAACATACTGCTTGACCACAAGGTCCACACTGCTGTCTCCGAAACCGTTCAGAACCACCTGAACACCATACTTTTCCTCAACCACCTGACGGCCGAACCCGTCCGGCTTGCAAAGCGGAGCCAAAGCCTTGACAATCACCTTTCTCGCATGCTCAACATCAGTCCCGTATGCCACACCGACAGGCAGACCGAGGAACTCGTAGGAATTGTTGCGCGTCAGGTTCTTGAAGTTCTTGGCGAAAAGGGAACTGTTCGGGAAGGCCATTATGCTGCCGTCGGTGGCTTCGATCTGGGTACTCTGGTAAGTGATGCTGTCAACCTTTCCGCGGACACCGTCACACTCGATGTAGTCACCTACGCGGAGACGCCCCGACATCAGCTGCACGCCGTAGAAGAAATTGTTCAGGATGTCCTTCATCGCGAAACCAAGACCGGCGGCAAGACCGGCAGTGATCACGGACAGGGATTTCGTAGGGATGTTAAGAAGCGAGATCGTCACTATGAAGTAAGTGCCCCACGCAAGGATTCCTATCACATTATTCGCCAGGGTCAGGTTCAATTCATTCTCCCTGATCAAGGAAGCGCCAGTCTGCCGGATGGCCCTGTGGAGTTTGTAAATCCGGTAGAGAGCCCTCGCGACATAACAGATGTACTTGAACACATAGAACAGACCGATTGCCAGAACTATCTTGGACACAGACAGATGCAGGTACTCGTAGTTGAAGAACGGGTAGAAGAACATATCCATACATATTTCCGTCAGGTCGAAAACTTCAGAAGCCATATAGAGACAGAGCGGAATTGAAAGCAGATAAAGCACCGGGATGAACACCATTTCCACAAGGTCATAGAGCCACGTCACTAGAATGAACGAGCCTTTGTCCTTGCCGACATCGTTCTGGTGCTTAAGCCGGTAAGCGCGGACAAGTACATCAACCCTTTTGTGACGATACTTCCTCAACAGGTCATCGCAGGCGACAATCAGTTGAAGCACGGTCAACTGGAATATCCACCAGATGTACACCTGCAAGCCCAGCAGACTGTATCCCAGAATGGAAATCACAAATGTGATGGCTGTCACCACAAAGGAAGCGATAGCATAGGAACTGTCACTCTTTGGCACCTTAGGGCCGTTGCGGTGGATGGAAGCCCACTGCCAGAGGCCGAACACTACTAGAAGCGGAGGAAAAACCAATGCGATCAGACTGTTGGGTATGAATATGATTCTGAACGTTATGACCAATAATCCCATCAGCATTATCGGGGTGTAGATCCGCATCCCATAGTTGATCTGATGGCTGTCGTGACGGATCAGAAGCGAAGTCAGGACGGCAATCAGCAGAAGCGCGAACTCAATCAGCAGACCGGCAGCCATCGTGAAGAAATGCGATGTCAGGGAGATGTTCTTGGCCACCGTTATGACCGCCACGAACAGGACAGCCGCTCCGAGCATAAATATGGCCGCCTCTCTTTTTCTGAACTTCTCCGACCTGAAGTATTTGACGCGGCGCATCAGCATCTTTACAATCAGCATACTGAGCAGAGTGGCTATGGCAAGATAGATAAGAATCATAAAGGAGAACCCGATGACAATCGGCCCCCGCCACTCGCTCTTGACATCAGTGAAATACGCCCTGCCGTACTTGTCGCTGAAGTCCTTCGCCGCTTTTGAAGTGTAGGACTTCAGATTCGTCAGGATTGTCCAATAGTTGTCCTGCCCCTCGATGAATATCCTCTTCTGTACCATCTTGTAGCGGCTCTGCGCATAGTCGTAAGCCTCTTTCAGCCGCTTGTCGGTGGTCTCGTAATATCCATTGTCCTCGACCATATGGTCACGGATGTCAGTAAACATCTTCAGAAGCCTTGTGGAATAAAAAAGGCAGCTGTCTCTCGCCACCTGCGACAGGCTGTCAAGATGGAAAGAGCCGTGCGCATTATCTTCCACAAGTCCAGTAAAATGATTGTGCCCGAAATGCTCCGGATCATCTGAATGGGCTTCCGTGTAGGAGCCGTTAGGGAGAAGGTGAGACTGCAGCGTAGAAGCCAGAGAGTCCAGCAATGACGACCCGCCAAGGCTGTCCGGCAACTCTATCAACTCGGGAGGAAGCACTTTCAGAGCCGTGACAAGCCTGTCGTACCTGTCAATCTCAACATCAAGGTAAGAGATGATGTTGTCATACGGCATCCGGCTCTGCGTGAAGTGATGGTACTGGTCAGTAACCTGCTGGAGAGCGTAGGTGAGGTCGAACGTGAAATCCTGCTTCTGCGAGTAGAGCATCAGCGACAGTTCGTTGCAGCTCTGGACCAGACGCACGAGTTCCTCGTGCTGCCTGTCATCCTGAAACTCGAACGACATTTGGTTCCTTTCCATCTCGAAGTACGCCTTCCGCAACTCATAGCGCAGCACCTGAAGCGTCTGCGAGAGATCCTTCTCGTTGAAAACGGCCCTGGAGGAAACCGCCGCGGCAAGGAACAGCACCGCCGTCAAAGCCATTCTTTTGAATATTCTCATTTCATTTCCGGTTGTCAGGATGCAAATTTAGTGATTCCCGAATAATAACTTGGTGCTTTGCTCGTCTTTTGGTCTGAATTCATTTGTTCATCAGCCGCTGCGTCACCGGCACACTCCTTCTTCACAAAACCTTACCAACTTATTTCATCATCACTTAGAGACTGCTAAGTAAGCGATAAAAAATAAGTTGGTAGAGATTTATGCAGGATTTTTGAGGCTAGTTTTCTTTTGGAAGAGGGAGTGTACTGGACGTACACGACCGATGAGAAAAGGAA
>CAVCPY010000027.1:0-11583 GCA_963604245.1 Eggerthellaceae bacterium
GATGACAAAGATGAAAATGGCCGGAAAGGCCGCATAAGAAAAAAGAGGAATTATTTTTAAACAGCTTCTTAGTATGGTTGAAGAGTAGGCGTGAATGAAATGTATTCAAGCCTTATCCTTTGACTACTATTAAAGCCTTGGAGTTAAGTTGCCTGAAGGTGTAATCAGAGGCGCGAAAACGGGCGATATTGCTCCAGTTGAGGGCAAAATGGCATACGTCGGCGGCATTATACCATTATAATGCCGCCGTCGTTGTCGGTTAGGGCTGTCGGTGGGGGGCTGCGATCAGCAGATATGAGTGCCTCGGAGGAGAACCTTGGCGATGAACGGGGTCTGGTGGCAGTACGGGATGAAGGCGAGGGACGGGACGGGTTTTGTGACAATCAGGTTCGCGAGTTTGCCGACGGTCACGGAGCCGAGCTCCTCGGCGACACCCATCGCATAGGCGGAGTTCAGGGTGCAGGCGTTGAAGGACTGGGCCGGGGTCAGACGCATTCTGATGCAGCCGAGGGCCATCACGAAACGCATATCACCGGAAGGGGAGGACCCCGGGTTGTAGTCCGAGGCGAGAGCTATGCCGAGACCTGCGTTGACATATTCCTTGGCTCTTCCGTAGGGGATTCCGAGGAAGAATGACGAGCCTGGAAGCATCGTCGGCATTGTGCGTGAGTTTCTTAGAGCCACGATCTCTGCATCCGTGGTGCGCTCAAGATGATCGACTGAAAGCGCATTGTGGCTCACGGCCACCTGCACGCCGCCGGAACAGGCCAGTTCGTTGGCGTGGATTTTCGGTATCAGTCCGTAACGCTCCCCGGAGGAAAGGATTCTGTCCGTTTCGGCTACCGTGAAGAACCCCTCGTCACAGAAGACATCGACATATTCAGCAAGCCCTTCGGCGGCGACGGCGGGAATCATCTCCTCGCAGACAAGGTTGACATATTCGTTCTGCCGGCCTTTGAAGGCTCTGCCGACGGCGTGCGCCCCGAGGAAGGTCGCCTTGATGGTCGCGGGGGATTCACTTTTGACGCGGTGGATCACCCGGAGCATCTTCAGCTCGTCTTCCGTGGTCAAGCCGTAGCCGCTCTTTATCTCGATCGCCCCTGTCCCCTTGGCGATCATTTCCCGGACGCGCGTCATTGTCTGTGAATATAATTCTTCCTCGTCCGTGCGGTGGAGCAGGTCGGCGGAGTTGAGGATTCCGCCTCCACGGGCGGCTATCTCCTCGTAGCTCAGGCCGTTGATCTTGTCGATGAACTCCTGCTCGCGGGTCCCGGCGTAGCAGATGTGGGTGTGGGAGTCGCAGAAAGTCGGCATAACCATACCGCCCTCTGCATCAATCACTTCATCCTGTGGCCCGGCCGCCGGACACTCGGACATATTCCCGAAACCAGAGATTCGCTCGCCCTCGATCGTGAGGTAAGCGTCCTTCAAGGAGCCGACCTCGTCCATCTCGGCGCCACGCTTGCGCAGGACACCTTCAGGAACGATTCCGACCAGTTCGCCGATGTTGGTGATTATGGTCATCTTATGAACTCGATTGATTTCTGGATAAGCGGGTGCATATAGACATCATCGCTGATGAACGGCACGACCTTGCGGTAGTCATTGAATATTCTCTCGATGGCCACGGAGGACTTGTTACCGGCCATTTGATGTCTGAAATCAAGCGCCTGTGCTGCGTTAAACAGCTCTATCGCAAGCACTTCCTCGCAGTTGTCAATGACGCGCACGAGTTTCGTGGCGGCGTTTGAGCCCATACTCACGTGATCCTCCTGACCTTGTGATGACGGGATTGAATCCACGGACGCAGGCCAGCAGAGGCCTTTGTTCTGGCTGACGATCGAGGCGGCGGTGTACTGCGGAATCATAAATCCGCTGTTGAGGCCAGGCGTGGCCACCAAGAATTTCGGCAGACCGCGTTGACCGGAAATCAATCTGTAAATTCTTCTTTCAGAGATGTTCGCGAGTTCGGACATAGCGATTGCCAGAGTGTCCATCGGGATGGCGATAGGCTCCCCGTGGAAGTTGCCGGCGGAGATGATCATATCCTCGTCCGGGAAGACGTTAGGGTTGTCCGTCGCGCTGTTGATTTCGTTCTCGATCACCGACTCCACGTAGCGGATGTTGTCCTTGACCGCACCGTGAACCTGCGGGATGCAGCGGAATGAATATGGATCCTGGACGTGTTCCTTGTGGCTTCGGATCAGTTCGCTGCCTTCAAGCAGGGTCATAAATCTGGCCGCAGTGTCGATCTGTCCTTTGTGCGGACGAAGCTGGTGGGTGAGAGGCAGGAACGGCTCTATGCGGCCGTCGTAAGCCTCAAGGGACATCGCCCCGATCCTGTCGGCCCATTCGGAAAGCCTGTGGCACTGGATCAGAGACCAGATGGCGTGCGCGCTCATAAACTGCGTGCCGTTCAGAAGGGCGAGACCCTCCTTGGACTGAAGGCTGATAGGCTTCCAACCCATCTCGTCCCAGACCTCCTTGCTCGGCCTTACCTTACCCTTGTAGAGAACCTCTCCGAGTCCTATGAGCGGAAGGCTGAGGTGGGCGAGGGGAGCGAGATCACCGGAAGCGCCCAGCGAACCCTGCTGATAGACAACCGGAAGGATGTCGTTGTTGAACATATCCAGAAGCCTCTGGACTGTAATTAGTTGCGCTCCTGAATGCCCGTAGGAAAGTGACTGGGCCTTCAGCAGAAGCATCAGCCTCACGATCTGCGGACGTACCGTCTCTCCGGTTCCGCAGGCGTGCGACATCACCAGATTGTGCTGCAGCTGCGAGAGCTGGTCGGCCGGGATGGTGACGTTGCACAACGAACCGAAACCGGTGGTCACTCCATAGACCGGACGGCCGATGTCCTCCATCTTGCTGTCCAGATACTTACGGCATTTTTCGATGGCCGCCACGGCTTCCGGACCCAGTTCGACCCTTTCACGGTTCTCAAGTATGGTTTTGAGCCGTGCAAGGCTCAGATGTTCTTTTGATATGATGTGTGTCATAGTTCTTCTATCGCTTTTCTGACAATGTTTTCGTCCGCAAGGTTCGGAACGGTCACCTTGAGTTCAGGCGTTCTGCCCATCTCTCTGAGGATTGCGTGCTCAGCACCCTCGTTGCGCGCCCAGCTGCGGCGGGCGATTCCGTTGTTCACGTCCCAGAACAGCATCTGGGTGATATGCCTGTCCGAATCGGCCGACCCGTCGATCACCATCCCGAAACCTCCGTTGATGACCTCTCCCCAGCCTACACCGCCACCGTTGTGGAGCGAGACCCAGGTGGCTCCCCGGAAGGCGTCGCCGATTACATTCTGCATCGCCATATCGGCCGTGAACTTCGAGCCGTCGTAGATGTTGGATGTCTCGCGGAACGGCGAATCGGTTCCGGACACATCGTGATGGTCTCGGCCAAGCACGATCGGAGCGGAGATCTCTCCCTTACGGATGGCCTCGTTGAAGGCGAGCGCGATCTTGGTCCTGCCCTCGCAGTCGGCGTAAAGGATGCGCGCCTGCGACCCTACCACCAGATTGTTCCTGCCAGCTTCCTCTATCCAATGAATATTATCGTTCAGCTGCCCCTGGATCTCTTCCGGAGCCGTCTCCAATTCCTTTTTAAGAATATTCACGGCTATCTCGTCGGACTTTGCGAGGTCTTCCGGCCTCTCGCTCATACAAACCCAGCGGAACGGGCCGAAGCCGTAGTCGAAATAGAGCGGCCCCATAATATCCTGGACGTATGACGGATAGCGGAATGTGCCGTCGGCCTTTAATATGTCCGCTCCGGCCCTTGATGATTCCAGCAGGAAGGCGTTGCCGTAGTCGAAGAAGTACATCCCCTTGGATGACAGCTCGTTGATGGCGGCCACGTGCCTTCTTAATGAAGCCTTTACAGCCTCGCGGAATTTCTCGGGTTCCTCGGCCATCATCCTGACGGACTCCTCGAATGACTGTCCGGCAGGATAGTAGCCGCCCGCCCACGGATTGTGGAGCGATGTCTGGTCGGAGCCAAGATCCACAGGAATATTCTCGGCCGAAAGTCTCTCCCAGAGATCCACGACGTTGCCCACGTAGGCCAGCGAGACGGTCTCCTTGTTCTCCATTGCCTTGAGGATACGTGGAATGAGTTCGTCAAGATTCTCGTGCAGCTCATCGACCCAGCCTTGGTCGTAACGTTTGCGTGCCGCCAACGGATTGATTTCGGCGGTGACGCTCACGACTCCGGCGATGTTTCCGGCCTTAGGCTGAGCTCCCGACATTCCGCCCAGACCGGCTGTCACGAAGAGCATTCCCTTCATATTCTCCCTCGTCCCTGCGATGCCTCTGGCTTTCAGTTGCTTGCGTGCGGCATTCATCACCGTGATGGTCGTTCCGTGCACGATTCCCTGCGGGCCGATGTACATATACGAACCGGCGGTCATCTGGCCGTACTGTGAGACCCCGAGGGCGTTGAATCTCTCCCAGTCATCCTGCTTCGAATAGTTCGGAATGACCATTCCGTTGGTCACGACGACCCTCGGGGCGTCCTTGTGGCTCGGGAAAAGCCCCATCGGATGCCCGGAGTACATCGAAAGCGTCTGCTCGTCGGTCATTTCGGCCAAGTATTTCATTGTCAGCCGGTACTGTGCCCAGTTCTGGAATATGGCTCCGTTGCCTCCGTAGATGATCAGCTCGTGCGGATGCTGCGCCACCCTCGGATCCAGATTGTTCTGGATCATCGCCATAATGGCTGCCGCCTGACGGCTCCGGCAAGGATATTCATCAATCGGCCTGGCGTAGATGTCGTAGGACGGACGGAAGCGGTACATATAGATGCGTCCGTAGTCCTTCAGTTCCTGGGCGAACTCCGGCGCCAGCCCGGCGTGGAACTTGGCCGGGAAATATCTCAGTGCGTTCTTCAACGCCAGTACTTTCTCCTCGGCTGTGAGGATGTCCTTGCGCTTCGGGGCGTGGTTTATGGTCTTGTCATAAGGCTTCGGCTCCGGAAGCCTGTCCTGCGGGATGCCCTCAAGTATCTCTTCCTGAAACTTATCCATTGATCTTCGAGTTTACGATGTCCAGAATTTCTTTTTCCTCTTGAATGGCTTTGGCGGCGATTTCGTCAGCCTCGGCGACCAGTTCAGCCGCCTTTGCCTTGTCGTTCAGGGAAGCGGCGTTGATCTTGACGTTGAGATGCGCTCCGAGAACCGCACTGCGGGCCGCCAAAGCTCCCACTCCGGCGTCTGAGACGGAGTTAGGGTTCCCGGTCTCGGCCATAGCCCTTGTGATCTCGAAGGCCTTGAATGAAGCCTTCATCGTGCGCAGAGGCACCTGTGTGGCGTACAGTGTGGCCTTTTCGATTGCCTCAGAACGTGCAGCTTTCTCCTCGTCCGTTCCCTTAGGAAGTCCGAATGCGGCCATAATCTTGTCGAACGCCGCGGTGTCCTCATCGACGAGGCTTACCAGCTCCCGCATCACGGCGTGTCCCTTCTCGGCCCAGTTGGAGAACTCTTTCCAGCGGTCATCCCAGCCTCTCTTATGAGCTGAAAGATTGGCGACCATCGTGCCGAGAGCCGCTCCGAGAGCACCCATATAGGCGGAAATCGATCCGCCGCCCGGGGCGGGGGACTCGGATGCCGTCTCCTCGGCGAATCCCTTGAGCGTCATTCTGATGAGCCTTTCCTTGACGGCCATCAGAGCGGAATCTTCCATAAGATATTCGATGACTTTCTCGTGCGGGTTGAACGGCTTGAGGTCGTCAAGGCTCATCGACTTGACGGCTATCTTCATTATCTCTTCGTCTGAGATTCCGAGCGAGCGTTCCTGCTTCTCAAGGTAGAATTTACCGGCCTCCAGCAGAACCCGTTTAGGCACAAGGCCGACGATCTCGGCTCCGGTCACTTTCAGCCCTCTGGCCGCCGCCGCTCTGGAGACTTCCTCGTAGGCCACGTGCAGAGGAGTGGTACGGATGTCCGTGATGTTCATCGAAACCTGCGCGATGCCATATTCATCAATGTACCAGCCGATTGCCTTGCACCCTTTGAGGGTTCCCGGCTGCCAGCGGTCCTTGCCGTTCTCGTCCTTGAGAACCTTCCCGGTCAGGCTTCCGCCCTCCCGCATCTTGCGTCCTTTCTCACGCACGTCGAACGCGATCGCCATCGCACGGCGGGTAGAGGTGGTGTTGAGATTATAGTTGACGGCCACAAGGAAGTCCCTGGCTCCCACATTGATGGCTCCGCTCTTCGCCACGGTCTCGTTATATTCCTTTGGCCCGAAGTCCGGCGCCTTCGCAGGATCGGCGATCTTCTCCGGCAGGGCTTCATATTCCCCGGCCCTGCAGACCGCGAGGTTCTTCCTTTCCGGCTTGAACGCCGCCGCTTCGTAGCAGTAGCAAGGGATGCCGAGCTCGTCGTAGATCCTCTTCGCCAGCCCGCGCGCCAGCTCCGCGCACTCCTCCAAAGTTGTCTCCGCAACCGGCACGAGCGGCAGCACGTCGCACGCCCCCGACCGAGGATGAGCCCCGTGGTGATGCCTCATATCTATCACCTCTCCGGAACACTTGACTCCCTGGAAAGCCGCCTCCAGCACCGCCTCAGGGCTTCCCACGAAGGTCACCACAGTCCTGTTCGTAGCCTCTCCCGGGTCCACGTCAAGTACCTTGACACTGAGCTCGTTGCCATCGACAGTCACCTTCGCTGAAGCGATCGCCTTGACGATCCGGTCTATCACATTCCTGTCCCGTCCCTCGCTGAAGTTGGGCACGCATTCTATAATCTTTGCCATAGTGGTTGTGTGTTTTTAATATTCGGCTATAAATTTATGAATATTTTCCCAATATTCATTGCAAACCCAAAGGGAATCTTCCGATTCCCTTTGAATTGTGAATTAACGAGCATTTCCCCCTTTTATGAATATTGTGCGTTTTCCCTGGTCACTGAGCCTGTCGAAGTGCCAGAAGTCCCATTATAACAACTTTGCCGGCTATTTCCGCCAACCCTATTCCGCCTTCCGCCAGCGGATGTAGGACTCGTTCCGGTAGGAGCGGCGGTGCACGTTGATGCAGAACTCCACAATTTCCTCTTCCTTAGGAATATACCAGCCGTAGGACGAGGCACTTCCGACGAGGTAGATCGCGTTGTCCACTCCGAATGCGGCGAGAGCGGCGGCGAAACCCTGCATCGTCATCTCCTCGCGGGAGACGGCTATGAATATCTCGCCGGCCTTCGAGCAAAGCGCCTTGCGGACAGAGGCGCTCTTCAGATTGTTGTCAACCGGCGTGCCGTTGTCCACGAGAGGATATTGCCGGAAAAAGTAGCCTTCCGTCTCGATGGCCTTGTCGAAAAGGTCCGTGTTTTCGGCGACTCCGATTGTGATCCGGCCGTCGATGATGGCGCAGTAGCCTTTCTTGGATATTCCTTGAGCCAGCGCTTCGCCTTTGAGCACAAAGGATCCGAGGATCTCGCGGTTGTCCGCACGGATGTCCGCAGCCTGGGCCGCGAGGACATATTCACTCTTGTCCGCTTCTGGCGCGCCGACGGAGAGTTCCGGAACGGCGCAGTGCGGAATGTACAAAGTCAGCGGGACACCGCCCGCGACCGTGGTGTCTATTTTCTCTGAATATGCCACCCCGCAGGAGTCAGGGTCTTCCGTGGCGACCGTCGTCAAGGAGTCGCTTTTCGCCTCCACGCTTTCCTCGAACAGCCCCGTCTGCTCATCGTTCACGGCCTTTTCGCCTCTCCCGCAAAGCGCGATCAGAGCAGCGGCGGCCAGCGCAAGCAGCGTGATGACGGGAATCAGCCACTTCGGCCGCTTGGGAGGTTTGTTCCCGTTGACGCTTCGACCTTTGTCACCCCCTATGAAGATGACTTCATCGTCCCGTACATTATCGTAGTCCTGTCTGTTCATTTGAGTCTTCGTTTAGTCGTTGTTGTCATTGCCAAGAGCGGACTTCAAGGCTTTCAGCACTTCTCTTGACAGTCCGTCGGAAAGCACTACGTTGAACCTGTCGCAGTCCGACAAGGCCAACGTCTGTTGCGAGATGTTGATCTCGGAGACAAAATCCAGATTGATGATGTGGCTTTTTCCCGCCCTGACGATAGTCTTGCTCTCGACATCGCCGATCACATCGGACAAACTGTTGTGGATCCACCCCAGCTTGTACGTCACCAACGTGCCCTTGCTGCCTTTCACCACGTCAAGGACAGTGAATATCCTGCTGTAGTTCCCCTCCGCCTTGACATAAACAAGGCTCTCCAGAGGAATCCGCAGAAGGCTGGCCGTAGTCTCTATGACAAGATATTTCTCCATCAATTCCAGATCTTTCGCCCACGAATGTACAGATTATTTCCAAATAATCACCAACTCCCTCCCGACAAATGTACGAAATCAAAGAATATCGTACGAAACGCTTGCCCCCTCCGCTTCCGGACTTCTGAGGAATATGTTCGCTTGAGGAATATACCTGCCTAACCTAATGAATATGCTTGCTTGATATGCCTGCCTTCCCCGTCTGCCAAAATGCCCGCTTGGTCATACACTTCCTTTCCCGCGAAATCCGATGGCATACCACTCTTCCAGGTGCGAGAAACCTCGCGCACCTGGAACCGTATCCTCTTGACAGAGGCTGAGTTGGCATTCTAGGTGTGATCATATTCACACACCTGGAAGTCAACGACACCAATCCAGAACGTTCTGATGGCTCCTTGAACTTCCAGGTGCGAGAAACCTCGCGCACCTAAAACCGTATCCACTTGACAGGGATTGAGTTGGTGTTCTAGGTGTGATCATATTCACACACCTGGAAGTCAACGACACCAATCCAGAACGTTCTGATGGCTCCTTGAACTTCCAGGTGCGAGAAACCTCGCGCACCTAAAACCGTATCCACTTGACAGGGATTGAGTTGGTGTTCTAGGTGTGATCATATTCACACACCTGGAAGTCAACGACACCAATCCAGAACGTTCTGATGGCTCCTTGAACTTCCAGGTGCGAGAAACCTCGCGCACCTAAAACCGTATCCACTTGACAGGGATTGAGTTGGTGTTCTAGGTGTGATCATATTCACACACCTGGAAGTCAACGACACCAATCCAGAACGTTCTGATGGCTCCTTGAACTTCCAGGTGCGAGAAACCTCGCGCACCTAAAACCGTATCCACTTGACAGGGATTGAGTTGGTGTTCTAGGTGTGATCATATTCACACACCTGGAAGTCAACGACACCAATCCAGAACGTTCTGATGGCTCCTTGAACTTCCAGGTGCGAGAAACCTCGCGCACCTAAAACCGTATCCACTTGACAGGGATTGAGTTGGTGTTCCAGGTGCGATCAGAATCACACACATAGAAGTCAACGACACCAATCCAGAACGTTCTGTGGGTCCCTTGAACTTCCAGGTGCGAGAAACCTCGCGCACCTAAAACCGTATCCTCTTGACAGAGGCTGAGTTGGCATTCTAGGTGTGATCATATTCACACACCTGGAAGTCGGTGCTTTTCGCACTGTTACCATAACATCTGATTCCCGGGAGGCTCCTTACGAGATCCCTTGCAGATCCAGTTTATAGATGAAGTCCTTGTCAATATGCCCGTTTTTGAGAAACATCAGCATATAGACAGGAAAATATGTGACGGGACCTTTCACGGAAACGTTGTCGTTGCAGAAGACCATCTCGCTTTCTATTTCATAATTAGGTACCCTCAGAACATTGTCCATAGCGCTGTGGCGTTCGTAGTTTTTGCCGGATTTGATTTCAATCGGAAGAATCTTTTCCTTGTAGGTCACGACAAAATCCAGTTCCCCTTGCTTCTTGTTGTTGAAGTAAGCCAAGGAGAAGCCGTGTGCCGTCAATTCCTGTGCGGCGGCATTCTCGAATATCCCACCATAGTTGACATTCATCTCACCACGAAGAAGTTCCAGCTGCAATCCGTCTGAATATTGGCAGGCGAGGAGGCCGACATCGTTGAGGAACAACTTGAACAGATTCCTCTGCTCGGCCAGTTTCAAAGGATATTTTGGCTCCTCCACGTTGTATGTCGGCAAGGCGACACCTGCATTCTTTAGCCACAGAAAGCTGTTGCGGTACCGATTGAACTTGAAGTTCTCATTGAGATTCTTGAGAATGAAGCGTTTGTTCTTTGAGTTCAGCTCCGAAGGGATTAAATCGAATATGTCGTTCAGGTACAGTTTATCCTCAGGATCATATTTGGCGATGTCCTTCTTGTAAAGTTTGATGATGGCTTTCTGTTCCTCTTCCACCAAACGCAGATTGCTGGTGTCAATATATTTGGAGACAGCGGCTGGCATTCCGCCGATCACCAGATAAAGTTGGAACACTTTCATCATCCTTTCGTGCACTATCCTGTCAACCGGAGTTCTGCTGCTGAAACACTCCTCAAGCGTGTCAATGACAGTCGGAGCGACACCTACGGCAAGTGCGAATTCCTCAAAATCCAGCGGATACATATCGAATATGTCCATATATCCAACCGGCTCGCTCCTAAGATCCTTCAACTCAACGCCAAGAAGAGACCCGCTCAGGGCATATCTGTAGCTTCCTTCTTCCACCAGGAATTTTATCAGAGTGACGATTTCTGGATATTCCTGTACTTCATCGAAGAAGATAAGCGTCTTGCCGGGAACCATTTTTGTCTTGGTCAGCGCTGAAATCCTGAGTATCATCTCTTTGGCATCAGCCGCACCGTCAAGGAATCCAATGGCGTTTTGGTTTTCGACAAAATTGATTTCCACGATGCTGTCGAAATTCTCCGCACCGAACCGCCTTATTGCGAATGTTTTCCCTGTCTGCCTTGCCCCGGTGAGAAGCAACGCCTTGTTATGATTCTTGTAGAAACCTTCTATCCTGTTGTCAATCTTTCGCTTAATCATACGGTTGTCCGCTTTTCCAAGGCGAAGATAAGTATTTTTGTCCGCTTTTCCAAGGTGGCTAAGCGCATTTTTGTCCGATTATTCTACCTCGCTTTCCCAAGCCTTGTACCGGACGCAGAAAGTAGACACCTTGGTGAAGCACACTGCAAAATCTAAGGTTGTGCGAAAGCAGTGAAAACTTACTGAATAAGCAACCCGTGCGGAAGGGATTTGAGTTCTTCGTAGGGGATGACGGCGTTGAACTGACCGTCGGCGTAGCAGCCGATTTGCGGGGCGTGATAATAGACAATCAGGCCGTTCTTGGTCAGGGCAGCTCCGCTACAATCCAGCAACCATTCAGGATGCTCTGAAAAATGGTCAGGATATTTGTCTATCCAACGGTCTTGGTGATTCCACAGATATTTCGCAATGAGGTCTATTAACGCCGTCTCGTCCCGCTTGTCGATGAAATCGAGTAATGAATATGCTTTCCCTGTAACGGCATTGATGGTGCGCCAAGATTCGAAAGTCCTGACAACGCATCCTGAGTCACGCCAATATGAGGTGAAAAGTGTGCACAAATCCTTGGAGTGCCATACATCGGCAACCAGACAACCGCTTTGCTCGATACTTTTCCAACCAATATCACCTTCACAAATGAAAGGCCCTCTTTCCTTGACCTTATTAGAAGCTGTTTAAAAATGGTTCCCGCATTTTATTATGCGGAATTTTCGAGACAGT
>CAVCPY010000028.1:0-2382 GCA_963604245.1 Eggerthellaceae bacterium
TGTCTCGAAAATCCCACATAATAAAATGCGGAAACCATTTTTAAACAGTTTCTAACTATCTGTTTGCCGCTTCGGCAAGTTCTGCGACCGAAAGTTCAGTTACTGATATACCGACTGCTGAACCAGCGATCAAAGAATTTGTCGAAATGACTTTATCATCACGACACCAGCATTGCAATCGCCTTGTCGAACGACTTGATGAAATATTCCGCCTCTTCCATCGTGTTGTACGGAGCAAGGGATGCGCGCAGCATTCCCGTCACTCCGAACCTGTCCATAATCGGTTCGGCACACATCTGGCCGGAGCGCACAGCTATTCCCATCTTATCCAAAATAAGAGCCAAATCCTCGTGATGCGCTCCGTCCACACTGAATGAGAAGAGCGGAATCTTCTCCTCCGTTCCACGTGGAACGCCGTAAAGATGGACTCTCGGATTAGTCGTCAAGGCATTGAACAAGTACTCGTACACGGCTCTCTGATTATCAAGTATCTCGTTATCATTCATCCGTTCAGCTAATTCAATCGCCGGCTTCAAAGTCGGTATTGAGTTGATGTTCTGTGTCCCTGCCTCGAATTTTTCAGGCAGCGGAGCGTACGTCGTGCCCGAGAACTTCACTGTAGCAATCATCTCTCCCCCACCCTGATACGGAACCATTCTGTCGAGCCACTTGCGCTGCCCATAAAGCACTCCTGTGCCGGTAGCAGCATAGAGCTTATGACCTGAAAAAGCATAGAAATCACATCCAACTTGTTGAACATCAACCCCTTTGTGTATAATTCCCTGAGCCCCATCAACCAAAACGGGGCAACCTACTGAGTGACAAACCCTTACAATTTCTTTAACAGGGTTCACGATACCAAGGACATTGGAAATCTGCGTAACTGCGACAATCTTCGTCTTTGGATTAAGCAACGATTTCAGTTCGTCAATATTCAGATGACCTTCGTCATCAACGTGAAGAACCTTCAATTCCGCACCTTTTCTTTGGCAAAGCATCTGCCACGGAACAATGTTGGAATGGTGTTCGGACTCGGAAACAATGACCTCATCGCCTTCGTGGACGAATGTCTCGCCGAATGAAAATGCCACAAGATTAATGGATCCGGTTGTTCCTGAAGTGAACACAATCTCCTCACGGGCTGATGCGTTGAGGAATTCCTTGACCGCATCGCGTGTGCTTTCATACTCGTCTGTGGCGTCAACCGCAAGCTTATGAACCGCACGATGGATGTTGGAGTTAGCATCGACAGTCAGCCCTGTCCATTTGTCAATCACAGATTGCGGTCGCTGCGCCGTGGCCGCATTGTCAAAATAAACAAGCGGTTTGCCATAGACGGTGCGCCGGAGCGACGGAAACATATTCCTTAGTTCTTGAACGTTCATTGCAAATCCTCCATTCAATCCTGCAAAGATAATCAAAAGCATCGGAAGAATGGACGGTTTTTGAAATGGCGCGGAAATATTCGTGAAACATAAGAAGCTTGTAGTTGCTGCCGCCGTTGCTACGGTTCTCACGGTTGTTACGGTTGCCGAGTTTGTCGAAGCACCGTAGTCATATTTAATCCAGAAAGAGCCTACTTTAAAAGTCATTTTTACTGAAAAGATATATGCTCCACAGATACTTCTAAGGTTGGTGGAAAGTGGCCAAAGGCACTATATAAAGGGATTCAAGTAAACTAAAATAATTAATAAGTAATTGACGCAAAAATGCTAATTTTGCCTTGAACAAAAAACCTTGAATATGATTGATTACATCAAAGGGACGATAGTCGAACTCTCCCCTGCCGAGCTGATTCTGGAGAATAACGGAATCGGGTACAGCATTCTTATTTCTTTGCAGACTTTTCAGGCATTACAGGACAGGAAAGAGGCAACTGTTTACATATTCCATTACCTTCGAGAGGATGCGGAACTGTTCTATGGATTCGCCACGAAGGATGAACGGGAGTTGTTTGAACTGCTCATCAGCGTGTCAGGAATCGGTGTTAATTCTGCCAGAATGATGCTTTCTTCGTTGTCGGCAGAGGAAATCAGGCAGGCAATCCTGTCGGAGGACATCGCAAGAATCAAGAGCGTGAAAGGAATCGGTGTGAAGAGTGCGCAGAGGCTCGTTCTGGAACTCAAGGACAAGATTGTCAAAGGTGAAGGTTCCGATTCGACTGAACTGTTCGGAGGCAATCGCAGCGAGATTGTCGAGGAGGCCAGCTGCGCCCTTGTTATGCTCGGTTTCGCCAAACCGGCAGTAAACAAGGCCATTCAGACAATCCTAAAAGCCAATCCAAACGCCAAGGTCGAACAAATCATCAAGTCTGCTCTTCAGATTATGTAAGAAGCTGTTTAAAAATAATTCCTCTTTTTTCTTATGCGGCCTTTCCGGCCA
>CAVCPY010000029.1:0-2529 GCA_963604245.1 Eggerthellaceae bacterium
CCGATGAGAAAGATGAAAATGGCCGGAAAGGCCGCATAAGAAAAAAGAGAAATTTTTTTAAACAGTTTCTAAAATCAGAAATATCATGATCACAAAATTCGCAGACGTATTCGCCGAACTCAAAGAGAAAGGCGTATGCAAGAGAATGGTGGCTGCCTGGGCTGTTGACGAGCACACTATCGAGGCTTGTGCCAAGGCATCTGAGATGGGATTCGTGAAGGTCACTCTCGTCGGTGACAAGGAACTCATCAAGGAAACCTGCCAGAAGAACAACATCGACATCGAGATTTTCGAGATTGTCAACGAGCCTGTAGAGATCAAGGCTGTTTCAAAGGCCGTGCAGCTTGTCCACGACGGTGAGGGCGATGTGCTGATGAAAGGCCTTTGCTCCACGGACAAGTTCCTCCGGGCCATCCTCAACAAGGAGACCGGACTTCTTCCTCCGAAAGGCGTGTTGAGCCACGTAGGGGTCATTGAAAGCCCTAACTATCACAAACTCCTCTTTTTGTCCGATATGGCCGTGATTCCTCTTCCTGACTTCCGTCAGAAGGTGAAGATTGCCGGCTACCTCGTGGGCGTGGCCAAGTCTTTCGGCATCGCAAAGCCTAAGCTTGCGTTCATCGCCGCCTCGGAGCAGGTTCTCGACTCAATGCCGGCCTGTATGGAGGCCGCCGCCCTTGCCAAGATGGTTGACCGAGGACAGATCAAGGGCTGCATCGCTGACGGCCCTCTGGCTCTGGATGTCGCCATCGACGAGGAGTCTGTCCGGATTAAGAAACTTGTCAGCCCGGTTGCCGGTGACGCTGACTGCCTTGAGTTCCCTAACATCGAGTCCGCGAATGTGTTCTGGAAGACAAACTCAAAACTTGCCACGGACGTCAGGCAGGCAGGAATGCTCGTAGGGACGACAGTCCCTTGCGTGTTGGCAAGCCGCGCTGACAGCGTTGACACCAAACTGAACTCCATCGCAGAGGCTGTGATGTTCGTCAACAAGTAGTCTCTTTGAACATAACAGATTCCGCCCGGTCACTGAACTAGTCGAAGTGCCGGGCGGAATTGTTTTCAGTCATCACTTGGCTTGGCAGACGGTCGGATGAATCAGTCAAACCATTCCTTTTCGGGATCGACTTCTTCAGGCTGTTCCCGATAGAACATATTCCTTGAAGGCAACTTTGAGGAGTATTCAGCCCTGAGCTTATCGAAAAGTTCAGCGGTGTGGCGTGCTAGTCCCGGCCCCTTGTAAGTACTTGTGTTGGAGATGAATATCCAGCATTCCCCGTCAGGGAAGTACTTGATCAGGGCACTTGTCCCGGCGAACGTGCCTGTTCGTGTCCAATAACCGTCCTTGGTGTCGTTCCAGCCGAGAGAATAGGTGTTTTCGTCAAAATATTCAGTCATCAGGTCCACGCTCTCCTTGCTGATGATGTCTGGCACTTCGGGTCTGCCGTCGATGGAGGCCACCAGCAAAGCCAGCTCCGGTGTCGAGGCTGCCCAGGCTCCGGCCCCGGAAAGACCGGTCACATTGTTGCCGCCATAGCATCGGGTGACCTTGCGGCCGCTGTTGTTGAATTCCTCGGCCGGCTCGTCATCGTGCTGGACATAGTAGCGGGTCTCGTTAGGCAACTTGTGCCGGTAGTAGTTCCCTGCGATGTGGAAATCAACGCATCCCGCCGGCCGCAGCACATTTTCCTGAATGAATGTCTCATAGTCCGTTCCGCTGACCTTCTCTATCACCATTGAAAGGGCCAGGTAGCCGAAGTTTGAATATTCCTGCGCCGTGCCGGGAACGAACTTCAACCGTCTTTTCAGTTGGGTCTCCATCAGCTGTTCCTGTGTCGGAACCTCTCTCCAGCCGTTCTGCATCATTATCCAGCGGGTCGAGAACATAGGGTCTCCGCCTCTCCTGGAGAACCCGCCCTTGTGACGCAGCAGATCCTCCACCGTTATCCTATGATACAAGGTGTCCTTTATGGCGGCGACATAGGCGGAGTCGTTAAGTATTCCGTCCGTACCGAACACTTGGTCTTTCAGGTTCAGCAGACCTCTTTCCTGAAGAACCATAATTCCCACCGCTGTCACCAGTTTGGAGACGGACGCCATCCTGAGGATGTTTCCGGGTTCCATTCCTTTTCCGGTGTCCGCTTCCCCGTAGCCTTTGGCGAAGAGCAGGGAATCGTTTCTCATCACGGACAGCGACACTCCGTGCAATCCCCAGTAAGTCATATAGTTTTTCACTTGACTGTCGAATCCGTCCAGCGACAGGGTGTCGGACATCGCGTTTGTAAGTGTCTCGTTGAGGTTGACGGGTACGGGACGCTGTTCCTCCAAGTCATTCCCGCGTTTTCCTGATGCGGTCTTGCCTGCCACGATGGCTATGACAACTGCCGCTGCGGCAGTCGCTGCCAATACGCTTTTCATCCTTCCGGAAACGCTCATATTCTTAAGAAGCTGTTTAAAAATAATTCCTCTTTTTTTTTACGCGGCCTTTCCGGCCATTTTCATCTTTGTCATCGGTCACGTAGCTACTGC
>CAVCPY010000030.1:0-14660 GCA_963604245.1 Eggerthellaceae bacterium
CGTAACTGCGATTATCAAGCGCCCGTCAATAAGCAAGTTCATCAATGCAACCGGCCAAAATGTCGGAGACTTTGTCGGTGATGTCAAGAACCATAGAGAGAGACTTGGCCGCAATGCAGAAAGCCGGTATCATAAGACACGAAGGCGCTGATAACGCCGGCATGAGGATGTCCGCAGTCTCTCCCGGCTGGAGCGAACCGACGACGCGAGCGAGGGCAGAACAAGCTTGCTTGTTACGCTGAGCCGGTAGGAGGGAAAGGCCGATAGGCCGTAAGTCAGAATGGTAGGTGGGCTGGCGCAGAAACCAGCCGTCATAAATGTGAGTGTCAGTCGCGACAACACATTGTCACGACTTAAAGTTTTTTGCGATTTCCTTTGGACTTATCGGCAATTATTTAATACATTTGTAAAATAACACCGTTTGACGCAATGCCGAATAACCGGGACATTGTACTGCTGCAGGAGAATTTCGACGCTCAAAGTATGGGAATCCGCGAAGATATTTCGTTGGATTCTCTCATCAGCGCCTATAGCCGGCTTCTCTCTGGCGTTAGAGTCCGCACATATAATGTTCTGACGGCCTGGCAACAATCTTTCCCCGATTACAAGCAGTTTTTTGAGCATCTTTTCGCCGCTTCCAATCCGGAAATAATGAACCTTCGCAATTGCGGAAGGCTCACCTTCAAGGAGATTATTGCGCTTCGGGAGCGACTCGCTGACCAGTCGTGCATTCCTATACCCGATGAAAACAGTACGAAACCCGACCCGGAGCCGAAAGAAGAAAAGATTCCTCTTCCCGCAAACATCGACGAAATACTCCCGCTGTTCCTCTCTACCATCAACGATCTTTCCACACGTTCTGCGAACCGTGTTCACTATCTGTTGAAGGAATGCAACGATTCCCTTACAGCCTTCTACGAGCGCATCAACGATCCGGATTGCATCAAGGATATTCCGACCGTAGGCCGCAAGTCCATCCCCGAACTGCAAGACTTTTTTGCCCGCTCGACTCTGTTCCTGCGGCAGTTTCCTGACGAAGAATCTGTGTCCGCCCGTGTAAAGCATCACCTGATTGCCTCCCCAGCAGCGCTTGGTCTTCCCGATGACGCCCTTGACTCCTTGCGCGAAAAAGAGGATTCTCTGGGCTACTTCCCGGTATTTGCCGCCCTCCAGCTCTATTTTGAAAACCGACCGGAGGAAGAAAAGGCTCTCATCAACGGCTGCCTGCTCATCCATCAAGGCCAGAAATTGCCGGAACGTGAGGAGGTGGCCGCCACATTGAGACTCACGCCGGAGAGAGTCCGTCAGAAGCGCAACAAACTCATAGAAAGACTCCCAGACTATTTCAAAACATACTACAATTTAGGATTCATCACCGAGAATCCCTACCGTTACCAGATGAACCACGTCGAGAATGATGTCAACATTGCAGAAGGCACCGACTTCAACCTCAACTTCGTTTCCTTGGTTCTCGGCAGCATCTTTGATGACCTCGCGCTGATTGGTGATCCGGTCAAAAGCATCGGCGGCTACTTTGATACCGACCAATATCTCTGCCTCGTCCCCACCGCTCTCGCCGGCCTGTTCGACTTCGCCGGCTTCATCCATGATCTGAATGAGCGAATGGCGGAAAAACGTATGGGCGAAGAAAAGGTCAACCTCAGAAGCCTTATCAATGCTCATCTCAAAGTTCAGTACTGCGAAGATGAATACTCGGACATCGAGACCACCTGCCGCACCATCCTCTACCTCCATTTCCCCCTTGAGGTGGATATGGGCTATGTGATTCTGCCATCAAACTGTTACAAGACCAATTCATTCATCGTTGAGAGCATCCTTCGCGAAGCCGGACGACCGATGACTTTCGATGAGATTCAAGAAGAATATCGATACCAATATCCTGAACGTGACACTCCCGAAAACAGCTTGCGGCGCGCAATTACAGCGAACAGGAACATCGTTCCGATAAGCCGCTCCAGCACATACACCCTCAAAGAGTGGCATCACTCAGAGATGCGCGGTGGCACCATCCGCGAGTTTGTCAGCGAATATCTGGACGCACTCGAGAATCCGCTTGCTCCCGCCGGGGACATATGCGAATACGTAATGCGATTCCGGCCAGACACCAACGAAAGCAGCATTTCCAGCAATCTTATGCAGGAAAAGAGTCACAAGTTTCTGATCCTGTTCAAAGATGGCGTCCGCTACTATGGCTATTCCAACCACGAATATGGCGACGAATACAGGATGATTGGCGGCAACCGCAAGATGAAACGCTCCACACTGGAGAGTATGCGAATTCTGGTGGAATTCATCATCAGGGAACAGAGATACCCTGTGAACAATCCTGACGATGAGGAAGAAAGCCGTCTCTACCGTTTCATTAACAACCGGCGAAGCGCCTGTTCCAGGGGTGTTGTTCCGCAGGAAGAGATAGACGAATGGCTTGCTTTCGAGGCCAAGTACCGCGAATACGACGTAGCCCCGAAGCGCAAGCGCAAAACACAACAAGATAATTGACACGACAATAAATGTATAAGATAACCTGGGATAAGGCGACAGGCGGAATCCTGCTGAACCTGCGCGTGGTAGAGGGCACCCTTCCGGTGTCCCCCCGTCCGGTCTTCTACGAAGAATTGGATCTGCTGAAGCTGCCCGATGCCGGTTGGACATATCCGCATTGCGAAGAGCCGATAATGTGGGCCTGCAACAAGCAGTACTTCTACCGGGGCGAACTTCTGTTTGAAGTATCCGGCGCCAACATCTACGACTCCCCTACCGTAAAATACGCGGCAAATATCACCCCCCCCTACAGCCTTGAGCCAGTCGACGTGAAGTCGATGCTCCAGAAGAACAAAGACCCTTTGTTCCTCATCGAGAGCGAAGCCATCGACTTCATACGCGACACCTACCTTGCATACAGCGCGGCCACGGCCAGTTTCGAGCGCGTACCCGCCAACCAGATAGTTGAGCAGCTGAAAGAGCGCCAGGAGCAGAAGACCAGACAAAAGATGGCCATCGTCAAGCAGGACTGCGACAGCTTCGACGTGATGCCGCTCCAGGCCGCAGAGGAGGCGGGCAAGCGCATCTTCCAGACCACCAAGATTGATTTCTTCCTTGCCTCCTTCTCCGGCGGCAAGGATTCCCAAGTCATCCTTGACCTCTGCACCAGGGCCATACCTCCGAGTGCATTCCAGGTCATCTATTCCGACACCGGCTATGAACTGCCCTCCTCGCTGAAGCTCTACAAGGAAGTCCGGGAATACTACGGCAAGAAATTCCCCGACCTCAAATTCTCTACGGCGGCGAACCACGCGCCGGTGCTTGAATATTGGGACAAGATAGGGACACCGACAGATACGCACCGATGGTGTTGTTCAATAATGAAAACAGCACCTTTGTATCGCACATTTAAGCTCCCCGGAACAAATAAACAGGGTAAGGTTCTTACATTTGATGGCGTCCGTGCAGAAGAGAGTGTAAGACGTTCCAACTACCAGAGATTTGGGAAAGGGAAGCATACCAACATCTATAATGCTCACCCAATTCTCGGATGGAACACCTCAGAAATTTTTTTGTACTTGTTCCGCAATCATCTTCCGATCAATCCTGCTTATCGTTTTGGAAAGTCTCGCGTTGGCTGTCTGATTTGCCCTTTTTCTTCTGCGTGGGACGATATGATTTCCAACAAGTTCTATCCCGAGCAACTTGCCCCATTCGTAGAGCGGCTTACTTATTGGGCACAGAAGAATGGTGTAAAGGATACAGCATCTTATCTGCGTGAAAGGAAATGGAAGATGAAAACTCTTGGAGATAAAGATTCCATTAAGACTGATGTCCGCTTCACACAGAAGGGTGATGCCTTCATAGCTGATATTACGGGCGCCCACTTCCCTATTTCCACGTGGCTCCCAACTATTGGCAAGTTCGATGTCAACAAACTGAAAGGTTGTGATAAGGGGGAGCTAAACTACAATGGTGGCATTTACTCCTTTGAAATAAAGTACCACTCTAATGAGCATACTACCTTTACTTTGTCCGCTTGTAAGGACAGTAAACTCTTGACATTGATTAAGAGAGTAATCTACAAGAGTGCTTATTGTGTACAATGCGAGGTCTGTGAAGTAGATTGCCCAACAGGAGCATTACACATTTATCCAGAATTAAAAATAGATAATACAAAATGCACCCATTGTCATAAATGCCTTGACTCTCACGACCGTGGATGTATTGCAACAGATTGTATCCGTATGTTGAAAGATTCAGACAAAAACGCAACGGCGAAAGTTCAAGCCTATAAGACCTTCGGCTTCCACGAAGACTGGCTAAGCGAATACTTTAGTGATCCGGATGGTTTCTGGGCCACTAATTCTCTTGGAACAGCGCAGGTGGATGGCCTCAAGATGTGGCTCAAACACGCTGAAATCATTGACGCAAAATTGGCTATCACGCCTTTTGGAAAGGCTCTCAAGGAAACATACATTGATGATATGAATTTTACCTGGGAGGCAATTCTTATAAACTTGTCGTACAATTCTTTTATAATCAACTGGTTTGCCAACAATGTAGACATCGGGCAGGCTTACGAGAAAGGTACTTTGGTAGAAGCGATTTTGGAAGAGGGTGTTGATGGCACCAAGAAAACGGTTGAAAGCGCAGTAGCAGCTCTTATCCAGACATTTAATTATTCTCCAATAGGGTCTGTGCTTAATTATGCAGAAGCCAAAGATAACAGAACGATGGTTCGCAGGACATACGAAGACCTTACCGAAAAGGGACTCGCATATGGCCTTTATAAATATGCGGAGACACAAGGGATTCGTTCTTTAAGGGTTGCTGATTTTTATGACCCCGAGTGTATTAATAGTCCTTGTCGAGTATTGGGCATCACAAAATCAGTATTTGAGAAAGCCCTGCGGTCACTCAATTCTTCATCAACGCGCATTCTTAGTGCTGACTTGAATATGGGTCTTGACAACATCACACTAAGGGATGACATATCCTCAGTGTCTATTGTAGAAGCAATCATATAGCGTATTCAGAGGCTCCGGATGAAGAATGAACATCTCATAGATTTCTACAGGATTGCATTTCTTTCGATGAAACAGAAAGTCACCGGGGGGAAAGCTAATCTTGCAAAGCCAGCACTTCTATTGTCTGTGTTTGAAGCCATAGAGAGCGACGCTTTGATGGGCAACAAGATTCTCTACAGTACAGTTAAGCCAATTTATGAGAATATATTGGGCCGCATCCAAGCTGAACCGACCCCGTTAAGGTATCCCTTCTTTTTCATGAGAAGCGACGGTTTCTGGAAATTAGAGTGGAAACCGGATACTCCCTCCCTCCCTACTTCACCCTCCGATAAATTTATTCGTAATAATCTTGTTTGCGCATCGTTTGACCAGACATTATGGGATTTGCTTCAAGATGCGGAGGTCAGAACCCTGTATCGGGATGCTGTCTGCAATTATTACGATTTTACAATAGAAAACCAACTATAGTATGGCAACCAAATATTCTGACATCATTGAGTTAAGAGGTCAAAAGGCCGCCTACAACATCCAGACGGAAGAGGATGGTGCGTGGCGCGTCTTCATCGCCAATAAGCAGTTTAATGACATTCTCCAAAAGGTGATAGCTTCGGTGTACAACAACGACACGAACGTTCACAAATCTTTCTGGATTGAGGGCACCTACGGCACCGGTAAATCTCACGCCGGCGCCGTCATCAAGCACCTGCTGTGCGACCCCGTTTCCGAAATCTCCGAATACGTAAACGATGAGTATTCCGACCGCAAGTACGCCGTCCTGAAGAATTCAATCTTTGATCTCCGTGCCAAAAAACGGCTCTTCCCCGTCACAATGTATGGAATGAATAAGATTGCCCACAAGGATGACCTGTCTCTCCAGATGCAGGGCGAAATCAAGAAAGCCCTCTTGAAGGCCAATCTGGACATTGACGTCAAGACCGACTATGACAACTATGTCAGTCACATCCAGAACAACCGCCAGATGTGGAACCTCATACTGGAGCAGAATCCCAAACTCTCGTCCTTCACGCCCACAACGGACAAGCTGATTGCGAACCTCAAAGAGCAGGATTCCGGCACCCTTACCAAAGTGAAGGACGTACTCCGTGACACAGGCATCGACATTCGTCTTGAGACTGAAAAGCTGAGCGACTGGTTCTTTGAGGTTCAGGATAAACTTTCCCGGACTACCGAATACAACGGGATCCTCCTGATTTGGGACGAATTCACCGACGTGATGAAATCTGACATCGGCCCCAGTCTCCTTGTTGACCTCCAGAGGCTGGCAGACGAGACGATGAACGCGGACAACAACTCCTACCTCTTCTTCATCTCCCACCCTTCCGCCCTCAACTTCCTCAAGCCGGATGAACGAGACAAGACCAAAGGCCGATATCACTATATGCGCTACAATATGGAGCCGGTTTCCGCTTTCAAGATTATGTCCCGCAAATTCAAGCTTATCGGCAGTGAAGAAGAGCTGCAGAGAATCAGCGTCCCTTTCTATGAAAAATGCATTCCCCTTCTTAATTTCTTTACAAAAGATTCCGCAAACCGGAGCGAGACTATCTCCGACATCAAGAACCTGTTCCCAGTCCATCCGGCCACCGCAAACCTCGCAACCTACTACGCCCGCGCGGCCGGGTCCTCCTCCCGAAGCGTATTCCAGTTCCTCGGTGAGAATCCCGCAATCAAAGACTTCCTTGACAATGAAAACAAGTTCCTCAACAGGGATACCATCACAGCGGACTACCTCTGGGACTATGTCCTGCCTGAGTTCAACGAGAGTGTACAGAAGTTCGGCGCTGTCACTGAGCGGTTCAACTCCTACCGTCTGCGCGTCGAGCATCAGGGACAGCAGCAGGGCGCGGCATATCTTGAAGTCTTCAAGAGCATACTCCTGCTGAACGCCCTCAACAACATAGCCAACAACGAGACAGTCACCCCGAGTGAAGAAAACATCCGAAACCTCTATGTCGGCACTCCTGTGGAGTATCAGATAGACGAAATACTCGATTGGTTCAACGAGAGCAGCGTCATCCAGAAGGCTCCGGGCGGGATGTTTTCCATCCAGTTCTCTGCGCTGCCTCCGAAGGAGATTGAGGAAATCAAACAGCAGCTGACCCTTACCGAGTTCAAGACCACATCTCAGGTGATAAACTTCGGCTCGGCGGCAAGAGACGAATTCGAAAAGAGTCTCGCGAATGTCGCAAGACCGTTCAGCTTTCAGTTCTACTCCGCGGAAGTCAACGAATACACCCTTCTGAACAAGATAGAGAACGGTCGCAAGGCCGCCAAGGATTACGAACTGTTCTTCGTGATGATGGTCGCCCGCAACGCTGATGAACTCAACTCCCTCAAGGACATAGCACAGCGCAATTCGGCGGAGGAACGCTTCCGGGCAACTACCTTTATCGTCTTTGACACTGTCTTTACTGACACGAATTACCAGAGGTTCATCGAGTATCAGGCCAACGCCAAGTGCGCCCAGCAGCACGGCTTCGCCGACCAGCAGCAGTCGCACACCAAATGCGCGTCCGATATGCTGAAGGAATGGGTAAGGGACATCCGCCGGGGAGTGTTCGAGACATACATTGACGGACAGCCTATGCCGCAGTCTGCATCGAAGATGCCAACAGTCGTCAACACGCAGATTGCGCCATCAATCTTCTCCGTCGGTCCGGAATCGTTGGACATCATCAAAATCAAGTTCTCAAAGACTTACTGGAAGAAAGCCCTTGTAAGGGACACCGTGAAGAATGTCCTCTCCTATAATACCAAGACTGAAATCAGTGACCATTGCAAGGGTCCTGCTATGCACGTGAGTTTCCTTCTACAGGACAGCGTGGACGAGAACCTTGACTGGAAGACGGACATCGACCCCGAACACCCGCTTTATAAGGTCTGCCAGTTCGTGGATAAGAAAATCAAATTCGCCGACAAGTCCAACACCTTCAATCTGGCCGAGAAGTTCATCGACCTTACCAAACCGCCATATGGATTGTTCCAGTCCTACGCCGGTATGGGCATGCTGGCGTTTGCGATGCGTCCGTATGTCGGAAAGATTTTTGACCTCAACGGCAAGCCCCGCGAGGCCCAGCATCTGGTAGAGGACGTGGTTGAGGTGTTCAAGTCTTGGGAGGAGGGCAAGATTTCCCAGAAAGTCACGTTCCGTTTCGAGACTCCGGAGGAAGGCAAGCTGTGCAAACTCTTCACCAGGATTTTCAACCTTACCGCCTATAAGGACATCAGCGAAATCAGCAGCCTCAAGAATGCCCGCTGGGTGATGACGCACTCCTATGTCCCGGACAAGCAATACCCGCTCTGGTCGTTGAGACATCTCCCGGAAGATGTAGCCAAGCCTGAGTTGAAGACGCTGGTAGAGAAGATCAACGCCATCTGCGTGGAAATCGGTTCCTCCAACCCCAGCCTGCTCTCCGAGACGCTCGACGGCCTCAAGGTGTACGAGTTCGAGCTGAAGAATCTCATCAATGTCCCTGACAACTTCCGCAAGGGCTTCCTTGCCTTCCTGCAGCAGAAAGAGACTGTTCAGCTGAAGGAGTCTGAGTTTGACGATGCTTTCAGCTACATCAAAGGGCATCTCCAGTCCGAAGTGGGCATTTGGAATGAGACTGAGGTGCACACCGCCCTTCTGGAATGGCGCGTTTCCACGACACCTCCCACTCCGCCAAACCCCGCCCCTTCGCCGGTGCGCCCGGTGTCGCCGCAGCCCTCCCCTGTCTTCGACCAGCGTAAGAAAATGGCTTTCGACAGGGTGAACGACATCACGGAGATTGGCAAGGCGAAAGATATGCTCCACCGTCTCGTCAATCTTGGCTACGATGAAATCCTCAATGCCATCCTGAACGAATAACGCTATGCTGACACAGTTCGACGACATAGAAGCCTTAATGCGGGCAGTTGAGAAGGACAAGACCAATCCGGGCAACGGAGCCTATGAAGCCGACCGCTACCCGATTCGCTTCGTGCTCTTCGACACTTTCCGGGACTGTTACGAGTTCATATCAAGACAGACGTCCAAGGCACAGTTCAAGCCCATCAACGACTGGCTGGACAAAGACTACCCCGATGTGATTGTCACCCACAGCGCCTTGTCCCGGGATATATGCGACTATGTTCGGAATTGCCCGTCAGACACGGTCATCACCCCGTTCTCGGAGCTTGCCCGCTTCTATAACAACAAGACAAGCAACGAGTTCAACTCTCTGATTTCGACCATAAAAGGAGCTGAAAACAGTGAGGACAACTATAAGGAACACCGCAGGGTTTACATCCCGATTGTGGGCTTGTACGGCAAGATGTCACATTTCGACAACGATGCCCAGTGCATAATGTGGTATCTCAAGACATCTGACCATCAGCTCAACTACAATCTGGTCCTCACGGACGACACGACCTACAATGTGAAGGGGCTTGACAGGAAAGTCACGCTCGTCCACTCCGCGGCGCAATGGTTGCAGCTCTGGAAAGAGCAGGACATCAGGCAGACAATCATCTGCTCCTCACACGCCATTTTCCACAACGCGGAGTATGCCCAGCCCGACAATGCCTTTGATTACGCCGTCTGCCACAATGTCTATGAGTTCCTGACCGACGGACTCGGTCTTGCGTTCAACCAGATAAAGTACAGGCCCGAAGACGAGCAGTTCTGGCTTCGACTGGCAGGTGAAATAGACATCGATGATTTCAACTTCAACGACTTTTTCAACGCCAAATTCGGTATCTACGATCTGGCAGACCACAAGGTGTTCTACCAGATCTGGTTCAAGAGCCACGACGCCTACAGCCGGTGGCTGCTCAGCGCATACTACACCACCAAGTTCTGCGACCTGGGCTACATCTGCTGCGCCCTCAAAAACTGCTCGGCCTACACCAATGCAGAGTTTGTCCAGAATCTCCTTCTGACTATCTTCGATCTGGATGACCAGGCCGCGAACCTCGACGAGCGAAACGAAGGACTACGGCAGGCCCGCTCGCAAAGCATTCCGCTGTCGGACGAGGTTCAGGAACTGCTGGAGAGCAAATTGAAAGAAACTGAAGAACGTCTGGGTACGAAGTCCGCTCTGAAATATCTTACGGACTCCACAGATGCGGAAAAGCGTCTCATCATCCGGTGGCTGAAAGAGGGTGCCGTTTCCCCTGCCGAGCTTTCCGAAACATATCCGGAACTGTACGCCTATATGAAGCCCACCTTCGGCACTCAGGACGAAGACAAGGTTTGGTGTCTGTCCTACATCGATGCATACAAGAAAGCCAAACTGACGAATATCTACACCGAAGAAATCGAAGGACTCCTTCTCTCGAAAAATGCCGATGAGATTGCTTTCAACAAGTGGTACAACAGCTTCCAGACAGTGCGCAGCACTATGTGCAACCGCAGCGACATCGATGTCTATTTCTGGATTGACGGTCTCGGAATGGAGTGGATTCCGTTCATCAAGGAGATTGTGGACCGGCGCGAAGATGAGAATTATTTCCTCAACGAAGTCCTCATAGCCCGGGCGATTATTCCATCCGCGACGGAAAACAACAAGTATGACCTCCAGAAACTCTCCGGTGGCAAACTGGAGAAAAACGGTGATCTTGACAGTGATTCCCACAAGTCACGTCCATATCCGTCCTACATAATTGCGGATATGAAAAAAATCTGCGAAACCGTGAACCGCATCCTCGATGAAAACCCCGGCAAGAAGATTGCCATTATCTCCGATCACGGAATCACCTACCTGTCACAGCTTGTGCCGGGACTTAATCTGGCCGGCATCACCGGCGAGCATAGCGGACGTTTTGCCACCTGGAATAACGGCCAGGCGGTCAGAGATGATAAATACACGATTCTGAATGACCAACGCACCATCTGCGCACTCAGACACGAATCTCTGACCTCGAAAGTCAATGCCGGATGCGGCTGTCACGGCGGGTGCACGCCAGAAGAAGTGCTGGTTCCGATATTCATCATCTCGAACACCCGTTGCGCTTCGACAGTCTCCATCACGCCTAAGTCACTTGAAGTCTCCGCCTCCAATCCTGTCGTGCGATTCAAACTGTCGGGGCTTTCCGGCGCAGACACTCCGCACGTTCTCTACAACGGACGACAATATGAAATGCACGCCGAGGGTGGCGACATCTGGCGCAGCGTCCCACTGACACTTGTATCCAATGCCGACAAGCTTGTTCTTGTCGTACAGGGAATAAAATACGACTATAAGATTAAACTCAATCTCGGTGTCGTAGAAGACGATTTGTTCTGACAAATAACAACGCACGAATATGAATGCAGCAATAAGCGACAAGATACGCACTTACTTCGCCCCTATGGCGATATACAAAGACCCCAACTCTACGGACAGTCTTTTTGCGGGTCGAAACCTTCCATCCTTTGTTAAAGACTATCTGCTCAAACGCTACATCAGTCCGGAAGGTGCCGTGGATCGCGGAGCGCTGACCAGTTTCCTCGATAACGTCATACCGCGTGAAGCCGCTTCCGTCAAGGATCGTCTGGGAGCCGGCGAAGAAGTGACTCTGCTCACCCGCTTCTCCATTATGATAGACCTTGTACACGGACTTCGACGCTTCTCCATCCCGGATCTCGGCATCAAGACCAACGAGGGTCAGATTCCGCCCTACATCTATGAGCGACACAAAGGCGAACTCGTGGATGGCGAGAAATGGGGGATCATCAAGCTCTGCCTGATGCCGGACGACAGCGGCAAGAAAAACCACGTGGAAATGGTGGATTACAAACCATTCAAGCCCTATAAGTCTGTCGATGTGGACTATCTGCGCGACGCCCGCAAAAGCTTTACCACGCAGGAATGGATTGATGTTCTGCTCTCCGCAATGGAGTATGAGGCCGACACCTTCGCCAGTATGCAGCAGAAGCTCGAGTTCCTTACCCGCCTGTTCATATTCATCGAGCCGCGCCTGAATGTCATAGAACTGGCTCCGAAAGGCACCGGAAAATCCTACGTCTTCGGCAATCTTTCCAAATATGGCTGGATTATCAGCGGAGGAAAGGTCACACGAGCCAAACTCCTCTACGACAAGCAGAAGGAGCAGCTCGGCATCATCTGCAACCACGATTATACGGCATTCGATGAGATCCAGACTATCGTATTTCAGGAGCCTGCCGAGATTCAGGCTGCCCTCAAGGCCTATCTCGAAGCCGGTAAGACCACCATCGACAACAAGGAAATCACCTCCGAGTGCGGTCTGATGTTGATGGGCAACATTCCGCTGGATCACAACAAGAGACCTATCAACTACCGCTACTTTGATTCCCTGCCGGGCAGTTTCTGCGAATCCGCCCTCCTCGACCGCTTCCATTGCTTTATCGAGGGCTGGTATCTTCCCAGAATCACAAAGGATATGGTATTCAAGGGCTGGACAATCAACGTTGAATACTTCTCCGAGATTATGCACAGCCTCCGCACCGAGAATGTGTACGGTATGCTCTTCGACCAGATTGTGGAATACGACAAAAACGCCGATATGCGTGACTTCAAGGCCGTCAAGCGCATAGCAACCGCCGCGATGAAACTCTTCTTTCCCCACTGGAAGACCGTTGAGGATGTCAATGTCGAAGAGTTCAATTACTACTGCCTCGAACCGGCGATCCGCCGCCGTGGCATCATCAAGACACAGTGCCACTACATCGACCCCGAGTTCAAGACCGAAATGCCCCGCATCGCCATCAAACAATTGTAACCGGACAAAGATTTATGTTATGTCTGATACGACCCGTGAGGATTACATAAAAGTAAGCCGACTAACGACGTCTTGTTTTATTGATTCCGATTGGCAGCACTTGCACCAGTTCGTCAGAACTTTTCAAAGTTGGAGCAAGTGCGGCAAAGTTCGATGAAGCCGATTTCACTTTGATTCCTTCTCCCACCTGTCGGGAAGCAGTTCGCGCAAGGCTGCGCGGTCATCCCCGCAGGCCATTATCCGGAGTCAACATTGATATCATCCATTCGCCAAACCCTCAGATAATGCGTATCTTTGTAAGATTTTAAAGGATTGCGATGCGATGGGAAGGACAAGATCGACATATACCAAACAGGCTAAATCTCTGGACGAGCAGATTGCCCTCCTGAGGAGCAGAAATGTCGTCATCAACGATGAGGGGAAAGCAAAGGAATATCTGGCAGACATAGGTTTTTACCGTTTGGGCTTTTATCTGTTCCCCTTTGAGATGACATATCCCCATCTGGACGGGGCACGCAGTCACGACGTGAAACCGGGGACAACAATCGAGGAGATTGTCGCATTGTACTATTATGATTTCGATTTGCGGGCCATACTCAACAGGTATCTCTCACGGATTGAAGTATCCATAAGATCATCCATTGTTTATCAGCTTTCTCTCAAATATTCGAGCGATCAATACTGGTTCGTCAATCCCGCCGTTGTTTCCGCAAAATTCAAGGATTCATTTAACAAGGAGGTATACTCCCATCTCAGGAATAAACCGACAATAAAGAGACATCACGGCAAATACAAAGGAAAATACGCACCGGCCTGGAAGACTGTCGAATTCATGACGATGGGCAACCTTGAGACCCTATACGACAATCTTATATTGGACAAGGACAAGAAACTTGTCTCGAACACATACGGAGAGCCGGCTACATCGGCGTTCAAATCATATTTGTCAACCATACGGGGTGTACGTAACGCTTGCGCTCACGGAAACGTGATATTCGACTTGAAATTGGAAGCCGGCATCAAAACAGGAGCCGCCTGCCCCTCTTTTACGCCTGGCACAAATCAGAACTTCTGCGGCGCACTCCGTGTCATCGACTATATGGTCAGAAAGATATCCGTCAACAGGGCGAATGATATGTGGGAGGAACTATACTCGGCTACGGAACGGCTGTATGCAAAAGTTCCTTCAATCCGGCAGATGATTGAGTCCTGCACGGGCATCATTCTGCCTGAGAAATAACATTTTGGCATTCTAAAAAAAACGATTCGTTTGTTTGTGAATCAAAAAAAGTCTATATTTGCGTTGTAAAAGTGTATATGGAACGCCCGGTTGCGGCCATCTGCACTCTAAAAAAGATTAGCTCTCGAGTTTTCTCGGGAGCTTTTCTTTTTTGTGTCAAAACGGCAAAGCAAAGCATCAAGCGGCAGCCAAAACCATTTCTATTTCAACGTGTTAACTATTTTATATCTTCGCTCTCAGAATTACTGATACGAGTATTTGAGAGATGAAAGTTCTACCTTCAATCGCCTTCGACGAAATGTCAGGCTCCGCAAAGGCTGTCCAGATCGGAGACCCGAGGACCATCGCCGCCGAGGACTACGACATCAAGGCCGACTACGAGGCGGTACACGGAGCGGTCAGCGCAGGAGCGCCGAAGGTGTTCTTCAAGTACTTCTACGTCAACACCGCCACCAATTTTTACCGCAGATATCAAAAAAAATAAGCAGCAGTCGGGAAATCATTCTCCCACAAGAGAGGCCAGAAGTGCAGCGAAATCACTGATTTCCTCTTGGACACTGGCTCGTTCCAAAGCGGCCATATACTTGTCGCGGATATCCTTCTGTATTATTGTCCATCTGTAACCTCCCGAAGCCAGCATAACATTCATCAGGAATCTTCCC
>CAVCPY010000031.1:0-12216 GCA_963604245.1 Eggerthellaceae bacterium
TCGAAAATTCCGCATAATAAAATGCGGGAACCATTTTTAAACAGCTTCTTAATCATTGATGATCAAAATCCGATGGCGAAAGTAGTCGAGCGTCGGATTATATTCAAATCAAATCGACGAATCCCCTCATTTCATCGACGAAAATGATTATATTTGTCTTCCTGCGTTGACGGGGAGCGTCGCTTCGCTGACGGTTTCTCCCTTGTGAGGCAGAAGAACATTGAAATCAGTAATCAACAAGTATAAGACAATGACATTTTCAAAACTGATCAGAAAAGCGGCTCTTGCCGCTGCCCTGGCACTTGCCTCGGCATCATTCGCCGAAGCCGGGTCCCGTCCCGACTGGCAGGCGCATTGGATCACACATTCCTTGGTCCAGAGTACCACGAACACTTGGGTTTCCTACCGGAAGGAAGTCAGTGTGGCAAAAGTTCCGGACAGGCTCATCGCCAGAATCGCCGTGGACTCAAAGTACTGGATGTGGATCAACGGGGAACTCGCCGTCTTCGAGGGAGGACTCAAACGGGGACCGTTCCCGAATGGAACTTACTACGACAAGGTTGACATCGCACCTTACCTCAAAGAGGGCAACAACACAATCGCCGTCCTGCTCTGGCACTTCGGAAAGCAGGGGTTCAGCCACAACAGCAGCGGTCAGGCCGCGCTGATATTCGAGGCGGTTTCCCCTGAACTGAAGATCCTTTCCGATAATTCCTGGCTCTGCGTTCCGAATCCGGCCTATGGCAGCACCGATGCGCCGCACCCGAATTACCGTCTCCCAGAAAGCAATATCCGCTTCGACGCGCGCAAGGAGCTGCAGGGATGGAATATGCCAGGTGTTGATGTGAGCGGCAAAATGCAAGGGGCTGACAATGTGGACGAAATGGTGTGGCCGGCGATGGGCGAGCTTGTGGAGCGTCCGATCCCGATGTGGAAGGATTACGGACTCAAGGAATATGTCTCTGTACGTCAATCCAATGACACCGTTTACTGCAAGTTGCCTTACAACGCTCAGGTGACGCCTTACCTCAAGGTCGAGGCGAACGGGGGAGAGATGATCCGGATAATGACCGACAACTACCGAGGCGGCAGCGAGAACAATGTCCGCGCCGAGTACATCGCCCGCAAAGGTGTTCAGGAATATGAGAACCTCGGATGGATGAACGGTCACGAGGTCTGGTACATAGTGCCTTCCGGCGTGAAAGTCCTTGGGCTTAAATACCGTGAGACCGGTTACGACACTGAGTTCTCCGGCTCGTTCGAGTGCGAGGATCCTTTCCTTAACGAACTTTGGAAACGCTCGGCCAGAACTCTTTACATCACAATGCGCGACACCTATATGGATTGTCCGGACCGTGAACGCGCACAGTGGTGGGGAGATGAGGTGAACGAATTGGGAGAGGCTTTCTATGCTTTGTCTCCATCCGGACAACTCCTTGCCAGAAAGGGGATTCTTGAGCTGATGAATTGGCAGGAGGCGAACGGAGTGATTTATTCTCCGGTACCGGCCGGCAACCGAGTGATTGAACTTCCGCTCCAGATGCTCGCTTCCGTTGGCTGGTACGGATTCCATACCCAGTACTGGTTCAGCGGTGACAGCACCTTTGTGGCCGATGTCTATCCGAAGGTGGAGCGTTATCTGCTTCGGAGCGGTCTCTGGAAGTTCAAGGATAACGGTCTGCTGAATGTCCGCCCAGGTGATTGGAACTGGGGAGACTGGGGCGATGACATCGACACGGAAGTCTTGACGAACTGCTGGTTTTACCTTGCCCTCAAGTCTCAAAAGGAGTTTGCCCGCATTCTCGGCAAACAGAGGGATGTCGAGGCTATCGAGGCTTTGATGAAAAGATTTTCCGATGCCTTTGACGCTCAGTATTGGACCGGTTCCGCTTATCGTGATCCGAACTACAAGAAACAGACTGATGACCGCGCCCAGGCTATGGCCGTTGTTTCCGGCCTTGCCTCGGCTGACAAGTACCCTGCTCTGTTTGAGACCATCAAAAATGAATATCACGCCAGTCCTTATATGGAGAAGTACGTCCTTGAGGCTCTCTTCAAGATGGGACACGCGGACTTTGCCATCGAGAGGATGAAGTCCCGCTACGCCAAGATGCTTGGGTACGACTACACGACCCTGTTCGAGGGTTGGGGAATCGGCAGTGAGGGCTTCGGTGGCGGCACGATCAACCACGCCTGGAGCGGTGGTCCGCTGACGATTTTGAGCCAGAAGCTCTGCGGAATCGAGCCGACGGCCCCGGGCTTCAAGACTTTCGAGGTCAAGCCTCAGATGGGGACGTTGAAGTCCGCTTCAGCCGCCCTTGAGACCCATTACGGAATGATCCGGGTTTCGCTCAGCAGAAAGTCTGCCAAGTCGCATTCCGCCTCGCTCACGATCGAGGTTCCGGAAGGCACGGCCGCCACCGTCACGGCGTCCAACGGAAAGCCGAAAACAGTCGGTGCGGGGAAATATTCATTGAAAATCAAGGTTGACTGATGTTCGCGCGTCGTTTTATTCTCGGTGCGGCGGCGTTCTTGCTGCTTGCATCAGGCCTCCTTCCCGCTCAGGAAACCTGGCGGGCGCGTTGGATAGGGAAACAGGAGTACCGCAGCGAGACCAACACGTGGCTGGCCTTCAAAAAGAAGGTTGATGTCCAGACAGTACCTGAAAAAATGGTGGCCAGAATAGCCGCCGATTCAAAGTACTGGCTCTGGATAAATGATTCGCTTGCGGTTTTCGAGGGTGGACTGAAACGCGGGCCATCCCCGGGTGATACCTATTATGATGAGGTTGACATAGCCTCTTATCTTCGTAAGGGTGAGAACTGCATTTCGGTTCTGGTCTGGTACTTCGGACGGAATGGTTTCAGTCACGCCGACAGCGGAACGGCCGGTCTGCTTTTCGAGGCTCGGGCCTCCGGGCTTGAGATTCTCTCCGACAATACTTGGGAAGCCACTGTCTATCGTGCTTATGGGAGCGCTGGAGAACCCGAGGTCAATTACAGGCTTCCGGAGAGCAACCTGCGTTTCGATGCGAGGCGCGACATTGTCGGTTGGAGGAGTCCGTCGGCTTCCCGCCTTGGCAGTGCGATGGAACTTCCGGTCATTGTCGGTGGCGCACCGTTCGGTAAATTGGTCAGAAGGCCGATTCCGATGTGGAAATGCAGCGGATTAAAGGAATATCCTGATGTACTCCGTAGTGGTGACACTTTGGTCTGCTCCCTGCCGTACAATGCCCAGATCACGCCGTACCTGAAAGTCAAATCGCCGGCTGGCAGGACAATCAGGATGCAGACTGACCACTGCCGGGTCGGCCTGGACAAAACCCAATGCCTGTGGGCTGAATATGTCACCAAGGACGGCGTGCAGGAATATGAGAGCCTCGGCTGGCTCAACGGAGACAAGATGTTCTACATTGTGCCTTCCGACGTGGAGGTGCTTGACGTCAAGTACCGTGAGACCGGCTATGACACGGAGATCACGGGATCTTTCGAGTGCGATGACCCTCTCCTCAATGAATATTGGAGAAAAGCGGTGCGCACCCTCTATGTCTGTATGCGCGACACCTATATGGACTGTCCTGACCGCGAACGCGCCCAGTGGTGGGGGGATGAGGTGAACGAGTTGGGTATGGCTTTCCGCTCGTTGTCCCCTTCCTCCTGGAAATTGGCGGAAAAAGGAATATACGAACTGATGAACTGGCAGCGCATCGACGGAGTGATCTCCTCCCCGGTGCCGACGATGAACTATTCGGCGGAACTTCCGTCACAGATGCTGGCGGCTGTGGGATGGTACGGTTTCTATACCCAGTACTTCTATTCAGACAACGACTCTTTCGTTCCGGTCGTTTACGATAGGATGAAAAAGTACCTGCACGAGGTATGGCAGCTGGATGAGAACGGCATTCCGGTTTACAGGAAAGGTGGCTGGGATTGGCCGGACGCCGATTCTCCGGTGGACAAATATGCCTTGATGCCTTGTCTGTACTACCTTGCGTTGCAATCGGAGCTGGAGTTTGCCCGAATGCTGGGGCGTAAGGATGACGCGTCGATGATAGAATCCGTAATGACACGGCTTAAGGATTCCTACAACAGGCTTTTCTGGACCGGCGACGGCTACCGCAGCCCATCCTATAAAGACCGCACCGATGACAGGCCGCAGGCAATGGCGGTCCTTTCCGGAATCGCTTCCGAAGAGAAATACCCTGTCATCTCGGAAATCCTTAAAACGACTGATATGGCGTCAACCTATATGGAGAAATATATGGTTGAGGCTCTCTTTGTTATGGGAAAGTCTTCTGACGCACTCGACAGGATGAAAAGAAGGATGCCGAAGATTATGGATGACAGAAGCTCGACGCTCTACGAGCATTGGAACTGGACGAATTCAAGCAACCACGCTTGGTCGGGCGCCAACATAATACTGCTCAGCCAGAAGGTCTGCGGGGTCGCTCCTCTGACTCCCGGCTTCAGGACATTCTCAGTCCGTCCGCAGATGGGATGGCTAAAGCGCGCCTCCACCTCGTTTGACACGAAATACGGCACCATTAAAGTCTCCTTGACCCGAAAATCCGCCAAGTCCGGGACAGCGGCGCTCACCGTTGATGTCCCGTCCGGAACCGAGGCTCACGTTGTTCTTCCGAATTCAAAGACCGCAGTCTTGACAGCCGGACATCATACGCTGAACGTCAAGGCCGACTTGTGATTTCCGAAGTATTGAAACTCATAATTCAAAATATTAGATTTTATGACACTGAAAACTATTTTGGCGGCTGCTGCGGTTTCTCTTGCGGCAATTCCGCCGGTTTCTGCCAAGGATGTGACCTACAAGGTCGTGTCTCCTGACGGCCATCTTTCCGCCACCATTGTTGTCGGCAAAACCATCTCCTACTCTGTCTCCAGAGACGCTGTCATCCTGATTGACCCGTCCGAGATATCGATGACCCTGTCCGACGGCATTGTGTTCGGAGAGAATGACAAGGTCCGAAAAGTCAAGAAGGTCAGTGTGGACCAGGTGCTGCCGGCAGTGGCCTACAAGAAGGCGCAGGTCCGCGACAACTACAATGAGATTGCTCTGATATTCAAAGAGTTCGCCCTGACGTTCCGCGTCTACGACGAAGCGGTCGCCTACCGTTTCACAAGCGCCCTGAAGAATGACTCGAAGGTTCTGGCGGAGAAGGCCCTGTTCAATTTCGCCAAGGACTGGGACGCCTATGTGCCTTATGTCTGCCAGCACACGGAAACCCTTGAGAGCCAGTACTGGAACTCTTTCGAGAACACATATTCCATCCACGCCCTTTCCCAGTGGAACAAGGAACGTCTGGCGTTCCTTCCTGTCGCCGTTTCCGCCGAGGGCGGGATGAAGGTTCTGGTCACAGAATCCGACCTTCTGGATTATCCCGGGATGTACCTCTACAATGAGGGAGATGGTACAACTCTTGCCGGACGTTTCGCACCTTACCCTAAGACAGTCGAGCAGGGCGGACACAATATGCTTCAAGGTGTAGTCAAGGATCGAGAGGATTATCTCGCCGTCTGCGCCGCGGGTGAGTCTTTCCCCTGGAGGATCATAATGGTTTCGACGAACGACGCCGAACTTGCTGTGAATGATGTTGTCTGGAAGCTCGCCACCCCGCAGGATGCTTCACTGGATTTCAGCTGGGTGAAGCCAGGCAAAGTGGCGTGGGACTGGTGGAACGCTTGGAATCTCTACGGAGTGGACTTCCGCGCCGGGATCAACAACGACACTTACAAGTACTACATCGACTTCGCTCAGAACCACGGCATTGAATATGTCATCCTCGATGAGGGCTGGGCAGTCAACAAAAAGGCCGACCTAATGCAGATCGTCCCTGAAATCGACCTCCCGATGCTTTGTGAATATGCCAAGGCGCACAACGTGGGTCTCATCCTCTGGGCCGGCTACTATGCCTTCGACCGTGAGATGGAGAACGTCTGCCGTCACTATTCCGAGATGGGTGTGAAGGGCTTCAAGGTCGATTTCATGGACCGTGACGACCAGTATATGGTTGACTTCTTCAGGCGTGCCGCTCAGACTGCGGCCAAGTACGGTCTTCTGATTGATTTCCACGGTGCCTACAAGCCTGTCGGGCTTAGCAGAACCTACCCTAATGTCATCAACTACGAAGGTGTGCACGGTCTGGAGCAGTTGAAATGGAGCGCCCCTACTGTCGATCAGGTGACCTACGATGTCACCGTTCCGTACATCAGGATGGCCGCCGGCCCGATGGACTACACACAGGGTGCTATGCGCAACGCCACCAAGAACAACTACCGTCCGGTCAACTCCGAGGCGATGAGCCAGGGCACGCGCTGCCACCAGCTCGCCGAATATGTAGTCTTTGATTCTCCGCTGAATATGCTGTGCGACTCTCCGTCCAACTATATTTCCGAACCTGAATGCACGAAGTACATCACCGACTGCCCGACGGTTTGGGACGAGAGCGTGGCCGTGAACGGTGTCCTCGGACGTTTCATCACCCTTGCCCGCCGCAGTGGAGATGTCTGGTATGTCGGCTCCCTTAACGACTGGAAGGCGCGTGACCTCACTCTTGATCTCGGCTTCCTCGGCGAGGGCGAATGGACTATGGAAATCTTCCGTGACGGAGTGAACGCCGACCGTGCCGCCCGTGACTACAAGCGAGAGTCCGCCTCCGTTCCTGCCGACCGTAAAGTCAAGATCCATATGGCTCCCGGCGGCGGCTGGACTGCCCGGATCACCAAAATGTAGTTTTGCTCTATCCTCATATTGATGGAACAACAAGAGTGGAAGGCTGAAAAATGAACTGATCTATGTCTTGGATTTTCTGAAGATGTTATGGTATGGTGTGATATTCTGATTACGCCGTGCTCACGATGTTCAAGGAAATCGGGAACGAGAGGTTTTCCATACGCCAATCAAGGGCGAGGCATTACAAAAAAAGAGGATGATCCTTAAGGACCACCCTCTTTACTTTCGTGGAGCATAGGAGGATCGAACTCCTGACCTCAAGATTGCGAACCTTGCGCTCTACCAGCTGAGCTAATACCCCGATTAGACTGCAAAGATACAAAAAAACATTTACGAAGCCAGTATGTTCAAGGAATTTTCATTCGAATATTGTGGAGAGCGGCACTGGACTTCTTTTGCGTGCTTACGGAAAAGTTTGTGGATTACCGCGTTGACGCGATGTAGTCCTTGTATCTGATGAAATCCTCGGGCAGAGGCATATCATAGACCTTGCTTCTGAGGAACGCTCCGAAATCCTTGATGTCGGAATGTCTGGACTGTTCCTCCACGCTCAGGGTCTCGCCGACCCCTACTCTGATCCTTCTGTATTTCTTGTTGACCAGTTCGTGCGGAAGCTGCAGAATGCGGACTCTCCAGTCTATGAGACCAAGATAATAGAACCATAACGAGTTATGGTCAAAGAATCTGACCGGGACAATCGGCACTCTGGCTTTCTGAATAAGCCGCAGAACTGCTTCCTGCCACTCCCTGTCCCTGATTTTCATTTTTTTAAGACTTAGGTCGGAAACCGCACCGGAAGGGAAGAACCCCACCGGCTCACCATCGTGAAGCCTTCCGATGACCTCCCGGACTCCCTGGATGTTCTTTGCCGTGATGCCCTTGTTCAGATTGTTCTTGGGATTGACGACGATGAGGCTCGGACGAAGTGCCTCGACGAGTGCGAGGAATTCTGTCACCATCACCTTGAATCCCGGACGCAGATGACCGATAAGGTCTATGAGTATGACCCCGTCCATCCCTCCGTAGGGATGGTTGCTGACCGTTATGAACGGCCCGTCAGGCAGATTCAGGAGTCTTTGCGAGCCGCCCAGCTGATAGTTGACACCGAGCTTGTCCAGAAGGACTCCGGCAAAATCGGCTCCTTGATGCCCGTCAATCGTGTCGTAAATGTCGGACAGCGTCTTGATGGAAAGTACTTTACGCAGAATGCCGGCTACGGCATTCCCGAATTTTCCCTTGAAAACCGGTGCAAGCCGCTCAATCTGTTCTACTGGCAGAAGCGGCATTACTTGTCGTCCCTTTTTGGCATCGGGTCCATCTTGGCGTAACCTTTTGCGTCACTTATGATTGTCACAAGATAAATGACCACAAGCAGGGCCAGGATGACAATGCCTGCCACGTCAAGCGCCCGGAGGTCAATGTCTTTGCCGAATAATCTTACAACGGCTTCGAACTCCCTCAAGGGTTTGATGAACACGAACAGGGAGGTGATGATTATGGCGATTACCCTGAACTCGGTCGGACCGAGCTTGGCGTAGGTAAGCCGGAACTCGCTCTTGAGGTGTGCGTTGACGCTGACATTCACTGTAAGGCAAAGATAGACAACGAATATCATCAATGCCAGGTCCAGACGCATAAGACAAGACAATCCGAGTCCGATGAACATAAACGCCTCGTTGATACAATCGACCGTGTGGTCGAGGTAGTAGCCGTAAACCGGCCTCTGGGTCTTGCGGACCCTTGCAAGAGTGCCGTCAAGCGAATCCCCGTACCAGTTTACGATGAACCCAAGACAGCTGAGCCACAGGAAATTGACATTGACACCGCAGAGTATGTACCCGGCTCCGATCATAAGCGCGCCGAGCGTGCCGATGGCTGTGAGTGTGTCCGACACGACCCATTTCGGCTGCCTCTCGGCCAGCCAGACAAGGGCCTTCCTCTCGACCCCGTTCAGAATGGAGGTCTGTATTCTTACCGCTTTCTTGTCTGCCATATTCATTATGTGTTAGATGTTCTTGACGTAAATTCTGGCTCTCTTGTGGAGGTGATGCTCGAACTTGCCCCAGAGGTTCTGCACGTTGTGGTTGTCCTCAAGCTCGCGGGTACTCTCGACGTATTTTATGCCGTTCCTGTGCATTCCCTTGCCGATTTTGGAGATTATCAAGGCGTTGACCCCTTTCTCCTTATATTCATTGGAGATGGCTATGAGCAGGGCATCGATTGTGTCATTGCACCGCAAAGCCTTGAGGATGTGGATGAAACCGAACGGAAACAGGTGTCCCTTGGCTTTCTGCAAAGCCTTGGAAAGGGAAGGGAGCGTGATTCCGAACCCGACCACCTTGTCGCTCCGGTCCACGATGACTGAGACGTAGTCCAGATTCAGGTTCGGAAAGAACTGGTTCTTGAGATCCTCGCACTGGGCGGGGGAGAGTTCGGAGAAGCCGTGAAGGACGGAATAGCACTCGTTCATTACACTGAATATCCCGTCGGCGTATTTGTGAAGCAGTTCGTTCTTGTTCCTGTAGTCGCCTTCCCTGAGGCTGTAGCGTTCGCCGATCATCTCGGCGAAGTGGACGTAGCGGTCGATGTTGTCCGGGACAGTGATCCGATACTCCACGAAATCCGTCTCTTTCGTGAATCCCTCGTTGAGGAGCATCGGCTCGTAGTACGGTGCGTTGTACTTTCCGTAGGCGGTCGGAATCTGGTCGAAGCCCTCGACAAGAATCCCGGAAATGTCAAACTCAAGGAATCCGACCGGCCCTTCGATGACTTCCATTCCCTTTTCCACGGCGTACTCCTTCACCTTTTCCATAAGGGCGTGAACCACTTCCTGTGACTCGACGAAGTCAATCCAGCAGAACCGGCAGATCTTCTTGTCAACCTTTTTGTTGTACTTGTAGTTTATGATTCCGGCCACCCTGCCGACAATCTTGCCGTTTTCGTTGCAAGCCAGCCAGTATCTGCCCTCGCAGACCTCAAACGCACGGTTCTTGCCCGGAGTGAGGGTGTCCATTTCCATCGACTCAATCTGCGGGACGTAGTACTCATTGTCAGCGTACAGCTCGTTGGGAAACCTGACAAAACGCCTCAGCTCCTGTCTGCTTGTCACTTCCTTGATGGTAATAGCCATTGTTCTTTCGCTTTACAATGCGCTAAGGTAGTAAAAAAACGCATAAAACAATCTTTTTATGTATTATTAATTAGCCTCACCTACGATGGTCGGCGAGGCTGAAATGATTGATATTTACTATATTAAAACATTTTGTAAAAAATAGTAAGATGGATTACTTTTTCCCGTATCCGACCGGATGGTTAAGCAAAAGTTCCTGTCCTTCCTTCAGGCCGAGGGCTGCCCTGACCGCTTCGTGTTCCATACTTCCGCGCGGTACAGTGGCCAGTCCGAGAGCTTCGCAGGCAAGGCAGATGTTCTGTGAGACGTAGCCGGCGTCTATGGCCCCGAACGTGGCGGTTCTCGCGTCACGGAACTTGTACTTGTTCAGGTCGCAGACAATCACAAGGAACACCGGTGCGTTCGCCACGGATGTCTGCCGTCCGGCCAGCTCCGGACGGATGTCCTTTCCTGAAACCTTGGTCAGTGTGTTTTCCTGCGCGTTGAACAGCCAGGCTCCGTCAGACCTGCAGACATAGACGCTTTCCTCCTGGGTGTTCATTGCGGACGGAACGGTCAGTCTTCCATCTTCGCGGTTTACTCCGCAAGCGGCCCAAAGAAGCTGTGACAGGGTTGCGTCATTGATCTGAGCGTCAGAATATTCACGGACAGAGGCTCTCTGCTGAAGTGCTTGGTAGAGAGTCATTGACACGTTCTTGTCAGGCTGAGGGAGCTTGATGACTTCTTGTGCGAACGCGGAAGTGGCCAGCGTGGCGGCCGTCAAGGCAAGGATGATCTTTTTCATATTCATTTGATTTTAGTGTTTGAGACTTGGAGCGTGGGATGCAGCGCGGCTCCGGTTGACCACCGCCACTCCGCTGAAGACCATTATGATGGCGACAACCTTCTGCCAGGTCATCGTGTCCATCCCGCCGATGACGCTCAACAGGCACGCAAGGATCGGCTGGAGGTAGGTGTACATCGCCACGATTGTCGGGCGGACGCATTTCTGGCCTATCGGAATCAGGAAATATGCCACGAAGGTAGCGAAGAAGACCAGAAACCCGATTTCCAGAACCTGCGGCAGCCTTATTGCGGCGTAGTCGGTGTGGAGAAGGTCCGCGGCGGAGAGCGGCAGCGACATCAGAAGCGAGAAGAGGAACATCCACTTCATAAATGTGATCACTGAATATCTCTGGATGAGCGGCCTGAACGCCCCGAGGTACAGGGAGAAGCTGATGCTGTTCAGAAACAGCAGGATGAAGCCCAGAGGCTTTGTCGCCTCCACCCCGTTGTGGCTATGCACGGAATTGAAAATCAGGAATATGATGCCGACAAAGCTGATCCCCACTCCGGCAGCTTTCTTCGCGGTGATGGGTTCTTTCACGAATATGAAAGCGAAGAACATCGTGAAGATCGGGCCGAGGGTTCCGATGACGGACGCGTCGATGGTCGTGGCCATCGTGATGCCTTTAAGGAAGGTGTACTGCGTTATGAAGAGTCCGAAGATGGACGCCAATGCAATCTGCACCAAGTCTTTGACAGGTACTTTCTCTTTTGGGGTGAAAAGGGAGATCAGCCAGAACAGGGCGGACGCTCCGACGGCTCTCAACGTGAACAGAGCGATGGGGGAGACCACCGCCGAGTTGGAAACGTCTTTCGTCAGCACTATGTTGATTCCGAAGATCGTGTAGGCCGCCAGCAGGGCCAGATGTCCTTTCAGATTACCGCTATCCATTACCTTTTGATTACTTTTCGCCATAGCGCTCCTCCGAACATTGCGGACATATTCCTTTAATAAGGTAGTTCGCCGTGGTCTCTGAATATCCCGCCGGGAGCGTCACCCGGGGAATGCCGATGCCGTCAAGGCACAAGGTGCGGTGACATTTCTCGCAGAAGAAATGGACGTGCGTGTCCTCGTCGCGTCCGGAGTCGTGGCTGAGGCAAAGCTCGTATCTGGTGCCGTCGCCGCCGTCCTCTATCGTGTGCACGAGGTGACGCTCCCTGAACAGCGCTAGGCACCGGAATATTCCTGACTTGTCGATGGTGCCGATCCTGTCCTCCAGCTCCATCAGGCTCAACGGCCGCTCCTCTGTAAGGAGCGCCCTGGCCACTATCAGCCTGTTGGCCGTGGCCTTGATGTTGTGCCGCTCAAGCAGCTCCGTGATGTCTATGTTTGACATATTCATTCTACAAATTTACACATTTTTCAATTTGCAACCGGGTTGCAAGATTATTTTTTGACCTTTGCGTTGTTGAGTAAGCGATAAAAAATAAGTTGGTAGAGATTTATGCAGGATTTTTGAGAAGCTGTTTAAAAATGGTTCCCACATTTTATTATGCGGAATTTTCGAGACAGT
>CAVCPY010000032.1:0-17552 GCA_963604245.1 Eggerthellaceae bacterium
ATGGCCGGAAAGGCCGCATAAGAAAAAAGAGGAATTATTTTTAAACAGCTTCTAACATACAAACCAAATATTCAACCTTATGAGAGTTATCAAATCATTTGCTGTCTCTTTGGCTCTGATGCTGGTCTGCCTCACGGCACTCCTTGCGCAGGACCGGAGGGAGGTGTCGGGAAAAGTTCTTGACGCCGCCGGGCAACCTCTTGTCGGGGTCGCTGTTCTCGTCGAGGGAACCAGCAACGGAACAATGACCTCCGATGACGGAACCTTCTCGCTGAAGGTTCCCTCGGGAAGTGTCACCCTTGAGGTGTCGTCCCTCGGTTACACCACAAAGAAGGTTCCTGTTCCCGCCGCACAGGCATCCGTCACTGTCATCCTTACTGAGGACAATATGATGCTTGACGAGACGGTTGTCGTTGGTTACGGCACGCAGAAAAAGGTGAACCTTACCGGAGCCATCTCCGTGGTGGGGGACAAGGAACTCAAGGACCGTACGTCGCACAATCTCGTGACGATGCTTCAGGGTTCCGTTCCGGGCCTCAACATCACGACACAGTCGGGTAATCCGGGAAGTTCGGGCAAGCTGAACATCCGAGGATTCACATCCATCAACGAGTCCAATCCCATCGTCCTGATCGACGGGGCTTTGGGCGATCTTGAGGATGTCAATCCGAACGATGTGGAAAGCATCTCCGTCATCAAGGACGCTGCCGCGGCCGCTGTCTATGGTGCGCGTGCCGCCTACGGTGTGATCCTCGTCACGACGAAGAAGGGCGACGCCGAGGACGGAAAGGCCAAGATCCGCTACAGCGGACGTTTCGGCTGGGAGGAGCCTACCACCTCCACCGACTATGAGGACAGGGGCTACTGGTCGGTCTATACCCTTGACCTCTTCTGGAAGACCCAGGCGACTGGAACGCCTTACACGGGCTACACCCAGCACGATATGATGGAGCTTCTTGCCAGAGTCAACGACAAGACCGAGAACCCGGACCGTCCTTGGGTCATAAAGGAAGTCCGCGGAGGCAAGGAGCAGTGGGTTTATTACTGCAACACTGACTGGTACCACGAGATGTTCCGTGACGAGCATCCGGTCCAGCAGCACAGCGTCTCGGTCAGCGGAGGAAACAAGAACATCAAGTACTTCCTTTCCGGCGGCTACGACCGCCAGACGGGCATAATGAAGGCCACCGAGCCTGATGTCTTCCAGAAGTACAACGTGCGCGCGAAGATCGACGCCAGACTGAACAAGGTAATGACCCTGTCCAACAATATGTCTTTCTACAACTCCGACTATTCGTGGATCGGTGTGGGGGACATCCAGGACGTGTTCAGGAATCTCCGTCACACCCCGGCTTCATTCCCGCTCTTCAACCCTGACGGAACCGGGCTTTACAACAACCCTCTCATCATCGGAGGCAACTACAATGTGGCGAACGGACGGCAGATCGTCTTCGCAATGGGCAAGCACAAGAACTACGACAAGAAGTTCAACTTCGCCAACACCACCGAACTTGTCATCCGCCCTGTGAAACAGTTCAACGTCACCGCGAACTTCACCTACAGAAGGGTGAACCGCAGCGAGATGCACAGGACCGTCAACATTCCTTACGGAATACGTCCGGGCGTGACGGGAGCGTACACCACCGGAGCCGGTCTAAACCATCTTGAGGAAAGGACGAGAAGGTACGACTACTACACGGGCAACGTCTTCGGAACCTACGAGGACTCGTTCAACGACGCCCATAATGTCAAGGTGATGTTCGGTTTCAACGCCGAGACCTACCACTACAAGAATCTCACGGCCGAGGCCCAGAACATCTCGGACGAGTACCTGAACGATTTCTCCCTCATCGTGCCCGACGCCACTTCGGGAGCCAAGATCACCAATCTCACCGGCGGACAGAGCGAATACGCCCTCGCCGGATTCTTCGGACGTGTCAACTATGACTACAAGGGCAAGTACCTTTTCGAGGCTTCCGGACGCTACGACGGCTCGTCACGTTTCGCCAAGGGACATCGCTGGGGAATGTTCCCTTCAGTGTCTGCGGGATGGCGCGTCTCCGAGGAGCCGTTCTTCGCTCCGGCGAAGGATCTGGTGAACAACCTCAAGCTCCGCGCCTCGTTCGGCTCGCTGGGCAACCAGAATGTGGACGACTACGCGTTTATGAGGACAATCTCGATTCAGGACTTCTCGGCGTTCACATTCGGCGAAGGCTCCACCAACGCACAGTACTCCAAAATCTCCGCTCCAAACTCATCTTCCCTGACCTGGGAGACCACCTACCAGTACAATGCCGGCCTTGACGCCTCGCTCCTGAAAGGCAGGCTCGACTTCACGGCCGAAGCCTACATCCGCGACACAAAGAATATGCTCGTGAAGGGCAACGCCCTCCCGAGTGTCTATGGAGCCGATTCGCCTAAGGAGAACTCCGCCGACCTGAGGACCAAGGGCTACGAGATCTCCGTGGGCTGGAGAGACAGTTTCCAACTTCTGGGCAAACCTTTCAGCTACAGCATCCGGGCTTCCGTCAGCGACTACACCTCTCACATCACAAGGTACGACAACAATCCGGACAAACGGCTCACCGACTACTATGTCGGTCAGAGAATCGGAGACATCTGGGGCTTCGTCGTGGATGGTCTTTTCGCGACCGATGAGGAGGCCAAGGACTACCAGAACAATGTATGTGATGCTCTGAGTTACGTGGGCACCAACCGTATGCAGGGCGGATTCCTGGCCGGCGACCTTAGGTATGTCGATCTGGACAACAAGCAGGAAGGCGAGGGCGGAATCAACAAGATCACCCTCGGAGACAACACCGCGAACAGCCCGGGAGACCGCAAGATTCTCGGAAACGCCCTGCCTAGCCTCCAGTACGGAATCAACCTCGGTTTCGAGTGGATGGGATTCGACTTCTCCACATTCCTTCAGGGAGTGGGCAACCACTACTGGTACCCTTCCGGAATGAACATCGCTTTCTGGGGGTCATATTCCTACGCTTACTGCGCCGCCTTTATGCCGCGCGACTTCATCAAGACCGTCTGGTCTGAGGAGAATCCCGACACTTACTTCCCGAGGCCGCGCGTGTACTCGTCCACAGGAGGGGAACTCGCCCCGCCTAACAGCAGGTACATTCAGAACACCAGATACTTAAGACTTAAGAGTCTCACCGTCGGCTACACTCTTCCACAAAAATGGACAAAGGCAATCTGCCTTGACAAGGTGCGTTTCTACTTCTCCGGCGAGAACCTGGCCTACTGGTCTCCGATCAAGAAGTACACGAAGTATCTGGATCCGGAATCCGCTTACCGCCGTGTCACGACTACCAACAGCGCTACAGGTCTGTACACGAACTCTGACGCCAAGGACGCTGTCGCCTATCCTTGGCAGAAGACCATAATGTTCGGCATCGACATAACATTCTAATGACGGAGGACATTGAAAATGAAAAGATATTTATTGCCATTCTTAGCCGTTGTCCTCGGGCTTGCGTCCTGTGAGGGCTTTCTGGAGAAATATCCCAAGGACAAACTCGTCGAGGAGACATATTTCCGCAACGAGGAGGATTTGAAACTTTTCTCCAACTCCTTCTACGACAATCTCCTGGACAAGACACCGTACGATCTTCAGTCGGACGTCGTGTTCCAGAAAGGTACGATTTCCGATGAGCTTCTGGGCGGTACGGCGCGCGAGGTCCCGACCACGGCCGCGTCCGGAGGATGGAGCTGGGGCCAGCTCCGCAAGATCAACACAATGCTCGGTCATATTGACCAGTGCCAGGACGAGGCTGTAAGAAAGCAGTACACCGGGCTGGCCAAGTTTTTCCGCGCGAAGTTCTACTTCGAGAAAGTGAAGAAGTTCGGTGACGTCCCTTGGTACGACAAGGAACTGGGCTCGACAGACTCCACCCTCTTCAATCCGAGGGATTCGAGGGAACTCATCGTGTCCCATATGGTCGAGGACATCGACGAGGCCATTGGGTCGCTTCCTTCCGAGGTCAGCACGTACCGCGTGAACAAATGGGCCGCCTTGATGCTCAAGGCTCAGTTCTGTCTTTACGAAGGTACTTTCAGGAAGTATCACAATCTTTCCATTGCCGGAGGCCGCTCATCGGACGACTATCTCAAACTGGCCTACGAGGCGGCCTCGGAGGTGATGGGGGCGGGAGTATATTCATTGGCGGCGAACTACCACGACCTTTTTATGGAGGTGGACGCCGACAAGAACGAGTATATTCTTGCCATCAAGATGGATCAGTCCATCGGATGCACCCACAGCGCCACAAGCTATGTGCTGATGAACACCGGCGGCAACCCGGGCTTCTCCAAGAAGTTCGTGGACAGCTTCCTGATGAAGGACGGCTCGCGTTTCACCGACAAGGAAGGATGGGAGACGATGCTCTTCGTGGACGAGATGAAGGACAGGGATCCTCGTCTTGGGATGATTATGAGGCTTCCGGGCCACGTCAGGACGAACTCCAAGAAGACCGTCAACGGTCCGGAACTCACGATGACTTCGACAGGTTTCCAGCTTGAGAAGTTCGTGATGGACGCTCAGTACGAGACCGCCGAGCGCGCCGGTATGTCCTTCAACGACATTCCGGTCTTCCGTCTGGCGGAGGCCTACCTGATCTACGCCGAGGCCAAGGCCGAGCTGAACATCCTCACCCAAGAGGATGTGGACAAGTCCATCAACCTTCTCCGTGACAGGGTCGGGATGGTTCATCTGAATCTTGCCGGCCTGACCGTGGATCCATTCCTCGTTTCGGAGAGATACGGCTACAGGAATCTTGCCGCTCTCGCTCCGGCGAACCTCGCCCAGATTCTTGAGGTGCGCCGCGAGAGGACGATCGAACTTGTTCTTGAGGCGAGCCGTTGGGACGACATCGTGAGATGGAAGGAAGGTCAGTGCTATCCTCAGCCTCTTTACGGAGTGTATTTCCCGGGCGTGGGTCCGTACGACCTCACGGGGGACGGCAAGCCTGATGTCTATCTCTATGACACCAAGAGCGTTGACAACTCTGTCAAGACGGAGTACACCTCGAAGTACGGCACATCTTTCGTCTTCCTCCAGATTCAGGAGATCGAGATTGACGGCAACTATGTTCCGTACTCCGACGGAATCGTGCTCAGTGACGGCCACAGCGGCTATGTGGATATGTACCGCACCAGAACCCGTTCTTTCGATGAGAACCGCGACTACCTTTATCCTATCCCGAGAGGGGACAGGGACCTGAACAGGAATCTTGTCCAGAATCCTGGCTGGGATGACGGACTGAGTACCTCTTCCGAGGGTGATACCGATGATGGAATGAATTAATCCATTGAAAAATAAGATATTATGAAACTATTTAAGAATATATTGAAACTCTGCGCAGCCGCTCTCGCCGCCGTCTCTCTGTTCGGATGCGACGAGGAGGAATATGTCAAGCCGAGCGCTCTCCTTTCGGAGTCAAGCCTGACTTTCGAGGCTGTCGGGGCCGAGTCACAGTCTCTGACCATAGCCTCCGACGACGCTTGGTTCATCGATGTGGACTCAGACTGGATCACCGTCGATCCGCTGTCCGGCACGAACACAGTCGATGTGACCGTGAGCGTCGCCGACAATGTCAGGGACGGAGCGATGGACGGTCCGCGCGAAGGAATCCTTACCATCGCCAACAACCGCGGCTACTCGATCCGCACCGTCATCTACCAGAAAGGTGACACCTATCTCGGGGTCGAGGAATATGACCTGGCCGGCCTTGCCTCGCTTGAGGATGGCACCAGGGCGAAAGTCAAGGAAAGTCAGGTGGTGGCCGTGGCTTCCGACGGCTTCATTGCCGCTGACGCCACAGCCGCGAGGTACATTCTGGGCAATGCGGACAAAGTCAAGGTCGGTGACAAGGTGACAATGAACGGAGCCGCAGGCACGACCAACACCTTGAGGACATTCACGTCCGACGAGGTGACGGTGGTGTCCAATTCGCAGGTTGAATACCCTGAGGCCTTGGATGTCACCGAGACCGTGGCAACTTACCAGCCGTCGGCCATCGAATATGTCAAAGTGGCCGGTACGCTGATCAACAAGGGCGTCCGTGTGGGTTCCCTCACCAATGCCGTCACGCTCTACAACGCCGGCATTGACGTGGAATCCGTCAATATGCACAAGGTTGTTGCCTATGGCTATGCGCTTCTCTATGCCAAGACGCTCTATTTTGTCCCGACATCCTTTGATGACGGAGGGCTTGACGAGGAACTTTCGTTCTATCCGGTAAAGTATCAGATACGCAAGACACCTGTCAACTTCACGACGGCGACATTCTCTTCCTCCTGCAGGATTGAGCCTGTCGAGGGACTGGGGTACATCGAGTATGTTCCTTTCGATGTGGCGAACACCAACGACAGCAACAAGTACAAGCTTGACGTGAGTGACGCCAGCCCGAGAGTCACAGGCCCTTGGCCGGGCGACTACTGGCTTTTCTACTGTTATGGGGCCGTGAAGGCCGGCTCGGTGATGCGTGTCACGTTCGAGTCCAGAACCTCTGCCACGGGTCACAAGTACTGGATGATTGAATATCTCGACGGCGAGACCTGGAAGCCGGCGGCTGAAAAACAGCAGGCGACCGATGTTCCGGGCGGCTGCGAGTTTACCCACGCGATGAATGCCGACGGAGCCACCAATGTGCAGGTCGACGTTGAGGTCAAGATCAAGAAGAATATGGACAACTGTCAGTTCCGTTTCAGGTGTATGGCCAACTGGCAGGCAAGCGGAGCGGGCGCTCTGGCTACCAGAAACGGCGGCACGGCGCGTCTTTCCGTGACCGACATTGAATCGGAAGAGTTCCAGCCAAAGGTCTCAATGGTCAAGGAAGGTGACGGAGTCGAGATTCCGGACACCGATCCTGTCGAGGCGAACATCATAGTCTCCAAGGATCTGCTCACTTTCGAGGGAACTCCTGAGGCTCCGGAGAAGGTCACTGTCACATCTGACTATGACTTCACGCTCGAGTCTTCGGAAAAGTGGCTCACCCTGAGCGCCGTCGGCGGATCCGCCAACGAGAAGCTTGAACTTACGGTGACGTGTGAGCCAAGCACACTTTCGACGCTCCGCACGGCAAAGGTCACAATCAAATCCGAAGAGTCAAAGAAGGTGATAAATGTTGTCCAGTCCGCCGCGGGAGGGGAACTGGAGCCTCTCGTCAGCATCGCCTCGGGCAATTCCGTCGATGTCCTCGGCCAGGGAGAGGAGTTCTCCGTCAGGATTCAGGCCAATGTGGCCTTCGAGACGCAGATCGGCGACTCCTGGATAAAGGAGGTCGAGACACCCGCCACGAAAGCTGTGGTAGAGACCACCGTCAAGACCTTCAAGGCAGAACCTAACCTTACCGGCGTTGACAGAGTCGGGACGGTCCGCTTCTTCAAGGACAACATCGAGTCTGTCCTCACCGTAAGGCAGGCGGAGTTCGAACCGAAAATCACTGTCACTCCTGTTGATGCCGGCCTCGGCGTAAGCGGACTTGGCGGAACTCTCAGCTATAAGGTCGTGTCCAACGTTGACTTCACGGTGGAGAATGCTAACTCCTGGATCAAATTCCCGGTTTCGGAAGGGAAAGCCGGTGAGTATGTGGTCCCGGTTGTGTTTGACGCCAACTCCTCCGCCGAGTCCAGGACAGGCTCCGTTTTGTTCAAAAATCCTGAATATGATTATGTCAGCACGTTCTCTGTCAATCAGTTCGCTGCCGGAGTGATGTTCTTTGACGACTTTGGCTGGCTTTCTCCTATGATTGCGGAGTACAACGAAGCCAATCCGGATAAGCCGATAGGCAATGCCGTGACAGGCCATCCGGATGATTACGCAGCCGCCTCCGCCGCAAACGCTCCTAATGCGTACACCGCGGAGCCGTTTATGTCTAAGTTCCCGTCTGCCTTGGCGGCAGCCGGCTATGAGGACAAGAATGCGGGCGGCAAAGTAATCTATCCGCAGGACACGTACTTGAAGCTGGGCAAGACAAGCGTCCACACATCGTTGAAACTGCCAGCTGTCGCGTCCTTGACTTCAACGTCGGAAGCCACGCTGGAGTTCGATTGGTGCGCCCACGTGCAGGGTACCGGAAAAATCGACCCTGTGACTTTGACCGTCGTGATCGAAGGAAACGGAACGTTCGAGAACGGGACCAAGTACAGCGAACCGCTCGGCAACACCCAAGGGACAGGTCAGATGTTCTGGACGCACGCCTCGGTCAAGGCTAATGGAATCGACAAGGACACGAGGTTCAGCATTGTCTATACTGATGCGTTGAACAAGGACACCGCGGTTTACAATTATAAGGTTTCCGGCGCGCACCGCTGGCACATCGACAACATCAAGATTTCCAAGTGACTTAGAAACAGTTTCTAAGGTGACTTTCTGCCAAAAGCGCTCCGGGAACAGTCCCGGAGCGCTTTTCTTATCGGTGGATGTCAATCACGAACTTGCCGTCGAAATACGGATCAGGAAGCCATCGGCTGACGGGCCAGGTGGAAACAGAGCCTTTACGGAGACGCTCGCGGGCCATCAGGTCGCAGATTTCCTCGTTGATGTCTCCGCCTTTGAGGTAGAGTATCGAGCGGGAATACTTCCCTTTCACCCAAGGATAGAAATCCGTCAGAGGTGCGACGGCACGAGAGACCACAAAATCGAACCTCTCCTTCAGGCTCTCGGCGCGGGCGTTGACAACCTCCACGTTGCCAAGGCCCAACATTTCAGCGATCTCCTTCGCCACGATGGTTTTTTTACCCACGGAGTCGCAGAGGGTGAACCTCACCCCGGGGAACATCACGGCAAGCGGAATGCCCGGAAAGCCGCCGCCGGTGCCAAGATCCAGAACCTTCAGGCCGGAATGAGGGGCGGTGAACAATGAATATGTCTCCTGACACTGCGAGCGGAGATATTCGGCAATTGCCAGAGAGTGCAGGACGTGGTGGTCGTACAGACCGTCGATGTCCTTGCGCGAGATGACATTGATCTTTGCGTTCCAGTCGCGGTAGCCGCTGTCCATCAGCCGGAAACTCTCCAGAGCCTCTGCCGTGACATCCGGAAACGAGGCCTTCAGAAAAGCCTCGAAATCGGTGAAGGTCATCATATTCCTTCCTCCTCTTGCTTCCGGAGGTCATCTATCATCTGCCTGGAGCGGCGGATTCGGGTCTTGACGGTGTTGAGCTCCATTCCAAGAGCCTCGGCTATCTCGTTGTATTTCATCCCGTCAATCAGTCTCTTGCGGGCAATCTCCCTGTAGAGGTCCGGCAGACGGTCGATGTACTTGTTGTGCTCCTCCTCGTTCTCCGTCTTGATGAGGGAGTGGAGAGCGTCCTCTGTCTGGTCAGGAATGCCTTCGACACCCGAAGGCTTGCTCTCGTCGTCAAGATAGACAATCTGATTCTTCGGATGCACCCTCTGCTCCTGCTCCAGGGTGTCAAGGGCGGTGTTCTTCGCTATGGTGCATAGCCAGGTAAGGAAACGGCTCTTGTACTGGTCGTAGTTCTGAATCTGCCGGAAAGCCTTCTCGAAGCTCCGGCTGCAGATGTCATCGGCGGCATAGTCGTCTATGTTCTTGAAACGTGCCTTGATGTAAGACCTCAGTTGCTCGATGTGACGGTCCCAGAGGGCGGTAAACGCAAGTCCGTTGCCCTTCTGGGCCAGGATGATCAGCTCATCAGTGGGCTTCAAGCCAGTTTTTCCCATAATTGCATTCTACTGTTAGTGGTACTGAAAGTTTCACGACATTTTCCATACGGTCAATGACGATCTGTCTAAGTTCATCAATCTCCCCGGGAACGGCGTCGAACACAAGCTCGTCGTGGATCTGGAGCACCATCCGGCTCTTCATCCCGGCCTCGGTAATGCTCTTGTCCACCTCGATCATTGCCATCTTGATGATGTCCGCCGACGTTCCCTGGATTGGAGCGTTGACGGCGTTCCTCTCGGCCAGAGCCCTCAGCGTCCCGTTTTTGGAATTGATGTCAGGCAGGTACCTCCTTCTTCCGAAGAGGGTCTCGACGTAGCCGGTCTCCCGCGCCGCCGCCTTCGTGTCCTCGATGAACGAGCGGATGGACGGGAATCCCGCGAAGTAATCCTCGATGATCTTCTGGGCCTCCTTGCGGCCGATTCTCAACCTTTGGGCCAGACCGAAGGCCGAGATGCCGTACATAATCCCGAAGTTGGCCGTCTTGGCGATGCGCCTCTGGCCGGCGGTGACCTGTCCGTGAGGGATTCCGAAAATCTTCGCGGCAGTCGCGGCGTGGATGTCTATGCCATCCTTGAAGGCGCTGATCAGATGCTGGTCGCAGCTCAGGTGAGCCATAATCCTCAGCTCGATCTGGGAATAGTCCGCAGAGAGTATCAGCCCTTCCGGAGAGCTAGGCACGAATGCCTTGCGGATCTCCTTGCCCTGCTCCGACCTTATCGGAATGTTCTGCAGGTTCGGGTTCGAAGAGCTCAGTCGCCCGGTGGCCGTCAGAGCTTGGTTGAAGGTTGTGTGCACCTTGCCGTCGGCAGGGTCGAGATACCCCGGGAACGGCTCGATGTAGGTGGAGAGCAGTTTCCGGTCGGCGCGGTACTCGAGGATTTCATCTATGACCGGGTGCTTCTCCGCCAGATCCAGCAGGGTTGACTCGTCCGTTGAATATGTCCCGTTGGCGTTCTTCTTGGGCTTGTCGGCAAGGTGCAGCTTCTCGAACAGCAGCTCCCCGATCTGTTTCGGGGACGAGACATTCAGTTCAGGCTCTCCTGCCATCCCGCGGATCTTCGCCTCGCGCGCCGTGACTTCCTCCCGGAGATGTGCGGTGAAATCCTTCAGCGAGTTGAGGTCAACCTTGACTCCGTTGCGCTCCATCCTTGAGAGAACCTTCAGCAGAGGCTCCTCCATCGTGTCGTACAGACCGGCGACAGAAGCCTTGACCAGCTCCCCGCGAATCCTTTCCTGAAGCAGCAGGAGAACCGCGGCCTCCTTGCTTCTGTCCTGTGCCTGTACGTCTGACGGAATGTCATCGAACAGAGAACCGGTGGACGGGACGGCGGCTTTGGCCGAGACGTCGTCAACCGACACTCCCAGAATGCTCTGCGCCAGGACATCGGTCTTGTGGCTCTTCTCAGGATCAAGCAGATAGTGCATCAAGGCGATGTCGTGGAGCCGGCCTTGAAGCGCCACTCCGCCGGCCGCCAGGATATTCATCTGTCGTTTGAGGTCTTCGCCGCACTTCGCGACCTCCTCATTCTCAAGCAGCGCCCTGAACTCCCGCGGGCCGCCTTCCGCCACGACAATCCTCTCCCCGGAACGCGCCGCGACGATGATTCTTCTCGTCTTTGCGAATATGCTCCCGTCGCCCCCTTCCGTGATGACCGAGCAGATTCCGGCCTTCACGGCGGCCTTGACCGCCTCGCCGGGGCGCACATCGGAGGTTTCCGGAAGTTCCGCCTCCGGCTTTTCCCGGGTCCCGGCGACGTGTCCGATGAATCTGTTCAGGGAATTGAATTCATATTTCTCGAAAAGGTCGGCCAGCTCCGGCCCGTATTCCTGATTGACCTTCATCCCTTGTGTCGGGATGTCAACCTCGATGTCCGTCTTGATCGTGACCAGCTCGTGACTGAGCCCGATATGCTCACGGGCTTCCTCGAACTGGGCTTTCTGCCTTGGAGTAAGCTCGTCCAGATGCCTGTAGATTTCCTCCACGCTGCCGTACTTGGCCACCAGCCTGCTTGCTCCGACCTCGCCCACTCCCTTGACTCCCGGCACATTGTCGGCCGCGTCTCCGCAGATGGTCAGCATATCGATGACCTGTCCGGGAGACTTGATGCCGTATTTCTCACAGATTTCCCGCACGCCGATGATCTCGTTGTCGTTGCCCCCCTTGCCCGGCTTGTACTGCCAGACGTGAGGCCCGATGAGCTGGCCGTAATCCTTGTCCGGCGTCACCATATAGACATCCAGACCTTCACCGGAGCAGCGTCTGGCCATCGACCCGATCACGTCGTCCGCCTCGAACCCTTTCAGCATCAATGTCGGGATGTTCATCGCCTTGCAGAGTTCCGTCAACGGTTCAAGAGCGTCGATGACCAGCTGGGGGGTCTCCTTGCGGTTGGCTTTGTACTCCGGGTACATCTTGTTCCTGAACGTGCCTCCTGGAGGGTCGAAGGCCACGGCCAGATAGTCCGGCTTTTCCCGGGCGAGCAGTTCGAGGATGTATTTTGTGAACCCGTAGAGAATCGACATATCGGCTCCCTTGGAGTTGACCATCGGCCTCCTGAGGAAAGCGTAGTACATCTTGAAGATCAGCGCGTGCCCGTCTATGAAGAATATCTTTTCCGGCATTGTCACTTGTTTTTCCGGGGGCTGATGTCCTTCCGGACTTCGGCCCTATTCCAACAAAGATAGTGAATTGTTCCGTTGTTTCAAAACTTTTGACCAAGTGTGAGGGTCAGAGAGTGAGCGTGGCGTCGGAGAATCTGGCACCGTCGTAAATGTCGTGCGTGGAGAACATCACGGTGGCTCCTGTCTCGTGCGCGAGTCCCTGAAGGGTGCGCAGGACCATAATGCGGTTGTCCACATCCAGAAATGCCGTGGGCTCGTCCAGAAGAATCACGTTTGCCTTGCGGGTCAGCGCCGTGGCGATGCACGCTTTCTGGAACTCCCCGTCGGAAACGAGGCTGATGTCCTTGTCCGCCAGCCTCTCAAGTCCGAGTCTCCCGAGCGCCTCCTCCATTGCGGCTTCCGCATCGGTGTCCGGTCCGCGGAACATTCCCGGGCCCGGGAACAGGCTCGTGCGGATGAATTCCCTTACAGAGAATCCCTTGACCTTGGGAATATGTGTGGGCACCATCACGACCTTCCCTCCTGCGGAGAAAACACCGGACAAAGGAGGCAGCAGGCCGGCAAGAGTCTTCATCAGTGTGCTTTTCCCGCTGCCGTTCGCCCCTCGGAGCATCACGGAATGTCCGTCAGGATATTCAAAAGACAGGGGGGTACTGACCTTGATGCCTCTGTAGCCTATGGTCAATTCGCTCGCTTTCAGCATATTCACCTCCTCTTTAAGAGAATCGCAATGATGATCGGGACACCGATGAAAGCCATCGTGCTTCCGACCGGCAGGGGAGTGGGGGAGGCCTGTGAGAGGATGTCCGCCGTGAGCGACAGGCCGGCCCCGGAAAGCATCACCGCCGGAATGACCTTGAGATGTACGGATGTCCCCAGAAAACCTCTTGCGATGTGCGGAGCCACGATTCCGACAAAGCCAAGCGGTCCGCAGAAGGCCGTCACCGCACCTGCCATCAGGCAACTTCCCGTCATCGCGGTTCCGCGGATCCGGGAAATGTCCGCACCGGCGAGGCTCGCATATTCATCCCCGAACAGGGCTATGTCCAGTCCCTTGTTGTTGATAAAGGTAAGGATTGTCCCGATGACGAGCGCCCCGGCGATCACCCCGACCTCGCCCGGCCGGCTTCCCGAGAAACTCCCGGCTGACCAGCTGTAAAAGACCTTCAGGCTTTCGGCGTTGGCGGAATATTCAAGGATAGAGGTCGCCGCGCTGAAGATGAACCCCAGCATCACGCCGAAGATGAGCAAGGTGGTGGCGCTCCGGAATCTTGTGGCCACGGCGACAACCAGAAGGGAGGTCAGCAGCGCGCCAAGGAAAGCGGCGGCTGCGACGGTAAGTCCGGAAAGCGCCGCCGGGAGCGATGTGCCGATCAGGAGGGTGGCCACCGCCGCGCCTGTCCCTGCTCCGGCGCTCACGCCCATTATGTGAGGGTCGGCGAGCGGATTGCGGAACACGCTCTGCATCTGAAGCCCGGCAAGGGAAAGCCCCGCTCCGGCGAGAACCGCCGTCAACATCCTCGGAAGCCTGATTTTCAGGAATATGCTTGTGTCCATCCCGCCGATGCCCGCTCCTCCTGTGAGCAAGTCAGCTCCGGCGAGAAGCAGCATCGCAGCCGCAAGAAGGAATATTTTCGGGCGGGTCTTCATCCTGATTCTGTCTTCCGGAAATCAAAACATCCTGTTATCTTTCGGCTATTACCGAAATTTTCGCTAAATTTACCCCAAATCTTTGAATATTTATGAAGAAAAGAACAATTATCCTGGCGTCAGCGCTTTTGGTTCTTTGCGGAACAGGCGCTTTCGCCCAGAAACAGTCCAAAAACGGCGGCATCTCGGCCGAGATGCTGACCGAAATCCGCAAAGGCTACGAAGGCACCGCATCCGACAAGGCTGTGCGCAATGCGCTCAACGCCGCAGCCATCAATGTTCTCGCCGCCAATTCCGAGAACATCGCGATGATCGACACCCACTTCTCCGACGAGGTGAAGACAAAGGGACGCACCAATCAGAAATCCTCCGGCCGCTGCTGGCTGTTTTCGGGTCTCAATGTGTTGAGATCCAAGATGATCGAGAAATATGACCTCGGCTCTTTCACTTTCTCACAGAACTACGTGTTCTTCTACGACCAGCTTGAGAAGGCCAACCTTTTCCTTCAGGGAGTGATTGACACGAAGGAGCTTGGCTTCGACGAACGCAAGGTTGACTGGCTGTTCCGAAACCCGATCGGGGACGGCGGGCAGTTCACCGGAGTCTCCAACCTCATTATGAAGTACGGAGTGGTTCCGTCCTCCGTGATGCCTGAGACCTACTGCGCCAACAGCACTTCGCAGATGCGCACTCAGCTCGCCACCAAACTCCGCGAGGACGGTCTGAAACTCCGGGACGCTGCCGCGAAGGACTGTCAGGCGATGAAGACCGCGATGCTCAAGGAAATCTACAGGATGCTTGTCCTCTGCCTCGGTGAACCGCCGGTCGAGTTCGAGTGGGCGCGCTACGACTCCAAGGGCGACTTCGTCAGCTCCAAGACCTACACTCCGAAGTCCTTCTATGAGGAATATGTCGGAGCGGACCTGGAGAACAACTACGTGATGGTGATGAACGACCCGACCCGCGAGTACGGCAAGGTCTATGAGATTGACTACGACCGTCACGTCTATGACGGCCAGAACTGGCTCTACATCAACCTTCCGGTTGAAAGGATCAAAGAGATGGCCATCGCTTCGATCAAGGACAACACCGCAATGTACTTCTCCTGCGATGTCGGCAAGTTCATCGACCGCCAGAAAGGCACCCTTGACCTGAACAACTTCGACTACGGCTCGCTTTTCGGGACGACGTTCCCTATGGACAAGCGCCAGAGGGTGCAGACCCACGCCAGCGGCTCGTCCCACGCAATGACCCTCATAGCCGTGGACATCAAGGACGGCAAGCCTGTGAAGTGGATGGTCGAGAACAGCTGGGGCGCTGATTCCGGCTACAAGGGCAACCTCATTATGACCGACGAGTGGTTCGACAACTATATGTTCCGCCTCGTGGTCGAGAAGAAGTACGTCCCTGCTGATGTCCTGCGGATGCTCGACCAGAAGCCGACCCTTCTCCCTGCCTGGGATCCGATGTTCCTTCCGGAAGAATAATCCCCCGGGTCTCCGGACAGGCGTATTCACATTCCGCCTCTCTTTCTCCGCGCTGGGGAGGGAGAGGCGATTCTTATGCCGTGCGGCCTTGGATATTCGGCAATTTGAGTTATTTTTGCCGTCTGATGAACACAGGACTTATAATATTCGATTTTGACGGCACGCTTTGCGACACCCGTAAAACCATTGTCAGGACGCTCCGGATGACGATGGAGAAGTTGTGTCTGCCGGTGGCTGACGAGGATGTGTGCGCCGCGACGATCGGGCTGCCGCTCAGCGAGAGTTTCAGGAGCATATTCCCGTCACTGACAGCGGAACAGGCGGAAGAATGCGCGGCCGTTTACAGGGACATATTCGAGAAAAACAAGAAATTGCTGGTGCCGACGGTCTTTCCGGGCGTGGCGGAGACGCTCGCTGAATTGAAGAGGCGAGGGTTCACTCTCTCGATAGCCTCGTCCCGCTCCAACCGTTCGCTGATGGATTTTGTGGTGACTTTCGGTTTTGACAATGTGGTTTCGCTCGTGCTTGGAGCCGACAATGTGACGAAGGCTAAACCTGACCCGGAGCCGGTGCTTCTGACTTTGAGAGAGTTGGGATTCGGGGCGGGGGAGACCCTTGTTGTAGGGGATATGCCGTTTGACATCCTGATGGGCAGACGAGCCGGCGCCAAGACCTGCGGAGTCACCTACGGCAACGCCTCCCGTGAGGAACTCGTTGACTCAGGAGCGGACTACATCATCGACGGCTTCGCCTCGCTTTTGGCCCTGAACTGGCTCTGATGGTGTTATCGCCTTACCGGCATCGGACGCCAAGCCTGTCGAAGCGTCGGACGTCACTTCCCGCTCGGGATCACAATCTCGTAGGTCTTCCCGGCCTTGTTCAGCAATTTGTCATCCCTCAGCCAAAGGTTGGCCTCCTTGAGCTGGAAATATGTCACCCCGTGCTCCTCCGCGAAATCCACCAGACTGGCGATCGCGCCGCTGACGGTGACAGTCTCCTTGGGTGAATGGCACGGGTACTTCTCGAACGACTCCACCTTGAACCCGAACGCCGCCGGATTCTCGAAGAACATCTTCGCCGACAGCACCCTGAACATATACCTTGATGTCTCCTCGACCAGCCACAGGTCAAGAGCGGACTTCTGCCTCTGGCTCTCCAGACGGCGGGATATCCCCCCCTGTCCGGCATTGTAGCTTGCCGCCACCGTCATCCAGTCTCCATATTTCTCAAACGCCCGCTTCAGGTACTTGCACGCCGCCTCGGTCTCTTTCCCGATGTTGTACCGCTCGTCCACCTCGCCGTCGATGACCAGACCATATTCCTTACCCGTCGCCTTGGTGAACTGCCAAAGCCCCGCCGCACCCGCCGACGAATATGCCTTCGGGTTGAGGTTGCTTTCGATTGCCATAAGATACTTCAGATCATCCGGGACGCCATATTTCTTGAGGATCGGTTCCACCTGCCTGAAATAGCGGTCTGACTTCTTGAGCATCAGAATGGAGTTCGAGTGCATATATGTGAACGAAATCAGCTCCCGGTCCATCCTTTCGTAAAGGTCGCTCCTGCCGAACCGCACCGTGTCTCCGGCGAACACCATCTGCCTCGGCACCCCCGGCGCCTTGAAATGAACGTCCTGCTGTGAATATCCCTGTGCGGCCGCCGTCCCTGTTGAAGCCATTCCTCCCGCCAGCGCCAGCATAACCGCTGCCACGCCTATGAATATCCTGTTGTGAATGAATGTCATAATCTTTTGGCCTATCGTTTTGCCCGGTTTAAGTCCACCTTATTATTTAACGTTTGCGAAGAATCTGTCTTGAAATAATCCCTCTCTTTTCTAACACGTCCTTTACGGTCATTTTCATCTCCGTCATCGGTCACATAGCCACTGCTGCGCACCCTCTTCCGAGACCGAAAATGTCTCGATAATTCCGTATGACAAAATTCGCTAACCATTTCAAAACAGCTTCTAAGGCTTGCAGCGTGTAGTTTTCCGCCTTTTAGAAGCTGTTTAAAAATAATTCCTCTTTTTTCTTACGCGGCCTTTCCGGCCATTTTCATCTTTGTCATCGGTCACGTAGCTACTGCT